>JBBQRS010000050.1:0-32267 GCA_038214535.1 Anaerolineae bacterium
GGCTA
This sequence comes from Anaerolineae bacterium, assembly GCA_038214535.1. Classification (GTDB taxonomy): domain Bacteria; phylum Chloroflexota; class Anaerolineae; order CG2-30-64-16; family CG2-30-64-16; genus JBBQRS01. The sequence goes on from JBBQRS010000050.1 coordinate 6, forward strand.
CATCCCCACGGTAGATCATACCGTCCCGCCGGATGTGAGCTGGCCGAACTTCAAGCACTACATGGAAAGCAAAGCGAAGCTATTGCGCGGCGAGCTATAACTCCCGGTTGGTGTCTATCCCAAAACTGCCCATCGCTATCCTTCGTAGTGGCGGCTTTAGCCGCTGGGGGGGCGCCACAACGGCTGAAGCCGTTACTGCAAAGGGAAAGACTATCCGAAAACGTAACGATATACGCGGCGCGTCGGCAGGCGCGCCGCCCAATTCATCACCGTCAGCGGAACCGTCAGCCCAAGCGCAACCACCACGGGCGCAACCAGGATGGGATAGTTCAGCGCACCGGGGACGGCGGCGGCGATGGCCCACAGCGTCAGATCGAGCACCAGCAGGTGCGTCAGGTAAACGCCGTAAGAGTGCTTCCCCACGGCTTCGAACTGGCGCACCAGCGGGATGGACTGGCGCTGGATGAGGGGCAGAAGCAACACGAAGGGGACGGGGCAAAGATATTTCCCCAGTTCGAACCCCCGCCCCGCGCTGAAATAGAGCGTCGCCAGGACGAACAGCACCACGGTCGCGCCTACCAACACGAAACGCAAGCGCTTCAACACCGGCAGCCACGCGCGCGCGTGCATCCCGTATATCAGTCCCAGCGGAAAATAAATCGCCCACTCGGAGAGCGTGCCGCCGATGATCGGCAGCATCAGCGCGTGCGCCTGGGCCGGGAAGACGAACCCCAGGCTGCCCTTGTGCAGGATGCCGATCAAGAGCAGTTGCAAAATGCCAATCACCGCCAGCAGTAGCAGCCCGCGCCGGCGCGCGGCGATCACCAGCAGCGGCGACACAAGATAAGAGATCAGCAACAGCGGCACGAAGTGATAGGGATACCCGGTCAACAGGTTCTTCGCGTAACCCATCACCCCATAGCGCTCGCCGTAATGTGCGTAAACGAGGGCGTAGAAAATGACCGACCAGATGAGGTACGGCCACAGGATGTGTGCGACGCTGCGCAGGACGAAACTGCGCGAGAGGCCGGGCGGATCGCCACGGGCCGCGTACGCCACAAATGCCCCGGCGACAAAGAGAAACGTGGGCACGGCGAAGACGCCCAGATCACGCAGCACCACCAGAATCGCCCCAATAAGGCCGACAGGCGGCGCATAGCCCAACCGCTGACCCGCTTGCAGCGTCAGCGTAATCGAATGGTTCAACACCATCAGCACGATCGCCAGGCCGCTTAACGCCGGAAACTGACGGTTCATTACAGTTCGCCCTCCGTGATATCGAAGCTGATGGCCCCCCGGCGCAGATAGTCGGTCGTTCGTTCTTTCCGCGTGATGTCTGCGATCACCCGCGACACCTGTTCCGCCGTCAGGCCGAGGCTCGCCGCGATCTCATCCACGGGAACGCCGCGCTCGTGGCCGTGCCACACCGTATCCAGGATGGCGAACGGCAAGCGGAAGAAAAACTCCTCCTGGGTGCTGCCCGCGCTGTAGGTATCCGAAGTCGGGGTGCGCTCGCGCACCTCGCGCGGGATATCCAGCGCCTCCGCGAGTTGATACACCTGGCTCTTGAAGAGGTGTGCGATCGGCTGCACGTCCACCCCGCCGTCGCCGTGTTTCACGAAGAAGCCCAGCGCATGTTCGTTCTTGTTGGCCGTCCCCACCACCGCGTAATTGCGCGCCTCGGCGTGATAGTAGAGCATCGCCATGCGCGTCCGCTGCTTGAGGTTCGACGCCGCGACGATCTGATAGTACTCGCGCGGCGGCATCCGGCGGGTCTGTTCTTCGCCTTCGGGGGCAACCACCGTCAGATAGAACACGTTCAGCGTGTCCTCGTCCAACAGGTTACCGGGGAGGGTGATCTTGGAAGTCCAGCCCGGCCCGAACTCCGGGAAGAGCCGGCGGATCGCCTCGTCGCGCCGCGCATAGCAACCGAACCCATCGAGCGCGGCGGTAATCTCCTCGGTGGTGGTCTGCACGCCATAGCGCGCGGCGACCTCCGTCGCCAGCCGCGCGCTGTCGGGGCTGGAATCGCGCTCGGGCAGCAGCACCCCCAACACCCGCTCCGGCCCCAGCGCCTGCGCGCACAGCGCCAGCACCACCGACGAATCCACGCCGCCGCTGATGCCCACCACAGCGCCGCCGCGCCGCAAATCATGATGCACGGCTTGACGCAACGCGGCCGTCAACCGGGCAACCTCCGCCGGCGCGTCGAGCTCCAACGCGGCGCGGTTGAAATGTTCCGATCCTGTCATACCTGTTCACTCGCTTCCTGGGTGCGATCTACAACGTTGAGGCGCGGATGGGCAACGGGCGCGCGGGGGCTAAAGTCTTTGACGAACTGCCGGTACACCAGTTGCGTTGACAGGATGCCCGCCAGCGCCATGTCCTCCACCTCGCTGAGCGACCGACCCGAAGCAGCCTTGCGCGTCAACTGTTCCACCGCCGCAGGCAGGAAGAGATCGCTTTCCGCGATCGCGCCGGGCGAGAGCAGTTCCGCCACGTAGTCGGGCGCGCCCGCGCCGAAGAAGCCGGCATGAATCGGCGCACGGTAGGGGCGCTTCGGGCGCCGCCAGATTTCCTCCGGCAGATGTTTGCTGGCAACTCGCCGCAACAGCCACTTTTCCATCAAACCCCGCAGCTTGACTCCCGGCGGCAACCGGTTACAGAACTCTACCACGCGGAAGTCCAGGAACGGGTAGCGCCCCTCCACCGAGTGCGCCATCGCCACACGGTCGCCCTGCGACGAGAGGAGATACTGCGACAGGAAGATCGTCATCTCCAGGTATTGCGCTTGCCCCAGCGCCGGCCACGTGGCGAAATCCGCGGGCAGTGTAATATCGTCGGCCCACGGCTGCGCCGCGTCCTCACCGGCTGTGGATTTCAGGAAACGGCGGTTGCGCCCGGTGTTCGACCAGCGCAACGCATGCGAATAGTACGGCGAGCCGGTCGTCTCCAGATCGCGCCGGAAGAAGGCGTTCAGATACGCGTTGCCCGCCCGGCTCAGGCCGCCGATATCCGGGTAGAGCCGTTTGAGCAGTAATGGCCGCATCTCCGAATCCGGGTTGCGCGCCCAGAACCGCCGGATCGTCATCTCCTTGAAGATATCATAGCCCGCCAGCACCTCATCCGCCCCTTCGCCCGTCACCACAACCTTCAGGCCGTGTTCGTTGACCAGTTGCGACAACATGAAGAGCGGCGCGGGGGCCGTGCGCAGGATGGGCGTCTCGGTGTGCCAGATCACGTCCGGGAAAACGCGCCCCACGTCGGCATCGCTGCACGTCACGACGTGGTGCTGTGTCCCCAGATATTCCGCCATCCGATATTGGAAGGCGCTCTCATCGAAGTCTGGGTTCTCGAACGCGATGGAGAAGGTTTCGAGCCGGCTATCGGTATAGTCGCGCACGATTGCCGTCGTCAGCGACGAATCGAGGCCGCCGCTGAGATATGCGCCCACCGGCACATCGGCACGCATCCGCAGGCGCGCGGCGTCAATCAACAGAGCTTCCAGTTCCTCCGCATAGTCGGCTTCCGGGCAACCCTCTTCCGGTGTGAAGTCGGGCCGCCAGTAGGTTTCGATTTGCAACTCGCCCTGCGCCGCCAGCAGATAGTTGCCGGGCGGCAGCTCGCGCACGCCGCGGAACGCGGTAGTCGGCGTGAGGGTGCTCCAATAGGTGAAAACCTGCTCCACCGCGCGGGGATCAAGCTCGGCGCGGACGCCCGGATAGGCCAGCAGCGCCTTCACCTCGGAGCCAAAGAGCAACCGGCCATCGCTAATTGTATAAAAGAGAGGACGAATTCCCAGCCGGTCGCGCGCCAGGAAGAGGCTTTGCGCCTTCACATCCCAGATCGCCAGCGCGTACTGGCCGTTGAGATGCCGCAAACAATCGGGGCCATATTCTTCGTAGAGGTGGACGATGACCTCGGTGTCGCTCTGCGTGGTAAAATGGTGGCCGCGCGCTTCGAGTTGTGGGCGCAGCTCCACGTAATTAAAAATCTCGCCATTATAGACGATCCAGAGCGAGCCGTCCTCGTTGCTGATCGGCTGGTCGCCACGGGCCAGGTCAATGATGCTGAGGCGCGCGCTGCCCAGACCGACCCTGTCATCCCGGTAGACGCCGTAGCCGTCCGGCCCGCGATGCTGCAACGTCCCCAGCATCCGCAGCAGGACGTCACGATCCGGCGCGGGCTGCTCGGTCCGGTTGAGAACGCCTACAATGCCGCACATGAATGTGTTCGCCTTGCGATCACGCCAGCCCCGTTTTCTTGATCTTGCCCGATTCCGTCTTGGGAAGCTCCGCCAAAAACGCAACCTGCTGCGGAACCATGAAGTCTTCCAGATTAGCCCGGCAATGCGCCAGCACCGCCGCGGCCGTCAGATCGCGGCCATCGGTCACGATAAACGCCTTGATCGCTTCACCCAGCACAGGGTCGGGCACACCGATCACAGCCGCTTCCGTGACCCCATCCAACGCATACAAAATATTCTCGACCTCTTTCGGCGCGACCTTCTCGCCGCGGCTCTTGATGATGTCGTCCTTGCGGGCGACGAAATAGAGATAGCCCTCATCATCGACGCGGAACAGATCGCCGGAATAGCACACGCGCTCGCCGGGCAGCGGGCCGGGCCGATAGCGCCGGGCCGTGGCGTCCGGGTCGCCCCAATAGCCGCGCATCACGTGCCGCCCGCGGATCACCAGTTCGCCTACGGCCCCCGGCCCCAGCCGCTTCCCGGCTTCATCCTCCACCCACACCTCCGTGCCCGGAATCGCGATGCCCACCGAGCCGGGGCGTACGTCAAGCTGCTCCGGCGGCAAATACAACGTCCGCTTGGTCTCGGTCAGCCCGTACATCGAATAGAGCGTGACACCGGGAAACGCCCCGCGCAGCGCCTCAATGTGGCTGGTGGGCAGAGCCGCCGCCGTGTTGCTCAGGTAGCGCAGGCTGGAGAGATCGTATTGGCTCAAGTCGTGCTTGAGCAGGACCGCGAAAATGGTGGGCACGCCCGGCAGCCCCGTCACGCGCTCCGCTTCGATCCGCTGCAACGTCGCCGCCGGATACGCGAAGCCTTTTTCCAGCACCAGCGTCCCACCGAATCGGAAGGTCATCAACAACTGATACAGCCCGTAATCGAACGCGAGAGGCAACAGCCCGATGACGATATCCGCTTCGGTGTTTTCGAGATAGGAAATGATCGAGTCGCTGGCGAAAACCACGTTGCTGTGATCCGACATCACGCCCTTCGGTTCGCCGGTGCTGCCACTCGTATAGATCAGGCACGCGAGGTCGAGGTCAATGTTCACCGGTTCGGGCCGCCTGGGCGAACCGTGCGCCTGAATTTGCTCGTACCACAGAACATCTGCGCCAGTTGCCGAATCCGCCGGCGCGCCGGTCATAATAATGATGATGCCGGGTGCGGACAGCTTACCACTCTCGCGGAGACGCAACGCCAGCGCGCGATGCCGCGCGCCGGTGATCAGCGCACTCGCGGCACAGTTGCTCACCATATACGCCAGCTTGGCTTCCTTCGTAGCCGCGTTGGCGACCACGAACACGCCGCCGGCCTTCAGCACCCCGAAAATTGCGACCACCGCCTCGACACAGTTCGGCAGGTAGATCACCGCGCGATCCCCGCGCCGGAACCCGGCGGTGCGCAGCGCGTTCGCAAGGCGATTGGCCTGGGCGTCCACATCGCGGTACGTCAGCCGACGGTCGTCGCACACCAGACACGTCTTAGCGGGCAAGCGTTCAGCGCTTCGTTCGAGAAATTCCTGGACCAGCATCGGTTTCCCCTCCAACCGGGATGCCTTCAGCATCAGGCGGCGGGTTGCTTGCCCCGCACATACGCCGCGAGCCGGGCCACCGAATCGAAGTTGTCGGGTACAATGTCACGATCGTCCACTTTCAGCCCATAGCGTTCTTCGACGAAGTTCACGAGTTCGAGGACGTTCATCGAATCCACGATCCCCTGATCGAGGAACGAGATGTCATCGGCATAGGGGTAGTCATTGCCGGTAAAGAGGATATTCTGTGCGATATACGTACGAATCTGTTTTTCCACCGAATCCATGCCAACTCCGCCCTTTATGTGAATCTGCAACCAACTCGCGCGATAAGTTCGCGCGAGCATAACAATACGGTCATTATAACACTGGATACGTATTTGTGTGTGTCTTGTATTTCTTTTGCCGCAAACTCCTTGTGGAGTGCACATCTGAGGATGTGCACTCCACAAGAGGAATGGATGGCTCGTTAGCGCAGTAACATCGGCAAGTAGGCCCGATTGGGGCCGGCCGGCGGTCGTGGGGTCGGCGTCGCGGTGCGGGTTGGCGTCGCGGTCACCGCTACCGTTGGCGGCGGCGCGCCGGGGTTCCATCCCGAAAGCTGCGCCATCAGCACCCAGAACGCCTTGGCGACGCGAATCTTGCCAATGGAGATGCTACCCAGGTGCCCGCCGTCCACCTCGGTCGTGTAGTATTGGCAGATGGCCGGGAGGTTCACCCCGTCATCAGGGTAGTTTTCGCTTTCGGTTCCGCTATCATAAGGTTGCCCGTCCCGATTGTCGTAGCATGGCTTCCCGCCGGGGTCATGCGAGAGAATATCGGCCACGTCGAACAGCGGCTTGCCGTGATCTCTGGCGTACTGCCGCATCTGATTGTTGAACGATTCGGCCTCCGGCGACCCAATGGATCGCGATAGGCTGGTCGTCCAGTAGATGAACTCCATCTCGGGGTGCGCCGCTTCAAAGGCTTCCAGGTCATACACGTCCAGCTTGTTGTTATTATCCCAGAAGAAACCGCCGGGCCGATTCGCAATACCCGAACCCTGCATCACTTCGAGATAGCTGAACTGGTAGGAAACAACTTTATATTCTCCGAGATGCCCATTCACGTGATCGAAGAAGCAGCCGACTTCCGTGCTCCAATCCGAGCAGCCGCCGGGCCAAAAGACGAAATCCCAGTTGGCGCGGCTGTAACCGCCGGGGCGACTCCAGTTCAGGTCGTCACGGCTCACCGAGAAGCGCGGGTCGGGGTGTTCCCAGCGCACGCAGTGATTCTTGGCCTGCTCATCCGTGGGGAAGCTCAGACAGTCCAGACCCTCGCTGATGTTGCCGCCCACGGAGCGATCCATGTAGAGCATCGAGGTTGCCTGCGCGGCGAGGAGATAGTTTTCGGGGATTTGCTCGAACAGTGCGACCGAATTGTGGTCGGCGACGATGATCGGCGCCTGCGGGAGGGCAGACGGCTGCGTGTTAGCGTAGGCCGGTATCGTTGCGGTCAGCAAGAGCAAGCCCAGCGCGAGAATCCTTAAGGTTGACACAAAGCGTCTCCTTGTAAGAAATTTTGTCGCTGTTACGCAAAATTCCCCGGGGAGGCTGACATCCCCGGGAATTTGTTGCCAGCGGGAGTGGATGGGAGTCGAACCCACCCGGGCCGGGATCACCGCCCCGCACCAGTTTTGAAGACTGGGGCCGCCACCAGGCGACAACCACCCCCATAGCGGCGCAGAAGACTGCACGCGACGAACAATGCTGTAGATGATATGCGGAATAGCGGCGCGGGTCAAATGACCAGGAGTTCCAAATGTGCCTGGAGTCGAGGCTTCAGCCGGTTTCTTGCGGCAATGGGAATCATGCACGCAACCGGCTAAAGCCTCCAGTCCAGTGTCCGCGGTTTATCCCCGGAGTTTAGGCCCGATCTTCTTCCAGGAGGAACTGCACCCACGGCCCGGACATGCCGTCCGAGGTCACACCGTAGAAGATGCGGATATTGCCATCCGGCTCGCGCAACACGAGATCATAGCGCAGCCGGCGCGCCCGCTTGGCGACCTGCCACAGCCCATAGCTGCCGCTCCAGGTGACGCCCGTCGGGTCCACCGGCTTCGTGGCCGCCTGGTTGATCGCGTAGCTCCACAGTTTGCGCGCCGATGTCTGGGTGACGTTTTGCACCGTGTTGCCGTTGCGCAGGTCACGGATCGTAAAGTACTTTATTCCCTTGCGCTCTTCCATAGAGACGATCTCGACGCCCAGCGCCGGGGCCGTCAATCCGGCTTCCTCCGATTCCAGTTCCGCCTCTGCCGGCATCTCCGGTTCGGCTTCCACAACAGGAGCAGCCTTATGCGCCGGTGCGCGCCGTGAGCGCGAGGCGCGCGGTTTGGCCGGCGCCGGAACCGTCGGCTCAGCGGCAGCCGGTTCGGCCACCGGCTCTGGAGTCACAACCGGAGCGGGCGCGGCCACGGGCGCCGGTGTCAATGCGTGTGTCGCCAACACCAGATTGACGATCTCATCGCGCACGGCCTCGGTGCTATCCGTTTCAGCGCGCACGTAAATGCGCGTCTGGTCCATCGCGTACGGTTTCTCCGTACCCTTAGGTACGATGATCCGCAAAACAGGGACGCCGGCGGTTTCCACAACGCTGACGTTGGTGTCCAGCGGCGGTGTGATATGCCGTTCGATCTCCCGCTTCAGCAGGGTCGCGTTCTCCGCAGGGTTCTCCACCCCGCGCGGCTCGCCCTTCTTCGCTACGCTCAGGCCCACGTAGACCGTGCCGCCCTGCGTGTTCGCCATCGCCACCACGTCACACAGCACCTTGTGCATACGTCCACCCTGCCGGCTCATGCTCTCATGGAAAGACTGGACGATGGTGTCGCCCTGGTCGCGCGCCGCCTGGATGTGATCGTAAGGGGTCTCAGCCAACGGGCGCGATGGCCGCGTCCGCGAGAAGTCGTCGCCTTCGAGTACGTCGCGCAGCGCCTCAAAACTTGGTTCGGGCAGCAAGATCTCCGTAGCCCGGTCGCCGATGCCCATGCGCGTCTTTTCTTTCAGGTCACGCGTCAAGCGATGCGCGTCCGAACCCTGGATGCAGTGCATCCGGCGCGGATATTCGGGTTTCGAGCCGTCGAAGAAACGCGCCGTCGAACGCCGGCCGGGGTCTTCGAGGTCGGTCACTTCGAGCGCGTCCAGGTATTGATCTTGCGTGAAGGCAATCTTTGTCTGGCCGCCGAAGTTCACGCCGCGCATTCCCACGCCGTGCGTCGTATTGGCGTGCGCCGCAACGACCAGCCCGCCGGCCTCGTGAATCAACCGGTAAGCTGTCAGCACATCGGTAGACGCGCCGATTTCGGTGCTGCCATCAGTGAGGCGATCCACCGGCACATTCAGGCGCAGGAGCAACAACTCCATCGCGCGCAGCAGGGTTTCGGGGGGGAAAATCGCCAGGATATGAAACCCGAAGGTGGCTGTAAACTCCACCCCGGGCAAAACCAATACTTTGTCGCCGATCCGGCGATACTCGTCCAGGTCTCGTCGTTCCTGAGGCCGCAAACGATCATTGGCCTCTAACCATGTGAGGCGCTCGATCTCGGCTCTCAGCCGGGCAATCCCTTCCACGGTGTTATGGTCGGTGATCGCCACAATGTCCAGCCCGCGAGATTCGGCTTTCTGTAGCCATTGCAGGTAGCTGACACCAGGCTCCTGCCAATCCGCCGATGCGGGGGTGTGCAAATGGAGGTCCACCCGCCGCCAATCGCCCTTTGCAGGCCGGACGGTACTTCTTATTCTATTTCGTGTTTCTACCACTGAGTGTTCTCAACACTCCTTTCATGTAGGCCGATGTTAGGCCGATGTGCTAAACCATGTCAATATTTATCTCACATGGAGCGCAAGCTCGGCGCATTCGCCTCACATCACGTATGCGCATTGCATAGATGCGGGCTTATATTAATCATTATGTTGACAATCTCGTGATTTGTCAAATGAGAGCGGGGCTTTCCCGCCGCTTAAATCATCAAGGCGTCGGCCACTGTCGTTGTGAACGACGCCCTGCTTCTGTTGAACCCGGTAGTATAGGGCCTTGTGCCCGCCGCAGGCGCCCATGAGGGGCTATACTACGCGTTTACTTATGGCTACGACTCACGCGGTGGTTGCCAAAACCGGCTCCTCACTCGGCTCCTCCACCACAACCGCCTCGTCCACGACCGGTTCGACCGGTTGGCTCTGGCCCTCAGGGATCAATGCAGCCCGCACCACATCATCCACTTCCTCCGCGAAGACGAAGGTGATCTTCTCCCGCACGGCCGCGGGCAGGTCTTCGAGATCGCCCTCGTTGCGCTTCGGCAGGATCACCGTGGTAAGGCCGGCGCGGCTGGCCGCCAGCACCTTCTCCTTGATGCCGCCCACCGGCAGGACGTGGCCGCGCAGCGTGATTTCACCGGTCATCGCCACATCCTTGCGCACGGGCCGCCCGGTCAACAGGCTCACCAGTGCCGTCGCCATCGTGACGCCTGCGCTCGGCCCATCCTTGGGCGTCGCGCCCGCCGGGATGTGCAGGTGGATGTCCGACTTGGTGATCAACTCGTCGTCAATCCCGTAGTCCTTCCCCCGACTCCGCACCCAGCTCAGCGCGGCCTGCGCCGATTCCTTCATCACATCGCCCAACTGGCCGGTGACCAGGAAGCCCTTGCTGCCCGGCATCCGCGTCGCCTCGAGGAACAGGATATCCCCGCCGACCGGTGTCCAGGCCAGCCCCGTCGCCACGCCCGCCTTCTCGACGCGCTCCGCCACTTCGGCGGTGAACTTCGCGCGCCCCAGGTAATCACGGACATTTTCCGCCGTGATGACCACCGAACCCGCCGCGCTGCCCTTCTCGGCGATCTTCGTGGCGACCTTGCGACACACCGTGCCGATCTGCCGTTCGAGGTTACGCACGCCGGCCTCGCGGGTATACTCGCGCACCATCTTCTGCAACGCGCCTTCTTCGAACGTGATCTCATCCGGGCGCAGACCGTTCTCCTTGATCTGTCGCGGGACGAGATACCCCTGCGCGATCTTCACCTTCTCTTCCTCGGTGTAAGAGCTCAGGTTGATCACTTCCATCCGATCCAGCAACGGCTGCGGGATGGTGTCCAGCCAGTTGGCCGTCGTGATAAAAAGCACCTGGCTCAGATCGAACGGCACGTCCAGATAGTGATCGCGGAAACTCGAATTTTGTTCGGGATCCAGCACCTCAAGCAGCGCCGATGCGGGATCGCCGCGGAAATCACGGCCCAGCTTATCCACCTCATCCAGCATGAAGACAGGGTTGCGGCTTTCCGCATTGCGCAAGCTCTGAATCACCCGGCCCGGCATCGAACCGATGTAGGTGCGCCGGAAGCCGCGGATTTCGGCCTCGTCGCGGATGCCGCCCAGCGCCAGCCGGATGAATTCGCGGCCCATCGCCCGTGCGATGGACTGCCCCAACGAGGTCTTGCCGGTGCCGGGCGGGCCGACGAAGCAGAGGATCACGCCTTCGCGCTCGCGGCGGATATGATCCACCTGACCGTTGTTCTCCTCCCCTTCGACCTTGCGCTCCTGACGCAGCCGGCGCACGGCCAGGAATTCAAGGATACGATCCTTGATCTCCTCAAGCCCGTAATGGTCTTCATCCAGCACTTGCCGCGCGTGTGCGATATCCAGATTATCGGGGGTGGTCTTCTGCCACGGCAGACTCACCATCCAGTCGAGATAGGTCTTGATGACGCTGTATTCGGCGGCCTGGCTAGGCATCTTGCGCAGCCGGTTAAGCTCACGCCGCGCCTCTTTCTCCGCTTCTTCCGGCATCCCGGCGGCCGCGATGCGCGTCTCGTAATCCTGAATCTCGGCCTCTTGCTCGTCCCCTTCGCCCAGTTCCTTCTGGATCGCCTTGACCTGTTCGCGCAGGAAGTATTCCCGCTGCATCTTGCTCATCTCGTCCTGGGCCTGCGATTGAATCTTGCGGCCCAGCTCGAGGACTTCCAGTTCCTTCACGAGGAAGGAATTAAGCTTGATCAGCTTCTCCTGCACGGGATCGAGTTCGAGGATTTCCTGACCCTGCGCCGGTTCCATGCGAATGCTGGCCGCGACCAGATACGCCAGTTGGCGCGCGCTCTCGGCGTTCAACGCGGCGGTTTCCAGTTCCTCCGGCATATGCGGCACCAGTTGCACCAGCCGCCGGAACAGGTCCAGCGTGGCGCGCATCATCGCTTCCTGCTCCACCGATTCCACTTCCTCGTCGGGCAGCACTTCGACCTTTGCGCGCAGATAAGGCTCGGTCTGCACATACTCGGTGATCCGGATGCGCTCCAGCCCCTGCACGATGAGGCGAATGCTCCCATCGGGGGCGCGCAACATGCGATGCACCACGGCAGCGGTGCCGACCTCGCTCACCTGATCAGGATTCGGCTCCTCCACCTCAGGGTCTTTGGACGCGAACAGGCCGATGATCCGGTGTTCCGACGACTCTAACAGGGCGTCGTCCACCAGATGAATCGAGCGTTCCTGCCCGATGGTGAGAGGCAGCCACATCATCGGATAAACCACCACGCCGCGCAGCGGCAAAACCGGCAGTTCTTCCGGTATAAACAGTTCAGCCTGAGTATTGTCTGTCATTAATTATTTTCCCCTTCAGCGTCCGACGATGCGTCCTGCACAACCTTCACAGGCACACGCCGGCTCTGCGCTTTACGCAACGTGATGCACAACAGGCCATTCTCGTAAACGGCGGTCTGGCCCGAGCTTTCCAACGCCCAGGGCAAACGCACCTCCGTCAGGAACCGCCCGTAGCGAATCTCCATTTGCTGATACGCTAACTTTTCGGCGGGGTCATGGCGCTCGCCGCTGACCACGAGCATTCGACCGTTCAAAGAGATTTGAAACGCGTCGTCGACCAACCCCGCGATTTCAACGATAATGACGGCGCTGTCGTCGGTCTCATAGACGTCTGTCGGTGGCCGCCAGACGCCTTCTACCTCTCTGCGCCATCTGATATTTGGTGTCGGATCGCGATACACGGCTTTCTCCATTTCTGCCAGGTGTATTCTAACCAGGCCCAGCCCGATCTGCGCGCTTCTCGCGTCGCTACTCCGGGCCGACTAATGCCTCACCTTCTTACTATACCGCGAAGGTGTTAGAACTTTGCATCAACAGTGTTAGCATTTTGTTAAGACCACCGGCAGGTGAGGGCAGGCAGCGTTTGGCTGAGACGTCTGAGAGGATTATAATCGTTTATAGCATTCCGGTCATCTTTGCAAAGGCAATTTCAATGTCCGACGACACGACCCATCTGCATCTCTCCAATCTCTCGGTGCGTAGTTTCCTGGATACACTCGCTGCCGCCACGCCCACGCCGGGCGGCGGCTCGGCGGCGGCGTTATCCGGCGCAACAGCCGCGGCCCTCGTGAGCATGGTCGCGCGGATCAGCTTGAAAAAAGGAACAAACCCGGATGCGACCGACCGCTTGGCGGCGATTGCGGAGCGAGCGAGCGCTTTGCAAGCCATCCTGAGCGACATGATAGATCGGGATGCGCTGGCCTATGCGAGCATTCTCTCCGCATACCGGCTGCCCAAAGAAACCGCGATAGAAAAGGCCGACCGCTCTGCGGCCATCCAGGCCGGTTTCATCGGGGCCGCGCAGACGCCGCTGGATACCGCGCGGGCCTGCGCCGAGGTGTTGAAGCTGGCTGGCGAAGTGGCTGAACTGGGCATTCCCAACGCAGCCAGCGACGCGACGGTCGCGGCCCTGCTGGCGCACGCCGGGCTGCGCGGCGGCGCGCTCAATGTCGCCGTGAATTTGGAGAGCATCAAGGACGCGGCGTTCGTGGCGCAGGCCGACGAGGCGCTCGCTGCCATGCTGCAATCCGCAGCGACAGATCTCAATACGGCGCTCGCCCACCTCAGCCGGGGAGATTGATCGCTTGCCGCCTGCGACTTCACAACCCCGCAGCGCCAACCGGCGGACCCTCAACGGTCCGCTCGGCGCGCTGGCCGCGCTCGCCGGTTATCTGGCCCTGACCCTGGCGCTGACCTACCCGCTCATCCGCCAGTTCACCACGACCATCCCCGGCGATTCGTTCGACGGCTGGCAGAATTACTGGAACCTGTGGTGGGTGCGCGTCGCCCTGCTCGACCTCCACACCCAACCCTTCTTCACGCCAGTGCTCTTCCATCCGACCGGCGTCAGCCTGCTTTTTCACACGCTGAACCCGTTCAACGGCGTGGTCGCCCTGCCCATACAAATCGCGTGGGGGTTGTTGCCCGCCTATAACTTCATCGTCCTCCTGAGCTTCACGCTGGGCGGGCTGGGAACCTATCTGCTGGCGCGCGAAGTGCTGGGGCCGGGCGCGAAGTGGCTGCCGGCCTTCGTTGCCGGGGCAATCTTCACCTTCGCGCCGTTCCACTTCGCCCACCTGCTCGGCCACATGCAGGTCATCAGCCTGGAATGGCTTCCCTTCTTTGCGCTCTACCTGCTGCGCGTGGCGCAAGCGCTCTCCAGTCCCGTCGCCTCACACCGGCGCACCGGACACGACGCAGCGATGGCCGTCTTCTTCCTGATCCTCGTGGCCCTGTGCGACTGGTACTACATGCTCTACTGCCTGATCCTGACGGCCGTGGTCTTCGCGTGGGCCGCGTGGCAGGCGTTGCCCACCGGAGACGGCGAGCCGGGGCCGGTCAGGCGCTGGGCGCGCTTGACCCTGGTCTTCGCCGGAATTTGGGTGGTCTTCGCCCTGATCCTCAGCCCGCTGCTCGTGCCGATGGTGCGCGAGGCGCGCCGCTTCAGCTTCATGGTGCCCGACCCCAACCAGAGCCGCATCCTTTCGGCGGACTTGCTGGCCTACGTCACGCCGCAGGAGTTTCACCCGCTGTGGGGCGAATGGGCGCGCGCACGGGCCGCCGTATTCACCTCCACCGTCTCGGAGCACCAGGTCTTCATCGGTTATACGGCGCTCGCGTTGCTGGCTGTGGCCCTCTTCTTCGCGGGGCGCGGCAAAACAGGCGCGCGGCGCGGCCCGTGGACGTGGGTGCTGGTGACCTTTTTCGTCCTCTCGCTGGGGCCGGCGCTGCACATCGCGGGGCAGACCCGACTGCTGCCGGGCGGCGGCGAGATTCCGCTGCCCTACGCTGCGCTAGTGCGCGTCGTGCCCTTCATGGAGATCACGCGCTCCGTCAGCCGTCTCTCGGTGATTGTGATGCTGGCAACAGGCGTGCTGGCCGCCGTCGGGTTACAATGGATCATGACCCGGGCGCATGGTGGGGCGATCTGGGGCGCGGCCGCGCTGGCGCTCGTCCTCTTCGAATTTCTCCCCGTCCCCTATCCGCTGAGCCCACCCGACACGCCCGCCTGGTATGCAGAACTGGCCGCCTCGCCCGATCAGCGGGCCGTGCTCAACGTGCCGATGAACTGGGACCGACCGGGCTATCTGTTGTATCAGACGGTACACGGCAAGCCGCTCACCAATGCCTACATCAGCCGCGAGGATCCGCGCACCCTGACGGAGCGCGCCCCCGTGTTGCAACATTTTCGGCATCTCGGCCCCGACATCATCCGCTTCGATCTGGCCGCGCAGGGGATACAGGTCTTGAATGATCTCGATGTCGGTTGGGTCGTCGTGGATCGCTATAAGATGCCCGGCGGCGAAGAGCGCGCCTACACCGAGGCCGCCGCCGCGGAAATTTTCGGCGAGCAGACGCCGCTGTATGAGGATGAGCGCCTGACGGTTTACGCCGTGCCCGCCGCAGAACCGACCGCGCCGTATCTCATCCTCGGCGCAAGCTGGGGGCCGTTTGAAGCGCAGGGTCGTACCCGTGCGTTCGCGGATGGGGCGGAGGTGATCGTGCGCGCGCCGGGACCGGGCAGAGTGAATCTGCACGTGCAAACGGCGGAAGGCAGCGGAGCGCTGGACGCTTCGGAAGAAGCGGGTTCGTATGTGATACCGCTGGAGTTACAGCCCGGCGACAACATCGTCACGCTCCGGGCAAGGACGCCCGGCCGGCCTGTGATCGTAAAAGAACTGGCATTGACGCCACGATGAGGAGATGAAAATGATCAAGAACCCTGAACCCAACCGACCATTCGAAATCGCGCCGCAAGACGTTCATGCCACCATTGGCCGCTATATGCTCGCCGATGGTGAACACCTGGTCGTTGACCTGCAAGGCTCGCACGGCGCGTACCTGCGCGATGCCGCGACCGGGCGCGAGTATCTCGATTACTACGCCTATTTCGCCAGCCAGCCGGTCGTCCATAATCACCCCGCGCTGTGCGACCCGGCGTTTCGCCAACGCATCGGCGACGTCGCGCTCTATAACCCGGCGAATTCCGACGTTTACACCACCTACATGGCTGAGTTCGTGGAAACGTTCGCCCGCGTTGCCATGCCGCCGGAGATGAAACACCTCTTCCTGGTGAGCGGCGGCGCGCTGGCGGTCGAGAACGCGCTGAAAGCCGCGTTCGACTGGAAGGTGCGCAAGAATCTGGCCGCGGGCAAGGGCGAGAAAGGCACACAAGTCATCCATCTGCGCGAGGCCTTTCACGGCCGCAGCGGCTACACCCTCAGCCTGACCAACACCGCCGATCCGCGCAAGTTCATGTACTTCGCCCGCTTCGATTGGCCGCGCGTCACCAACCCGAAGCTGGAGTTCCCGGTCACGGATGCGGTGATGCAGCGCGTGGTTGCCGAAGAGGCGCAGGCCGTCGCCGAAATCGAACGGGCCGTGCGCGACAACCCCGACGACATCGCGGCGCTGATCATCGAGCCGATCCAGGGCGAGGGCGGCGACAACCACTTCCGCCCCGAGTTCTTCCGGGCGCTACGCCGGCTGGCCGATGAACACGATTTCATGTTTATTGTAGATGAGGTGCAGACCGGGCTGGGCACGACGGGGAGCATGTGGGCCATCGAGCAGATGGGCGTCAAACCCGACATGATCGTCTTCGGCAAGAAGGCGCAGGTGTGCGGGGTGATGGTGAACGAACGGATTGACGAAGCAGATGAAAATGTCTTCGTCATCTCCAGTCGCATAAACTCGACCTGGGGCGGCAACCTGGTGGACATGGTGCGCTCACAGCGTTATCTGGAGATCATCGAGGCAGAAAATCTGGTGCAGAACGCCGCGGCGATGGGTAAGCAACTCCTCGACGGCATGAGCGCGTTGAGCAAAGATACCGACCTGATGACGAACGTCCGCGGGCGCGGCATGATGCTGGCCTTCGATATGCCGGATGCGCGTTCGCGCGATATCTTCCGCGGATTGCTGCTGGAGAACGGGCTGCTCGCGCTCAAGTGCGGCGTGCGCTCCATCCGTTTCCGCCCGATGCTCGACCTGGACAGCGCCGCGGTGGAAGAGGGACTGGAAATCGTCGCCCACTCGCTCTACGACGCCCGCAGCGACGGCGCCCAACTCTGATTTTTTGCCACGAATTACACGAATTGCACGAATTAAAGAAAGATCAAATCATTCGGAATTTGACCTTTTTTCTTTTCTAATTTGTGCAATTCGTGTAATTCGTGGCTCTCTTTAAACAGGCCGGCGGGCTTTGATTTCTGAGCGGTAGGCGTCGTAGAGGGTCAGCAGGTTGGCCTGATGCAGCCGGTTCGCCAGGCCGCTGAGGGGAATCCGCGAGAGACCACAATCTTCCACGGTGATATCGTTCAGCCCGGTGCGCGGGACGCCGCGCGCAATCCGCTCGCGCACCTGCCGATCCACGCAACGCAAATAATTAATCTGCGCTTCTAATGTTTCGTCAATCTCGCCCCGCAGCAACACGTCCCCGTGACCCTGCACTAAGTTTTCCAGGCTCTCTTGCCTAAGCACGGTAAGCGAAGCGATCAGGCTGTCAATGTCGCCGCCGACGATGTAGGGCACCGGCATCACCGTGTCGCTGGCGATCATCAGGCGGTCCTCAACCACATGCACCGTAATCACATCGCGGCTGTGGCCCGGCGAATATTGCAGGTGAATCGTGCGGCCGCCGATCCGCAAGGTCAGCGAATCGTTGAACAGCAGGTTCGGATAGACAATCCGCACGTCGGCCAGTTGCGGCGTCTGTCGCCGCGCGCCGAGCAGCGCTTCCTCGGCGTGGCGCTCCATCAGCCGCCGGCACAGATAATGCGCAATGACATCGGCGTCGGGAAACTGATAGGTTCCGTAGATGTGATCGGCGTGTGAGTGCGTGTTGATCACATAGCGCACGGGTTCGCCGCGCTCCGCGATGAACTCACGCATGACGCGCGTCTCCTGCGGAAACGGCAGCGTGTCCACCACCACCGTGCCTTCATCGGTAAATATCACGGTCGCCGTCACCTCGGCATACATGCCGCTGGTAAAGACGTACACACCGTCGGAGATGCGATTTCGTTTGAGGGGCACCTTGCACTCCTGATCTGCGAGGGACGCCCATGCGTCCTGCCGAGCAGGATAGCATAGGGCGCAAGGGCATGTCAAGAGATTTATGATTTTGCCTCCCCAGCCGCGCCGCCATGTCATTCTGAACGCAGTGAAGCATCTCGCGGCATCAAGAGGCGCCTTTAAACCAGAATCGCCGGCCAATAATGACCGACGATCCGATAATTCTAAGTGCCCCGCCGTGCCGTGTGCTCCAGGGTTTTGAACCTGCTCTCGCAGGTGGGGTTCTTATCTGCCGTTCCTGCTTTGCAAGAACATCCGTCGCACGAGGCGGCGAATGCAGCTACTGCATTTCCGGCTGAGGAAAGATCCCCTAATTGTTACTGTTGGCTCAAAACGTTAGGTGAACATCACGCGCACCGCAGGTGCATGCTTTTTATAGCACGTCTCTCGCAGATATGCAAAATCCGCAAAGCGCCCTCCACACACCGTAGTTTAGCCCCTTGTGGGCGTGCGCGGCGCCCACAAGGGGCTAGACTACTTGATCTCCAGATGCAACTCACGCAGTTGCGCCGGTGAGATCGGCGAGGGCGACCGGAACATCAGATCTGTGGCTGACGCCGTCTTCGGGAAGGCGATCACCTCGCGAATGCTGGGCGTCCCCGCGAGGATCGCGACCGTGCGGTCAATGCCGGTGGCAATCCCACCATGCGGCGGCGCGCCGTACTCGAACGCCTCCATCAGGTGGCCGAACTTCTCTTCGGCTTCTTCCTGCCCGATGCCCAGCGCCCGGAACATCGCCAACTGCTGCTCGCGCCGGTGGATACGAATGCTACCGCCGCCCACCTCCCAGCCGTCCATCACCAGATCATACGCCTTCGCACGCACGCTGCCGGGATCGCTTTCGAGCTTCGCCCAGTCCTCATCCATCGCGGAAGTAAACGGATGGTGCATGGCGGTCCAGCGCCCTTCTTCTTCACTCCAATCGAGCAGGGGGAACTCCACTACCCAGCAGAGCGCGTGACTGCCGGCCTTCACCAGCCCAAGCTGTCGCCCCAGCGACAAGCGCAACTCGCCCAGGGCGCGCGCCGCAGTATCGCTGCGTTTGTCGGCGACGACCAGCACGAGGTCGCCCGGCCCCGCGCCGGTGCGCTCGAAGATCGCCGTGAAGTCCTCTTCTGTGAGGAATTTGGCTGCCGACGATTTGACGCTGCCGTCCTCCAGCCGCGCGACGTTAACCACGCCCTTCGCCCCGTAACGTTTCGCCGTCTCGCCCAGATCATCCAACTGCTTGCGGCTGAACCCGGCCGCGCCCGGCGCAACGATCGCCTTAACCGCGCCGCCCGCGGCCACCGCGTCCGTGAACACCTTGAACCCGGTCGCCGCGGCCAAATCGCTCAGGTCCACGATCTCCATGCCAAATCGCAGATCGGGCTTGTCGGTCCCAAAGCGATCCATCGCCTCGCGATAGGTCAGCACCGGGAACGGCTTTGTGAAAATCGGCTTGCGCCCCAGTGTCTCGATGATTTCCGTGTAGAGCGGCTCCATGATCGCCATAATGTCTTCGCGATCCACGAACGACATCTCCAGGTCGAGCTGCGTGAACTCTGGCTGGCGGTCGGCGCGCAGATCCTCATCGCGGAAACAGCGCGCGATCTGGAAATAGCGCTCGTAGCCCGCCACCATCAGCAACTGCTTAAGTTGCTGCGGTGACTGCGGCAAGGCATAGAACTCGCCCGGATGGACGCGGCTGGGCACCACATAGTCACGCGCCCCTTCCGGCGTCGTCTTGATCAGGACGGGCGTCTCGATCTCCAGGAAATCGAGACGATCCAGATAATCGCGCATCAGCTTCACGACCTGATGGCGCAGGATGATGTTCTGCTGCATGGGGGGGCGGCGCAGGTCGAGGTAACGATACTTGAGACGCAGCGCCTCGTCCACCTCGCTATCCTCGTTGATGTAGAACGGCGTGGTCCGCGCCTCGTTGAGGATGCGCGCCTCGGTCACCACCACTTCTACGTCGCCGGTCGGCAAGTTCGGGTTGCGCAACCCCTCAGGGCGCAGTGCGACCATGCCGCGCGCCTGGATGACGTACTCGCTGCGGCAATTCGTCAGCACCGCGTGCGCGTCCGGCGCGTTCTCGGCGTTGCAGGTCAGTTGCACAATGCCAGAACGATCCCGTAAATCAATGAAAATCAGCGCGCCGTGATCGCGCCGGCGATGCACCCACCCGGCCAGCGTCACCTCCCGGCCCTCAGCGTCGGCGCGCAACGCGCCACAATTATTCGTTTTCAACATACGTCTGCTCCTCCACTTCCCATGCGATTGTGCGCGATTATACTTCCCCACCCAGCAAAAGGCCAACCACCCTATGCAGAGTCAAGCCCGGCCCCTTCGTAGTGACGGCTCAGCCGTTGGGTGCCGCACAACGGCTGAAGCCGTCACTACAAAGAAGCGATGCACTTTCGGATCACCATCCGGCGCGCACCCGATTCTATGCGCACCGTCGCTCCTATGCTATACTCGCGTCAATTCTTCTTTCCCAGGACGCGCGCCCTATGCATTGTCTGATAACCGGCGGCGCCGGCTTCATCGGTTCCGCCCTCGCCAACCGGCTGGTTGCCCGGGGCCATCAGGTGCGCGTGCTCGATGACCTGAGCGCCGGTGACGTGTCTCGGCTCGATCCCGCCATCCTTTTCACCCGTGGCGACGTGCGTGATCGTCCCAAGCTCTGGACGTTGCTGCAAAAAGTAGATTGCGTCTTCCACCTGGCCGCCCGCGTTTCGGTGCCGGAATCGGTGCTCTATCCTCGCGAGTACAACGACGTCAACGTCGGCGGCACGGTCAGCCTGGCCGAAGCGCTCCGGGATGTCGGCGTCAAACGCGTCGTCATGGCCTCATCGGCGACGGTGTACGGCCCGCAGCCTACGCAGCCGGTGGCCGAGACGGCGTGGCCCGAACCGACCGCGCCGTATGCGGTGAGCAAACTGGCCGCCGAATATTACCTCTTCTCGCTGGGCGCGCTCTACGGCATCGAAGCGGTGGCGTTGCGCATCTTCAACGCCTACGGCCCCCATCAACACATGCCGCCCGTCCACGCGCCGGTTGTGCCACTCTTCATGAAATCGGCGCTCACCGGGGCCTCCATCGTGGTTTACGGCGACGGCGCGCAGAGCCGGGATTTCGTCTATATTGATGACGTGGTAGACGCCCTCGTCGCGGCCGCGACGGCCCCGAACGTGAACCACGAGGTGATTAACGTGGGCTCCGGCGAAGAGACCTGCATCAGCGACCTGATTAACGCCATCAGTCACACGACGCGTCGCCAGCCTGAGATCATCAACAACCCCCAGGAGACGGGCGGCATCGCGCGCCTCGTCGCCGATTTATCAAAGGCGAATGAGCTTCTGGGCTATTGGCCGGAAGTCACGCTGGAGGAAGGACTGGCGCGCCTGCTGGCCGAAGACCCGCGCTTCGCCGCCCGCCGGCCGGCCAAATAGCATTCACACAGCCCCCACCACGCGGAGCAAGCATCCTCAGATGCGTCTCTCCAGCATCGCGGAGCAAGCATCCTCAGATGCGCCCCCTCCCGACTATAACAAAAAGAGAGCCGACCCCGGGGTCGGCTCTCTGATGCATTTACGAGATGGACGCGCTTTTAGTAGTGCGTCACGACCGTCGTGCCGACGGGGGCCCAGTTGTAGAGCCACCCCGCGTCACTGGTGCGCATGTTGACACAACCATGGCTCATCGGGTGGCCGAAGTTGTTGTGCCAGTAGGTGCCGTGAATCCCGTAGCCCCGGTAGAAATACATGGTGTAGGGCACGTTGGGCAGATGATAGCCCGGCCCCGACATGGTCGTCGAGCGCAGCTTCGTCTGGATCCGGAAGCGCCCGACAACGGTGGGTGTCCGCGGCAGCCCGGTGCTGACCGCGGTGCTGAAGACCGGCGTATTGCCGACGTAGGCCGTCAGGCGTTGCCGGCTGAGGTTCACATCAATCCACTTGCCGCCCGTGGGGGCAGGGCCGGCTTTTGGCGCAGCCTTCGGCGCGGAAGCCGCCTTGGGAGCGGCCTTGCCGCTCACCCGCAGGCTCTGGCCCACATAGATGTGATTGATGTTTTTAATCCCGTTGATGGCGGCCAAGTTAGACACGCTCGTCCCATACCGCGCCGCAATCGAACCCAGCGTATCGCCTCGCCGGACGACATAAACGCTTGAACCTGCCGACGCAGCAGGCTTTGCCGCCGGTTTTGCCGCCGGTTTCACCGCCGTGCTCTTCCCCGGAATCACCAACCGCTGCCCGACGTAGATCACGTTGATGTTGGCAATGCCGTTGGCGCCGGCCAGCGTGTTGATAGACACGCCGTTACGCGCCGCGATCTTTGCGAGGGTATCGCCGCGCTGCACGATGTAGGTCCCACTGGCGTCGTTCGTAGACGCCAGCGCCGCCCCCGGCCCAATGATAAGGACGACCAAAAGAATGGCTATACGAAGAATCCGCGTTGACATGGTTCTCTCCTTCTCATACGAACTGAATAGATAAGCCTTTTGGGTTGCAGCCTACCTGAGGCTGGTAAGGCCGACTACAACACTATGTCGAGTTAACATGTTTTATACCAGAGTTGCCGCGCGTCTGTCAACTGTTAATATCGCCAATTACCAAAATTGGTGCATTTAATTCGCGTCCGAACGCGCTGCGTGTCCTTGACAACCGTTATCCAACCTAAGTCACACTTCTATCACGAAGCGCGGATGGGTGTATTGATTTTCTGGGCAACCCACCGCAATGTCATGCTGGGTCACCCATGCGCCGCAGCGACATACGCCCGCCAAAGAAACTTTGTCATAGGATGACAATCTCGCCCCAAACTTGAAATGCGCTCGCGCTCCGGGTATATTTGGCAGTCCTGCCCCGGCTTGGCCTACAATGGATACTTATGCTATACTCTCAACCATCATGACGCGGGCGACGTCAAAAAGATACGGTATAATTCGGTGATTCCGGTATTTTCCTCCCAGAGAGATACTCCATGCGGATATTGAATATTCACGTCCGGCGGCGCGTGCCTGCGCTGCTGTTTCTATTACTGATCCTCCTGACTACACCGCTTGCCACAGCGGTCGCGCAGACCACCGAACCCATCATCGAGACGGCATCGCTGCGGCTGTGGCCCGAATATGACGATCCGGGCGTACTGGTCATCTCCGCCGGAACCTTCTCGAATACGACTCCCCTCCCGTTCCAGGCGGCTTTTCCGATCTCCGCAGGCGCGCGCAGCATCCAGGCGACGGTCAACGACCCGACCAAAGGGCTGATGAATCGCGAATGGCAAGTGATAGACGGCAAACTGACCTACGAGTTGGACCTCCCCGATTATCATTACGAATATTACGTAGACCGCCCGCCTTCAGGGAATCAGCGCGAGATTCGTTATACCTTCGAAGCGCCCTATCCGATGAAGGCCCTGGAGATCAACGTTCAAGAGCCGGCGCGTGCAACCGACTTTTCGGTCGAGCCGGCCGCTACCGGCTCCTTCGTCGGCGCGGATGGTTTCACCTATCACACCATCACGAAGAGCGGCCTGGCGCAAGGCGACACGTTCGATGTCGTGATCCGCTATAGCAAGACGGACAACGCGCTTTCGACGGTCGGCGCTGCGCCGGCTGCCGAGTCTGCCGCGCCGACGTCGGCCCCTGCGCTGCCCGCCGCCGCACCTGTCCCTGCTTCCGGCGGCATCCCAGACTGGTTGGCCTACGTGTTGATCGGCGCCGGCACGCTTGGCGTGGTCGGCGTGATCGGCTACATCCTGCTGCAACAGCGGAAAGTCACGACGGCGCCAGCACCTGTGCGCTCCAAACCGCCCCGGCCCACCGTTCCGGCACAGCCCCGACCACCGGTTGTCGGGGGCGGCGACGCCGGCGTCTTCTGCACCCAGTGTGGCCGCAAGTACGGCGCGGATGAGCGTTTTTGTGCGCAATGCGGCGCGCCACGGCGCACGTAAAGGCCCATCGGGGCAGTCCAGTGTATAATCAAAGCGATGAACACCATGCGTAAATATTCACCTTATTTCATCCTCTTGCTGCTAGCCCTTACCCTTCTGACGGTGGCGCCGGCAGTCGCGCAGACGCCCACTCCCAACGAAGTCAACGCCATCGCCAGGGAATTATGGTGTCCACTGTGTAACGGCGTGCGCCTGGACAACTGCGAGCTTCAAGCCTGCGTCCAGATGCGCGAGGTCATTGCCGAAAAGCTGGCCGCCGGTGAGGACAAGCAGGCCATCAAGGCCTACTTCGTCACGCAATACGGCGATGTGGTGTTGGGCGCGCCGTCTGGCGAAGGTTTTAACATTGTCGTCTGGGTTTTGCCGGTGCTGGTAGGGCTGATCGGGGTGGGCTGGCTGGTCTATTTTGTGACCACCAATCGCAAAGCGCCAGCGCCGCAGCCCACCGCCCCCATTACCTCGAAACAAGCGGCCGCCGAAGATGAATACGTCCGGCGCGTCGAAGATGAATTGAAGAAATCCGATTGACCGAGAATCATCCCATGACGGAAAATAACACAACTCCGACTCAAACCAAGAAAACCCGCTTGCCCGCCTGGGTCTACCTGATGGGCATCGGCGGCATCTCGGTTGCCGCGCTGTTAGCGTTGCTACTGCTCCGCCCGCCGCAGAAGAGCCTTTGCGAAGGCCCCGCGCCCGACTGGTCGCTCACCCTCTTCGACGATTACCACGGCGGCGTTGAAGGCAACACGGTCACCCTGGCCGAGCTGAAAGGCAAACCGGTCGTGCTGAACTTCTGGGCCAGTTGGTGTACGCCCTGCGCGGAGGAAGCTGCGCTGTTAGAAGAAGCCTGGCAGAAGTATCGGGACCAGGGCGTCGTCTTCGTAGGCATTGATTACCTCGATCAGGAACCGGCGGCGCTGCGCTACCTCGAAAAGTTCGGGGTGACCTACCCGAACGGCCCCGACCTGGCGAGCGTGATGTCGAAGCGCTATACCATTCGCGGCGTGCCCGAAACCTTCTTCATCAATCGCGCGGGCGAAATCGTGGGCTGCCGCAAAATCGGCCCGCTGACCCCGAGTGAACTAGATCAACGCATTGCCGAAATCATGAAATGAGCGCGCAACTTCGCTCACAGGAAGCAATTGCGCCCACTTTCACATAACTTGTGCGTCCTTGCATCGTCGCGAGCTTTATGCTACTATAGTTACACAGTTGCGCCTCCCGGCGTCCCTGTTTTGATGCGCCAGCATACTATCCGGCGGCTCTTGCCGCATCGCGGAGAGATTCTCAATGACTGACCTGGGCTATATCGCTCTGATTCTTGCCTTGATCGTCGCCATTTACGGCATCTTCGTTTCGTTGACAGGCGCGTTTCGGCGCGTGCCCGAACTGATATCCAGCGGACGCAACGCCATTTACGTGGTCGGCGCGCTGGTCGCGTTGGCCGCGGGGCTGGTCTGGTACGCGCTCTTCACCGACCAGTTCCAGCTCCAATACGTCGTGACGCACACGGAACGTAACCTGCCGTTGCTCTATAAGTTCTCGGCTCTGTGGGGCGGCCAGGCCGGCTCGCTCACCTTCTGGCTGTTGATCCTGTGCGGCTACGCCGTGGCGGCTACATGGTTCTTCCGCGGTCAGGTTCCCAGCATGAAGCCTTACGTCCATGCCGTGCTCCTGCTGACCATCGCCTTCTTCATCTCCGTGGTGCTCTACGCGGCGAACCCGTTCCTCCGCCTCTGGCGCGACGGCGCGGGCCAGATCCTCACCACGGTCTTCCAACCGGCCGGCACGATGGCCGTCAACCCGGCGGACGGACAAGGCCTCAACCCGCAGCTTCAGAACTACTGGATGGTCATTCACCCGGTCGCGCTCTATTTGGGATTCATCGGGATGACCGTGCCCTTCGCGTTCGCCGTGGCGGCGCTGGCGACGGGCCAACTTGGCAACACCTGGATCAAATTGATCCGCAAGTGGACCCTCGTCCCGTGGCTCTTCCTGACCCTGGGCGTCCTGTTAGGCTCACAGTGGGCCTACATTGAGCTGGGCTGGGGCGGCTACTGGGCGTGGGATCCCGTCGAGAACGCCTCGTTCCTGCCGTGGCTGACGGCCACTGCCTTCGTGCATAGCATCATGATCCAGGAGCGGCGGGGGATGCTCAAGGTGTGGAACATGGTGCTGATCTTCCTGACCTGGGAACTGACGCTCTTCGGCACCTTCCTCACCCGTAGCGGCGTGGTCGAATCGGTACACTCGTTCGCCCTCTCCCCCATCGGCCCGATGTTCGCGACCTTCATCATCGGCACGATGGTAGGCTTCTTCGTCCTGCTTGTCTGGCGGCTGCCGCTGCTCAAGAGCGACAACCAGCTCGACGCAGTACTCTCGCGTGAGACCAGCTTCCTGACGCAGAACGTGCTCTTCGTGGTCATCATGGTTGCCACCCTGCTTGGCACGCTGTTCCGACCGATTTCCGAATGGGTCACCGGCGACAAGATTTCGCTGAACGCGCCCTACTTCAACCGGGTCAACGGGCCGCTCTTCCTCGTCCTGCTGATCCTGATGGGCGCGGCCCCGTTGCTGGCGTGGCGCCGCTCGGCCCCCGAGACGCTCAAGAATAACTTCAGCTATCCCCTGCTGGGCGCGCTGATCAGCGTCCCGGTGATGTTCCTGCTGGGCAATCGCAGCATGGCGGGGTTCGTCGGGTTCTCCGTGCTCGCCTTCGTGTTCACCGGCATCATCCAGGAATACGTGCGCGGCGTCCGCGCCCGGCAGCACAGCACCGGCGAACCATTGCCCCAGGCGTTAATCAACCTGGTGCGGCGCAATGGTCGGCGCTACGGCGGCTACATCGTACACATCGGTGTGTTGATGATCGCCCTGGGCATCATCGGCAACGAGTTCTTCCAGAGCGAAGGCCAGGCCAACCTTGCCCCCGGCGAGAGCATCGTCGTCGCCGACTACACCCTGACCTACGAGCGGCTCGACATGGCCGAAGGCCCCAACTATACCGAGTTCAGCGCCGCCATGCCGCTTGAAAAGAACGGCCGGGCGGCCGGTGTCATCGTGCCCAAGAAGGTCATCTATAACAAGAACCAGGAACAGCCCATGACTGAGGTCGGGCTGAAACCGGGGCTACTCGAAGATGTCTACGTGGTGCTGGCCGGGTTCGACAACATGGGCCAGACCGCGAGCTTCAAGGTTTATGTCAACCCGCTGATGTCGTGGATGTGGATCGGCGGCGTGATCATCATCCTGGGCGTGCTGGTTTCCGCATGGCCGCGCAAAGTACCCACCACCTCGGAGGTGCGGGCGCGTGTGCCGGGCGGGGCACAGCCGATTCAGTAAGTGTCTATCCGAAAACCTGTAGTTTAGCCCCTTGTGGGCGTCGCGTGACGAGCACAAGGCCCTGGCTACAGAATTCTCGGATAGATTCAGTAAGTCTTCGCAAAGAAAGAACGTATCGGGCATGATCTTATTTCTGGGCGCGTTGTTGGCCTTAGCGGCGCTGGCCGTGTTGGCCTATCCCATCCTGCGCCGCAATGTGACGCCGAATCAGGACGCCGCCACGCCAACGGGCGGGACGCTGGGGCTCAAGCCAAATCAGGAGCAACTTGACGAGCTGCTTGCACAGCGGGAATCCGCGGTGCAGGCCTTGCGCGAACTCAGCTTCGACCGGCAGGTCGGCAAGGTCTCCGACGAAGACTTCGGCGCATTCGAGACCCATCTCAAACTCGCGGCGGCGGGAACTTTCCGCGCGCTGGATGAATGGGAAGCCGAAGCCGACCGGCAACTTGGCCCCGCCCTCACCCGTGATTACATCATCCGCTTGGAGAACCTGAAGCAGGGGTTGGCGTGTCCGGCGTGTGGGCGGCGCGCGGGCGCGCATGACCAATTCTGCGCCTTCTGTGGCTCGGCGCTGCCGTCCAAAACGATGCCGGTCGCCCCATCAGCGGCAGCCACCGCGTGCGCGGGGTGTGGTCGCCTGTCGGAACCCGGCGATCGTTTCTGCGCCGGCTGTGGCCGTCCGCTGCCTCAGCCGGACACCAGTGTGTCAGTCAACTGAGGCGCGCGACGCCCCATGCTTGCCCATGAGCAATTACGCCATCACGTAACCGATCCCCGTTCGCTGGAGATCATCGAGGCGCTCGCCGGACCGTTCGAGACGGCCATCGCCGGGGCCGCCAGCCCCGAACGCGCCCTCGCCGGCTTCGAGCGCCTGCTGCTCAACACGCGCTACCCGGCCTCGCTGCTTGAAATGTTTGCCCATGCGCCGCACTCGCTTGAAGTGCTGGCGACGATCTTTGCCGGCAGCCAGTTCCTCACCGACATCCTGTTCCGCAACCCCGATTACGTGGCGCGCCTCACAGAGCGCCACGGCATCGGCCAGACCAAGAGCGGCGCACAGCTCGACGCCGAAGCGCGCGCCGCCGTCTCCTACGCCGACATCCCGCCGTTCACCCGTTCGCCGCTCGACGCCCTGCGCCGCTACCAGCGCGCCGAGCTGCTGCGCATCGGCGCGGGCGACCTGTGTGGCATCAGCGACCTGACCGGCGTCACCCGCCAGTTGTCGCTGCTGGCGGACAGCCTGATCCGCGCGAGCGCACACGATGTCGCCACGCAACTCAACTTACCGCTGGATGGCTTCGCCGTACTCGCGCTGGGCAAGTTGGGCGGCCAGGAGTTGAACTACAGTTCCGATGTAGACCTCCTCTTTCTGGCCGACCGGGACGCGTCAGCCCATCAACGCACGGGCGAGCGACTCATCGGCGCGCTCACCGAGACCACCGACGAAGGGTTCTTGTACCGTGTGGACATGCGGCTCCGCCCGTGGGGCCGCGTGGGGCCGCTCATTCCCACGCTCGGCGGCTATATGGCCTACCTCGAACGCCACGCCCGCCTGTGGGAAAAACAGGCGCTGCTGAAAGCCCGCCCGGTGGCCGGTGACTTCAAGTTGGGCCGCCGGTTCCTCGAAGAAATTCAGCCGTTGTTGTTTGACAGCGAGCCGGAAGCGGTGCGCTCCGACGTACACGCCATGAAACAACTCACGGAGTCCAATCTGCGCGAGCAGGGCCGCCAGTGGGGTGAGGTCAAGCTGGGTGCAGGCTCCATCCGCGACGTCGAGTTCGTCGTGCAATATCTCCAGCTCGTCCACGGGCGCGCACACCCCGAGTTACTCACCGGCAACACGCGTGAGGCGCTGACGCGCCTGGGCGAACAGGGCTACATTCCCGCCGACGAACATCGCATCCTCTCCGAAGGCTACACCTTCCTGCGCACCGTCGAACACTATCTGCAAATCCTCGACTACCGGCAGACCCATTCCCTGCCGAAAGCATCGGGCGACCTGCGCTACCTGGCGCGCCGGCTTGGCTTCACCGGCGCAGACGCAGACGCGCAATTTGTGGCACACTATGAACAGCACGCCGACACCGTGCGGCGCGTCTATCGTCACTATCTCATGGCCGAGAGCGCCCGGCCCTCATTCAAAGGAGGATCTGCAATGACGCACGTCCCGGTAGAGTTCGCCAACGGCGACCCGGCCGTCAGCCCTGAGGTCGCCATCGTGCAGAAGCACCTCTCGCGTCTCGCGCCCTCCTATGCGACGACCTTCTCCGAAACGGATATCGCACACCACGCGACCATGTCGCTCTGCCTGGATGAGGACAACCCGATCGAAATCGAAGCCGTGCGCGGGCCGGGCGAAGGCCTGTGGCGCGTCACCATCGTCGGCTACGATTTCCTCGGCGAACTCTCGCTGATCTGCGGCCTGCTCTTCGCCTATGGCTTCAGCATCATTGACGGGCAGGTCTTCACCTACGAACCGACGACCGACCGAGGCGATGCGCCGCGCAAGATCGTGGATGTCTTCACCGTGCGCGAGGCGATGCGCCGCCCCGCCGATCCGCAGATGTGGAATCATTACGCCGACGATCTGACCGAGCTGGTGCGGATGCTGCAAGAGGACGGCGCGGGGGCGGCGCAGGGCGAGCTGGCTCGGCGCGTGGCCGTGGCGCTGGCCGGCGTCGAGAGCACAGCGCCGACCCTGCACTCCATTGACATCGAAGTGGACAACGAAAGCTCGGATCGCTATACCATCCTGCGGATTGACGCGCCCGACACCATCGGCTTCCTCTACGAGTTCAGCAACGCGCTCGCCATCAACGGGGTCCACGTGGCCTACGTCGGCGTGGCCTCGCTGGGCAACCGTGTACACGACACGATCTACGTCACCGATGCACGCGGCCAGAAGATCAGTTCGCCGGAACGCCAGCGCGAGCTGCGCGCGGCCACGGTGCTGGTCAAGCACTTCACGCACCTGCTGCCCCGCTCCCCCAACCCGGAGGCCGCCCTCCAGCACTTCCACGAGTACCTGGGCGAATTGTTCAAGCGTCCCTCATGGCCCGACGAGTTGGCCTCACTGGAGAAGCCCGAAGTACTGGCGGCGCTGGCCCGGCTGCTGGGCGTCAGCGAGTTCCTGTGGGATGACTTCCTGCGGATGCAATACGCCAATCTATTCCCCGTCGTCGCCGATGTGGACGCGCTCGCCACCGGCAAGACCCGCGCGCAACTGGCCGCTGAGCTTACCGCTGAGTTGGCGCAGGCCCCCGAAGGGGCGCGCCGCGATGCGCTCAATGCCTTCAAAGACCGCGAGATGTTTCGCATTGACATGCGGCACATCATGGGGCAGATCCCGGAGTTCCGCCAGTTCTCCGCGGAGTTAACCGACCTGGCCGAGGTAGTGCTTGCGGGCGCGATCGAAATCGCCCGGGCCAACCTGACCGCAGAATACGGCATTCCGCTGGATGAAGCCGGGCAGCCGGCGCGCTTCAACCTGCTGGCGTTGGGCAAGTGCGGCGGGCGCGAGCTGGGCTTCGCCTCCGACATCGAGTTGATGTTCCTGTTCGACGGCTCCGGCCAAACTTCCGGCCCGCGCGTGATCACATCGCCGGAATACTTCGAGAAGCTGGTCGTCCAGACCGTCCAGACGGTGCGCGCCCGGCGCGAAGGTATCTTCGAGATTGATCTCCAACTGCGTCCCTACGGCAAGGCCGGCAGCCTCGCCGTCTCGCTGGGCTCATTCCGCAAGTATTTCGCCCCGAGCGGCCCGGCCTGGGACTACGAACGGCAGGCGTTGGTGCGCCTGCGCCCAATCCACGGCGACGCAACCCTGGGCGGGGAAGCCGTCACCCTGCGCGATGAGCTGGTCTATGCGGGAGAACCGTTCAACACGCCGGCGATGCGGGCGATGCGCGAACGCCAGTTGCGGCATCTGGTCACGCCGGGGACGATCAACGCGAAGTACAGCCAGGGCGGGCTGGTGGATATTGAGTACGTGGTGCAGGGGCTGCAAATTACTCACGGCGCTGAGAACCCGGCGCTACGCACCGCCAACACGCGCGACGCCATCTCCGCGCTGCTGGCCGCGGGGATCATCTCCGCGGAGAACCACGCGCGCCTGTCGGAGGCGCACAACTTCCTCGAACAGCTCATCAACGCGCTGCGCGTGGTGCGCGGCAACAACAAAGACCTTACCGTGCCCTCGCCCGAAAGCGACGAGTTCGCCTATCTGGCGCGGCGGCTGGGCTACGGCCACAACGCGGCCCGCCTCACCGCCGATCTCGAATATCACATGGGCTGGGTGCAAAAGCTCAGCACGCGCCTGCTGGGATAAGTAAAGACAGGATTTACAAGATTTACAGGATTGGATAAATAGTCCTGTAAATCTTGTAAATCCTGTCTTTATGATTCTTTCATCCCAACCCAATCCACGTCCACGCCGGCGCGGCTGCCCAGGCGCTCCATCAGCGCGCCGGACTCAATCCGAAGGTGTCTCTTGAGGCGCGATGGGAGGTGCGGGTTTCACAGTGGCCCGTGCAAGCGCCATCAAGCCGCGCAAAGCGTCATTTACCGCCTGAGCATTCGGGAAAGCCTGGGCAACCTCAGGATCAAGCAAGACAACATTGCTTGCCTCCTTGACTCGCGCCGCGTATTGCCCGCGTTCCAGACGCCCGAAGTCCTCGCGATGATATTCAGGGCGGAGTTCGTCCACTTCGGTTTTAGCTTTCTTCATAGATCACTCTTTCGGAGCGCATCGCGGGTCTGGCGCTGATAATCCGAATGCG
>JBBQRS010000051.1:0-32130 GCA_038214535.1 Anaerolineae bacterium
GCCTGACTGAGATCATCGAATACGACAAACACGGTTACAATAAAGCTGGCATCCATGGCGGCTTCCTCCGGAACGTATCGGTTTTCTTAACCTAATGTTTCCTGAGAAGCCGCCGGACGCCAAATTAGCAATCACGGTATAGTCTATATTCGGAAGCCGGGACTGTCAACCACTGAGAGAACTCCCGGTAAATTCCGAGCCGGGTTGCCTGGCTGGCGAGCTACAAGTATGGTTTACTCCAGCGCGGCGCAACCCGGTTTTTCACCTGTTCTCCGTTGTGGTAGCATCAGGCGACACAATGCGGTTTCACGATGCTCACTCACTGTTTCGGACACGCGAATACGAATGAACAAATCCAATCAACGCTTGGCCCCGGATCGCCGTCTTGCCACGCCGCTTTTCTTCCTGATACTGGCGCTCTATATCGTCACCTATGTCGGAACGTTCATCAGCAACGACGAGCGCGCGCTGTTCAGCGGCACGGACAGCCTGGTCAAACGCGGCGAGTTCACGGTCAATCAAATCTACTGGGATTACACCAACGTCGGCATGTTGACCAGCGAAGGCAACATGGTGCCCAACTACGAGCCGGCGCAGATGATCATGGCAACGCCCTTCTACCTCTGGGGCCGCAGCCTGAACGCAGCGGTACAGGGGGCGATGTTCTTCTCGCCCGTGGTGATGGCGGGCGCGGCGGCGCTAATCTATCTCTGTCTGCTCGAACTCCGTTACCGGCGGCGCACCGCGCTCCTCGCCGCGCTGGTCTTCGCGTTCGCCACACTGGCCTGGCCCTACAGCCGCACCTTCTTCCGCGAGCCCTTGACGGTCTTCGCGTACATGGGGGCGGTCTATGCGCTGTTGCGCTACCGCTATGACAGCACGCGGCGGATGATCTGGCCGGTCATCGCGGGTGGGATGCTGGGGCTGGCGATCATCACCAAGCAGATCAGCATCGCGCTGATCCCTTCGTGGCTGCTGCTGGCCTTCGCCGCGGAACGTAATCGCACCGATGGGACGTGGAAGAACCGGCTCACGGCGGTAGTCGCGGCGGCCGCGCCTCTGGCGGCCTGCCTGCTGGTGAATTACTGGTACACGCAAACCACCCTGGTCGGCGTCGAGCTGTTCGCGCGCGACATCGTGGATTACACCACCAACCCCCAGATTTCCCAATCGGTTCCCTGGCGGATGATGCGCGGGCTGGTCGGACTCTCCATCAGCCCGTATAAGGGCCTCTTCTGGTACGCGCCGGTGTTGCTGCTGGGGCTGGTCGGCGCGTGGTCCTTCACCAAACGGTTCCCGTGGGAAGGGCTGGCGTTCCTGGGGCTGGTGGCCGCGCACTTCCTGGGTTACAGCCGCTACAACTACTGGTCGGGCGGCGTAGCATGGGGTTCGCGCTACATGCTGCCGGTGATCCCGTTCCTGGTGATGCTGGCCGCGCCGATCTGGGCCTGGCTGCTGAAGGATCAGCCGCGTGGCGGCGCGAAGTGGCGTGAGACCGCCGCACCCGCGCAAACCACATCCGGTTGGGCCACATTATTGCGCGTGGCCGTCTGGGCGCTGATCCTGTTCAGCATGGCGCTTCAGGTGTTGGGCATCAGCCTGGATGTGCGCACCTGGGAGGTGGACTGGCTGCTCAAACAGGCCGCGATCTACGGCGGCATCGGCGAGGCCATTGATGCGCTCTACTTTTCTCCGGCGCATTCGCCGGTGTTGGGAAACCTCAAACTGCTGCTATCCGGCACGCAGCCGCTCGATTTCGCCTGGGTGCAGTTGCAACCTGAGGGCAAATGGGCGTTTCGGCCCGCGGGACTGCTGGTGTCGTTGGGACTGGCCGCGCTGGCGCTGGTCCTGTTTGTGATCCAGTGGCGCGCGGGCAAAGAGCTCGCATTCTCCGTACCGGGACAGGCCGGCAAGACCGCCGCATCCGACAGGACACGACTCTCGAACGGGGTGTTGGCGCTGGCGACCCTGGTCGCGTCCACGGCGCTGCTGCTCATCTACCGGCAGGGCGACGCCCGGTTCGACCCTTACGGGGTGGATCGCTATCTACGCCCGATGACTGAACGGCTGGAGGCGGACGGTTGCGCAGCGGCGGGCTGGGGCGGAGCCGTCTGTAACGATGCCTTCCTGATGCCCGACCCAGCATTGACCGATTACTTCCTGAATCACCTGGGCGGTCGCGTCCTCTGGTATGGGTTGGAGGCCAAACCGGTAGACGAGGCGCTGGCGGGCCGGCTCTTCGAGCGCACTGGGCGGGTCTGGCTGGGCCGTGACCGCGACGCCGCATCCGACGACGCCGAAGGCCGCCGCGAATGGGAGCGCTATCTGACGGCGAACGCCTACAAGCTCGGCGAAGAGCGCTACGACGATTGGGCCAGGTTGCTGCTCTTCTCTGCGCCCGGCCCCGTGGGCGAAGACGCCGCGTCCGGCGCGACGCTGGGCGAGTTCACGCTGGAACGGGCGACGCTGGGTCTCGAACGCAAAGACGCCCCCGCAGAGCCGACCGACGACGGGCGAATCCAGGCACAGACCGGCGACACGCTGCAAATCGGGCTGCACTGGCGCGCCGAGGGCAAACCGGCGGCCAACTACACGGCCTTCGTGCAGTTGCTGGATGCGAATTCACAGGTCGTGGCGCAGATGGATCGCTGGCCCGGCGACGGCCTGTATCCGACCGCCGCGCTCGAGGCCGGAGGAGCTTTCACCGACAATCTGGCGTTGCCGCTCGACCTGCCGCCGGGCGCGTATCGGCTGATTACCGGCTTCTACCGGAGCGACGCAGAGGGCCTGCCGCGCCTCACCGGGCCGGGCGGAGACTTCATCACCGTGGCCGAGATAGACGTGCGATAAGGTGACGCAGGTGGAACGCACACAGCCGGACGAACGAACCCGAACGCACTGGGGGCCGCTGGCGGCGCTCGTGTTCACGTTGCCCGCGTTGTGGCCCTTGTTGCGGGCCGGCTTCCTCGTCACCGACGATGGCCGCTTTCACGTCTATCGCATCGCGGCGCTGGCCGACGCCTGGCAGCACGGCGTGCTCTATCCGCGCCTCTTCCCCGACTTCGGCTTCGGCTACGGGCAGGCGGTGCTGAACTACTATGCCCCACTGAGCTACGCGCCGGGCGCGCTGCTGTCAACGGCGGGCATCAGTCCCGTGTGGGCCGCAAAGGCGACCATCGCGCTGGGGTTCGTGCTGGCGGCGCTGGCCGCGTATGGTTTCGGGCGCACCATCTGGGGCGCGTGGGGCGGCGTGTTGGCCGCGGTCGCCTACACCTATTTCCCCTACCATCTGGCCGACGCCTACGTGCGCGGGGCGATCCCGGAGTTCATGGCGTTTATCTGGTTGCCGTTGATCCTGTGGGCGACGACGAGTATCGCAACCCACAGGGGGCCTTCGGCTCCGAATGGCACACCTAATAGAGTAACGAACGGGGCGATGATTCCGGCGCTGGGCGCGGCGTTGGCGTGGGCCGGGCTGGTGCTGACGCACAACTTGACCGCCCTGCTGATGATTCCGGCGGCGGCGCTCTACGTGGTTGCGCTGGGGCTGTGGATGGGACGCTGGCGGTCGCTCCTGAGCGGGGTGTTCGTCTCGCTGGCATTAGGCGCATTGCTGAGCGCGCCGCTGTGGTTGCCCTTCTTCGCGGAAAGCGGGCAGGTAGGCATCGCCCTGGGGCCGTCGCAGGGCTATCGCGAGCACCTGGCTCCGTTGAGGGACGCGGTGCAATCCTCGGCGCTCTACCGGTATCGCGACGCGTCGGGCGGCGCGGCGGATCATCCGTTGCCGTGGACCACAGTCGCGCTGATCGCGTTAGTGGCCGGGCTGACCGCGTGGCGCATGGTCAAAAAACTTCCGATCCGCGCGAGCTGGCTGATCTCTTATTTCCTTCTTCTCACGGTCGGCTCGGCATTCATGGCAACCGCGCCTTCACTGCCGCTGTGGATTCCGCTGGAACCGCTACTGGCGCACCTGCAATATCCCTGGCGCTTCCTCTCGTTGACGGGAGTCGGCGTCATGGGGTTGGCCGCAGCGACCCCCGCCCTGCTCGGCCTGTCCGCTGATGCGCCAAACCCATCGGCGTTACGCCTTCGGCAGGGTTTGGTCGCGCTTGTGGGGACGATTTTGCTCGTCCAGCCATTACTCAACGTGCCCGCGACCCCCTTGTCCATCACTACCGCAGAGGCATGGGCGCCGGATCGCATGTGGCGCGAAGACGCGGAAGCGGGACAGGTGGGCGCGACGTGGACGGGCGAATTCCTGCCGCTCACCGTCACCGAACAACGCTGGGCGCTGAGCCGCCCGCGCGACGGCGCGACCGATAGCCCCGCGCTCGCTCCCCTTCCGACGGTCCAAATCCCGGAACGCGGATACGACAGCGTCGCTCTCGCGATTACAGCCGGCGCGCCTCTCTCGGTTCGGCTGCATCAATTCCATCTGCCCGCCTGGCGCGCCACGCTGAACGGTGCGCCGCTGCCGACCTACCCCGACGGTGCGTTGGGACTGGTGACAGCCGATATCCCCGCAGGCGCGCAACGAGTCGCGTTCCAGTTCGGCCCTACACTGAGTTGGCGCATCGGATGGGTACTATGCCTGATCGGCGCACTAATTTGGGCAACGTTGGCATGGCGAGCCGGGCGCGCTGGCCGGACGCGTTGGCTGCGTATGGCCGCCGTGGGGCTGCCACTGCTCGTCCTGATCCTGGCCCTGAACAGCGAGGGCCTGGGGCAACGCCGCTGGACACCCACGCAGCCCGCAGGCGGCCAGGCCGCGCTGGGCGATGTGGCGCTGCTCATCGGGCGTGATGCTGCGCCGGCGCGCGGTGAGCGCGCGTTGGACGTGACGCTCTACTGGTTCGCCCTCAGAGAAACCGGCACGAATTATAAGTCGTTCGTTCACCTGCTGGGGCCGGATGGGCAGGTGATCGCGCAGCAAGACGGCGACCCTGGCGGCGGCTACACCCCGACGACGCGCTGGATGCAAGGCGAGATCACGCCCGACCAGCATCGGTTGCTCCTGCCCGAGGGCTTGCCTGCCGGAACATACGGATTGCGCGCTGGGATGTACGCCGTAGACGCCTCCGGCGCGGCCGTCAACCTGCCGGTAGACCCTGCTACGCCTGATGGCCGTGTTGACTTGGGGACGGTTGAGGACGGTTCACCGTGAGTGTTTCGGCAGCGCGCACCACCGAGACCGGGCGCACAGAATCGGCGTTCACCTCTCGCATCATGGCCGCGCTGGATTGGCTGAGCCGGCGCGCCTGGTTGCTGATCGCGCCGTTGGCCGTGCCCGCATTGTGGCCCTTTCTCGCCTATGGACTGCCGCGCTCATCGGATGGCGAAAATCACCTGCTGCGGCTGGGACTGCTCGACACGGCGGTTCGCCACGGCATCTTCTACCCCCGATGGATGCCGGAGATGCTGCTGGGCTTCGGCTATCCGCGCTTCGGCTTCTACGCCCCTGCCGGTTACTACCTCGTCTACGGGCTACACCAGCTCGGTTTCTCGCTGTATACGGCCTTCATCCTCGGCTTCGTCATCGGCCTGCTGCTGGCCGGATTCGGCATGTATTTCCTCGCCGCCGACATCTTCGGAGACAAACGCCGCTGGGCGGCGCTCGTCGCGGCGACGGCATATCTTTACGCGCCCTATCTCCTCGTGGATACCTACATCCGCGGCGATTTCTCGGAAGTGCTCGCGCTGGGGCTTTTCCCGTGGGCCTTATGGGCAGCGCGGCGCATCTTGCGTTCGGATGATCCGGGGCGCTACTTCATCCCGTTTGTGCTGATGGTGGCGGGGCTGGCGCTCTGTCATCCGCTGGCGCTGATGCTGACTGCGCCGGTATTGGCCGGCTATATGGCGTTGCACTGGTTCCTGAGTGGGCGTTCGGCGCGACGGGGCGCGTGGGCGCTGGCGGGACTCATCGGCGCAATGGGGGTCAGCGCCTTCTACTGGCTCCCTGTCGTGGCCGACCGTTCCTTCCTCGGCGCAGTTGGCTACGATCTGGCGCGGGATGTCTGGCTGCCGGGGAGCGCCTGGCGTAATAACAACTTCCTCGACCCCGGCCTGATCTACGCGTATCAGGCCGCGTGGCCGATCGTGCGGTTCGGCTTCGTGCAGCTCACGCTGGCCGGCGCAGGCGTCATCCTGGCGCGCCGGCGCGACGCGGAGTGGATCTACTTCATTGCGGTCGCCGCGGGAACGGCATTTCTGGGCACACATTGGGCGCTGCCGCTATGGCAAAGCTCGGAGACATTGACGGCGATCCAGTTTACCTGGCGCGTGCTGGCCGTGACGTCGCTGCCGTTGGCGCTCCTCGCGGGCGGGGTCGTGCTGCCATTCCGGGGCAGCAACCTGCAAATTGTGCCAGCCGCGCTGGTGATCGCGCTGATCATCGTAGCGCAAGCCCCGCGCTTGGCGACGAAAGACGTTTACGCGGCGGGCAGCGTTGACCTCAGCCCTGCGGTGATGGCGCAATGGGAACTGGAGCGCGACGCGCTGGTCGGTGCAGAGGGGAATACGACCCTTCAGGAGTTCCGGCCGCGCTGGGCCGGCCCCACCCTGGAATATGACGGCGTGCCCGCGCCCGCGGCGCGCGATCTGACGATCACGCTCGAACGGGGCAACGCGCTCGATCTGGAAATGCAGCTTGAGAGTGCCGGTGGGCCGCTGCGTTTCACCACCTTCTATTATCCCGGTTGGCAGGTCCAAACCGAGGCTGGCCCGCTGCAATCCTATCCCAGCACAAATCTCGGGCTGCTCACCGTGGACCTGCCGCCCGGCGCGCACGCGTTGCGCGTGACATGGGTCGGCACGGCATCGCAACGCGCTGCGGCAACCGTCAGCCTGATCTCACTGGGCGCAGTTGCGCTGGTCGCATGGTTCGTCGCGCGGCGGCGCATCCAGGCGTTGATCCCGTTGGCCCTGCTTAGCGTCGTGGTCGCGCTGGTCGGCTCGCCCCCGATGGAGGCTATTCAAACGCCTGCCCGGCCGGTCAACACGGATGGCGTGCAACTGCTCGGCTATCGGGCAGAGCAGGATGACGCCTACTTTTATGTCTACCCGTATTGGCTGGTGCGAGAGACGCTGCCGGACAACTGGCGGACGCGCTGGGAACTTCGCGAGGCGGCAGGCCGTCCCGTGGTTGAACTCACGTCGCGCGCGTGGTATAACACCTCACCGAGCAGCAATTGGCCCGCGGGCACGCTGGCCGATGACGCGTATCGCCTGTCGTTGCCGCCCGACCTGCCGTCGGGATCTTATGAATTGGCCGTATCTACCGATGACGGCCCGGCGACCGTGGTCGGTGCGGTGACGCTGGAGACGCCGGCCAGGCCGGCGCGGACGCCTCAGCATGAGACAGACGCCATATTCGGCGATGTTTTCCGGCTAGATGGTTACGATCTGGCCGGGGCGCAGACCATGGAAGAAGCGCCCGCTGCTCGCCCCGGGGCGCGCGCAGGAGACGTCCTGACCTATACCCTTTACTGGCGCGCCGACGCCACGCCGGAGGAGAGCGCGCACGCCTTCGTGCATCTGGTGGACGCGCAGGGCCGCCCGGTGGCGCAGGAAGACCATCTGCCCGGCCCAACCTTCAGCCCGCCGCGGTTGTGGGACGCAGTCGCGCCGCGACCCGATTATTACCGGCTGTTGATTCCCGCTGACGCGCCGGGCGGCCTCTATTGGCCCGCCGTGGG
Organism: Anaerolineae bacterium; assembly: GCA_038214535.1. Classification (GTDB taxonomy): domain Bacteria; phylum Chloroflexota; class Anaerolineae; order CG2-30-64-16; family CG2-30-64-16; genus JBBQRS01. The sequence continues at coordinate 7,695 of JBBQRS010000051.1, forward strand.
GATGTACGATGCAACGCTCGAACGACTTCCGGCGCACGCCGCGGCGGAAGCCCCCCCGACGGACGATTTCAAACTGCCGCCCATCAAGATACTGGCGCAACCGAAGCGACCTGCGGTAAAGTTGACGGCGCGCTTTGGGGACCTTGCGACGTTGACCGGATACGATCTGCATCTGCCCGAAGGCGGTGTGCGCTCCGGCGACGCGCTGACCGTGACCGTGCATCTTGAGGCGCTGGGGAACGTCGGCGCGGATTACACCCGGTTCCTGCATCTTCACGACGCGGGCTTGGGCATGGCCGCGCAATACGACAGCCCCCCGCAGGACGGCGTGAATCCGACATCGTCGTGGCTGCCCGGCGAGCACATTGCCGACCCGATCACCCTTCAGGTCAGGCCAGACGCACAGCCGGGGGAATACACGCTATACCTGGGGTTCTACGACCCGCAGACCGTCGAGCGCCTTCCCGCGTGGCTCGGTAATGGCGACGCCGCGCCGGATAGCCGCGTGCCGCTGGGAACGATCCGGGTCGAACCATGAAAGGCGCAGTTCTGTCACGATGACGCAGGATAGGGAGCGAAGACGGGCCTTTTGGATCGCGGCGGCGATCTTCTTCGTCGCGCTCGTCATGCGCTTGCTCTGGGTTACTGTGCCCATTAACATTGATGAGGCGGTCTGGATTCGGCGCGGGCCGGCGTTCTATGTGGCTCTACTCACGAGCGATCCGACGGGAACATACCTCAAGCACCATCCCGGCGTTACCAACATGTGGATTATCGGCGCGGGGTTGAGTCTGCGTTATGGGCTGCGCGGCCTGCTGCCGCCCGATGCGCTGGTGTCGCAAAGCGCCGGGTTGATTGACTACCTGCGCGCGGTCACGGCCGCGCCCGTCACCCCGTTGAGCGCGTACACGGCGGCGCGCTGGGCATCCGCCTTCGTCACAGCTTCGTCGTTGGCGGCGTTGTATCTATTGAGCCGCAAAGTCTACGGCGCGACGGTCGCCCTCACAGCAGCGGTCATCCTGCTACTCGAACCCTTCTTCGTCGCCTACCAGCGCTCGATCACCACCGACGCCAACCAGACCAACTTCATGTGGATCAGCTTTCTGGCATTGCTGATTTATGCAGGGATTTGGACCACGAAAGGCGCGCAAGGGCGCGAAGAACACGAAGCGCGAAGAGCGCGAAGTAGCAGGGATAGCGCCACCTGGTGGTTATTGATTTCGGGGTTGTTTTTCGGGCTGGCCGTACTGAGCAAGGTAACGAACGTTTTGACGCTGCCGGCGTTCGCGTTGGTTGGTCTGGCGGCGGCATGGCAAGCGCGTGCCATGCGCAGTTGGCTGCGCTTCGCAGGTGATGCGTTGTTGTGGGGCGGTATCACCATTGTGGTCGCGTTGGCATTATGGCCCGCGCTGCGCGTTGACCCGTTGGGAACGCTGTCTATATGGTATAGTGGTCTCAGCAGCGAGGTGGCGGGACACGACCAATTTTTGCTGGGGCATTACACGCGTAACCCCGGCCCGCTCTATTACCCGATCGTGCTGGTTGCGCGGTTGTCGCCGCTCCTGCTCATCGGCGCGATCTGGGGCGTGATCGCTCTGCTCGCGCCCGGCCTGCGCCGCCATTTCACACACCGACGCGCAACCTGGGCGGCGCTGTTATTGACCGCAGTCATCCTGCTCGGCGTCAGCTTGTTCGACTCGAAGCACGACCGTTATATCGTCCCGATGATCCCCGGCCTGGCGTTGACGGCGACAGGCGGGGTGTGGGCCGGCGTCAGGGCGTGGCAAGCGCGCCGTGGGGAAACCCTCGTCGGATCGTCGCGCGCTTTGCCCCTTGTCATGGCGGCGGTCATCGTGGCCCAACTTGCTGTCATGCTGCCCCACCTGCCCTATTACCTGTCATATTTCAGCCCGCTCGTCGGCGGGCCGCGCGGCGCACAAAGCCTGGTGATGGTCGGCAACGGCGAGCTGCTGGATCAGGCCGCGGACTGGTTAGAGCAGAACGTTCCTGCCGATGCGCGCGTGGGTCAACGCGATTATTCTGCGAGCATGGCCCCGTATTATGCTGGGCGCGTGCAGGAAATCGTGATGGACCCCGACACGGGCGCGTGGCCGTTGCCCGAAATGGAATACGTAGTCGTGTACTCGAACCAGTTGCAACGACGCTTCCCGGCGAACCTGGTGGATTATTTCGCGCCGCAGCGACCGTTACACGTTGTGCAGTGGCGTGGCGCGGATTACGCCAAAATCTATCCCGGCCCCGCCGTACGTCCCGAAGATCGTGCTGCGCTGCCCAATCCCTCCGCGCTGGATTTTGGGGAGTACGCCCGGCTGATCGGCTATGACCTGGAGACGCCGGAGGTCGCCGCAGGCAATGACGCCATACTAACGCTATTCTGGGAATCCCTCGCGCTCTTCCCGGCCGATGATTTCAGCGTCTACGTGGGTATGCGCGACGCGCAGGGTAACCTCTATGCACACGCCGATACCATACCGGCAGGGTTTTTCGCGCCGGTCAATCGCTGGCAAACCGGTCAGGTGTTGCGCGACGCCAACCTGCTCCGCATCCCGCCCGGCGCGCCGCCCGGCGATTACACGCTGGAAGCAGGTTTCTTCGCGCCGTCGTTGGATCAAGCGCTTGAGATTCGCGACGAGAACGGCCCGCGCGGCAACCGCATCCCGCTCACGCAGATTCGCGTGACAAAACCCGATCAGCCCTCGTCGAACGCCGCCGACTTTGGCATCGCGAATATCCTGCCCGATCCAGTGTTGCTAAGCGAAAACGGCCCACAATTGCTGGGCTACGAATGGGACGCGCCCACAGAAGTCACCGCCGGAGAGGGCATACCGGTATCTCTCCTCTGGCGCGCCGGTAAGCAGACACCTCCCAACACTAAAATCGTAGCACGCCTGACCGGGCCGAACGGTAATACGCAACGGCGCAACGGTCATCCGTTGGGTGGGGCCTATCCGGCGGGGTCGTGGACGCCGGGCGAACTGGTGCGCGATACATGGACGGCGCTGCTGCCCGCGGGCGCACCAGACGGTGATTATCGCCTGAGCCTGACGGCGATCAAGCCCGACGGTGAGCAAACCCTGCTCGACCTGGGCAACGTCACGATGCGCGACCGTACCCACGACCTCGCCGCGCCAACACCTACCTACGCGTCAGGCGTCCTGCTGGGCGACGCAACGCGCTTCGCCGGATTCGACGCGGGCGGCGACGCGACCGTTTGCGGCGACGCCCTGTGCCTGCCCGCCGGCGCGCCGCTCGAATTGACGCTCTGGTGGCAGGCCGCAGATGAATCGGAACGCAATTTGGCGCGCTTCCTGCACGTCGTTGACGCCGAAGGTCGCCCGGTCGCGCAATCGGACGGTCAACCGGGCGGCTATGCCGCGACAAGTTGGGTGCAGGGTGAAACGGTACGCGACCAGGTCGTCCTTGACACAAGCGTGCTACCGGTCGGCAGCTACGGTCTGGTGACCGGGCTGTATGACAGGGCAACTGACACACGTCTGGTAACCCCTGAGGGCGAAGACCACATCATCTTGCCGATGCGTCTGGAGATCCGTTGAACGAAGAGATGAGACCGAAACGGTCGGACGCGGCGGGCTGGACATCGCTGGATTGGATCATCCTGCTGGCGGTGACATTGCTCGCGGCCGCGTCGCGGTTCTACCATCTGGGCGTCACCCCACCCGGCTTCCAGTTCGATGAGGCGTTCAACGCCCTCGATGCTGCGGCGGTGCTTGAGGGTCAGCGCCCGCTCTTTCTGCCGCGCAACGGTGGGCGCGAGGTGCTCTACACCTACTTACAAGCGGGCCTCGCGTCCATCTTCGGCCTGAACATCACAACGTTGCGACTCGCCTCTGCGCTGGCAGGGATTGCAGCCGTGCCGGTGACCTACGGGTTGCTGCGCGGCATGTTGCGCGTCGACAGCCGCCGCGTCGCAGGCTTCACCAGCATCGTGCTGGCGATCAGCTTCTGGCACCTCCATTTCAGCCACTATGGCATCCGCGTGATCCTGATGCCGGTCATCTTCAGCGGGCTGTTCGGGTTCTTCTGGTATGCATGCCGGTCGGGCGCGCCCTGGGCCTATGTGGTGAGCGGCGCGCTGGCCGGGTTGAGTGTGTGGAACAACCCCACCGGGCGGTTGACGCCGTTCGTGCTGCTGTTCTACACCCTCTGGGTCGTCTGGACGAGCCGCGGACACAACCTCGCAGACGAATTGGCGCGGCCGCGGCCGCGCATCGGCCCGGTCTGGGGGCTGCTGTTGACGGGCGCAGTCGCGTTCGTCGTCTTCATGCCGCTGGGCATCGAGTTCTACCGACACCCCGACTTCTTCTTCGGCCATGCCGAAGCCGTATCGGTCTTTGCGGATCGGGTCGGCGGAGGGTCGCCGCTGGCGGCGCTGGCGCGACACGCCGTTGCGGTGCTGGGGATGTTCAGCATCGCGGGCGACCAGGCGTGGATTCACAACCTGCCGGGCCGCCCCGTCTTCGATGTGGTGATGTCCATCCCCTTCTGGATCGGCGTGATCGTCTATGCGCGCCGGCTGCTGCGCCGGGCAGACCCCGACCGCGATGCGCTGGTGATGCTGGCGCTGTGGGCAGTCGTGATGCTGACGCCCACCATCTTCAGCGACGACGCGCCTAACTTCTCGCGTTCTTTACCTGCGCTGCCCGCCCTGTTCGTGCCCGCTGGGTTGGGATTGACCGCCATCGTGAACTTTGTAGCGCGCATTTTCCGCGGAGAGCGCCGCGGCGTCTGGCTGGGCTACGGCGCGGCCGCCTTGATCCTGATCGCCAGCACGACTTTCGCGTTTCGCGACTACTTCATCCGCTTCCCGTCCAGCCCCGACGCCTACTACGCCTATGACGTGGATAAGCTGGACGCGTGGGCGCAGATCGAGCCGCTGCGGGTTCAAGACGCGGTCTATCTCTCTCAACTGTGGGCCCAACACTCGACGCTGGAGTTCCTGCGGCGCGACACCGATGTGCGCTCGCTGGACAGCAGCCGCACGCTGGTGTTGCCGCCGCCGGGCCAGGGTGCAGCCTACGCGTTCCCATCTCAACAACGCCGTCGCGCCGAGGAAATCGCGGCATTGTGGCCGGGCGCGCAACTGGAAGAAACGACCGACCGCTATGGCAAGCCGCTGCTGGAGTTGGTCACGGTGGACGCCGCGAGCACCGCGGGTTGGCCTGCGGGCCTGGAACCCACCGCGCCCATCGAGATTGCTTTCGATGACGCCCCGACGCTGCTGGGTATGCGGCGCGACGGGGGCGACCTGTTGGCGGCCTGGCGCGCCGAAGACCTCATGGCGCGCAACCTGACGGCCTTCCTGCACCTGATAGACGCTGACGGGCGCAAAGTCGGTCAGGTAGATCAACTGCCCGGCGACGGGGGCTATCTGACGCCCGCATGGCAGCCCGGCGAGCGCGTAATCGAGCGCTACAGCCCGATCATGGACACGTGTCGCGATGATCGCCCCGTCCGGGTCATGGCCGGGTGGTATGAGCTGGCAGCAGGCGGCGCGCGCCGGGCGCGATTGGACGGGCTGGGCGACATGGCCCTGGCAGGGGAGACCGTCATCCCGTTGCGCTCGGCCCCGCCCGGCGAGGCATCGCCCTCGCAGCCCACCGAATTATCGTTCGGCGAGGGGCTGACGCTCGTCGGCTACAGCATCGAAGGAGACCGTTTGCAACCCGGCGCGCCGCTCGCGCTTGACCTGCACTGGCGCTGCGGGGCGGGCGAGGGAGAATGCCCGGCGGATGTGGCGTCCCGGACAATGCAAGTGACGCTGCAACCCGCCGAAGCAGGCGGCGCGGCGGCGCAGATTCTCTGGGAAGGCGCGGTTGCGCCGCAAGATGCGGTCTGGCGCGCTGGTGAGACGCTCTGCCGTCGGTTGCCGCTGCGCTTGCCTGCGGATGTGGCCGCGGGTCGCTACACCCTCTCACTGACGGCAGGCGGCGTATCGCAGTCGCTCACCGAACTGATGCTGGAACCCAGTTCGCGGAGTTACGATATCCCACCGGTGGAACGCGAGGGCAACGCCACGTTGGGCGACGCCATCAAACTGGTGGGCGCGACCGTTAAGCCGCCGGGTGCGTCGGGGCAACCGCTGGGGGTGATGCTGGTCTGGCAGGCGTTGCGCCCGCCGGACGCCGATTACGTCGTCTTCGTGCATCTGCTAGACGACACAGGTCAGCTCGTTGCGCAATCTGACGCCACACCCGCCGGTGACGATGCGACGCGCCGCTGGATCGCCGATGAAGTCGTGACAGATGAACACATGCTGACCTTGCCCGCAGACGCTGCAGGAACCTATCGTCTGGTGGCGGGCATGTACGATCCGCTAACAGGTACACGACTGCCGGTAAGCGACGCCGCCGGGCAACCCATCCTTGATGGGGCTGCACCGCTCGGTCAGGTACCGTTGCCATGAATGACGCCGCGCCCGCGCGACGCAGCCCCCCGCTTCTCCGCGGGTTGATGCTCGGCGTGCTGCTGCTGGCCTTCTTCGTGCGCGTCTACCATCTGGATTATCAAAGTTTCTGGAGCGACGAAGGGATCAGCCTGCTGCGTGCGTCGCGGCCCATGGGCGAAATGCTGCGCGACATGCCGGTGGAACATGCGCCCGGCTACTTCGTAGGCCTGAACGGATGGCTGCGCCTCACCGGAACGAGCGATTTCGCCATCCGGTTCTTCTCGCTATGGCCCAGCGTCCTCGCCGTCGCGCTGACCTACCGGTGGCTGCTGGAGTTGGGCGGGCGCAGGCGGTGGGCGGCCGCAGCCGCGGCGACGACCCTGTTGGCGACGAACGCCTTCCAGGTAGCCTATGCTGAGGAAGCGCGCATGTATAGCTGGTTACTGGCCGCCGGCCTGATCGCGACCTGGATGCTGCCAAAGGTGCTGGGGACGGGTTTTGGGGAAGCAGAGGGACAAGGCAGCCGGATGCGATGGGGCGCATGGATCGCCTACGTCCTATCGACGGCGGTGTGCATCTACCTGCACCACTTTGGCTTCCTCGTGCCCACCACGCATACGCTGTTTGTGCTGATCTGGCTGGCGGCCACGCGTGACCCCCGCGGCTTCCTGCGCTGGGCAGCCGCGGGGGTCGCCGTCCTGCTGCTCTACACCGTCTGGCTGCCGCGCTTCCTCGGCATCTTCGGGTTCTCCGGCTGGCGCACCCCGCAAAGCCCGTGGGCCATCCCCTGGCGCTATTGGACGGCCTATACGGTGGGCGACGCCATGCCCGAACCGTTGCACTGGTGGCTGCCGTGGGTTTATCTGGCGCTGGCGGTCCTGGGGCTGATCGCCTGGGGGCGAACTCGGCGCATGGGCGGGCTGCTGCTGGCCCTGAGCGCCGCAGTCCCGATTGTCGGGGCGGTGGCGCTGGCGCTGCGCCAACCGGATTACCACGAACGCTACACCATTATGGCATCGGCCCCTGTCATCATGTTGGCTGCGGTGGGGTTGTTCCCTGCATGGTCGGGAAAGCGCGCCGCATTATGGCAATCGCTCGGCATCCTGGGGTTGGTCGGGCTGGTGGGGGCCAATGCGCTCGCCCTGCAACGCCTTTACACCGATGCGATCCTGCACAAGCCTGACTTTCGAGCGGCGGCGCAACGCATCCGCGCCCTGGAAGCGCCGGGCGACGTGATATTGATAGACGGTCCCGACCCCGAAAAGGTCTTCCTGCACTATTATGACGGCGACGCCAGAGTGGTAGACCTGCGCGCGCTGGAGGGGAAAAGCGACGCGGAGGCAGACGCCGCGCTCAGTGAGGCCACGCACGACGCGGCGCGCGCCTGGGGCCTGCTCTACTTCCACGCGCCCGGCCCGGTGCAGGCATGGCTGGCGCGCAACGGTTGGCCCGCCGCCGAAACGCTGCACAATGGTATCTTCGTAACGCTGTACGGTCTCAGCCCGGACGACCACAATATTGTAGCGATCGATTCTGCGCCCGCGCAAGACTTCGGCTCAGCGTTAAGGTTGGCCGGAACCACTGCGACATGCGAAAACAGCGACAACCCGGACGGCGTACTGGCCTGTCCGGCGGGCGAACTGTTGCGGGTGACCACCATCTGGGAGGTGCGCGAACCTCCAGCCTCTTACCGTTTCAGCCTACGTCTGGTGGATGATGCCGGCCGCGTGTGGGCCGCGGAAGACTATACCCCCGGTGATGGGTTTACTCCCACAGAAAGCTGGCAAACCGGCGTGACCCAAACTGATCGGCGTGGACTGCTGCTGCCCGCGGACTTGCCTCCCGGCGACTATCGCGTCACGCTCCGGCTCTATGACCCGGCGACCGGCGAAGCGATCACCACCGAAGCCGGCCCGGATGTGACTTTGGCGGGGCTGACCGTGACGCCTGCCATCCGCCCCATCAATCCAGAAGCCCTGGGAATCGCGCATCCGGTGGATCGTGCGCCGCAGGGCAGCTTGCGCTTGCTCGGTGTCGCCGCCGCGCCGGGACCGTTGCATTCGGGGCAACCCGGCGAATTGAGCGTCTGGTGGCAGGTCGAGTCTTTGCCGATCAACGCGAGCCAGGTGGAGATCGCGCTGGAAGGGCCTAACGGCGTGATCGGCGGTGGATTGCACCCACTCAGTGAGACGACGGCAAGCTGGATGTCGGGGCAAATCGTGCGTGAGCGCTATCCGGTGATGCCGGACGCGGCGGCCCCGACCGGCGAATATCGGTTGCGCGTGGCGCTCCGCGACGATACGGGCGCGGAGCTGGGGCAGCCGTGGGACGCGGGTCGCCTGGCAGTCGAGGCGCGACCGCGCGCATATCGGTTGCCGCGCATGAACCAGCGCACCGATGTGAATTTCGGAGAGGCGGTCGCGCTGCGCGGCTACGACGTGACCTCACCCGTCACGCCGGGCGCGCCCATCGAGCTAACGCTCTACTGGCAAGCAAAGGACCGCGTGACCGCGCCCTATAAGGTGTTCGTCCATTTGGTAGATGCCGCGGGGAATCTCGTGGCACAGTCCGATGCGTTTCCCGCGAGCGGCGCAGCGCCCACCGAAAGCTGGCTTCCGCGTGAAGTGGTCGTGGATCGGCACGAACTACGCGCGCCGGGGCCGGGCGCGTATCAGATGTACGTGGGGTTGTATGACCCAGTCAGCGGGGCGCGACTGCCTGCCACAGACGCCAACGGCGCCCAAATCCCGAACGACGCCGCGCTGCTGACAACGGTCACGGTGAGGTAAGCCTCCCTTCGTAGTGACGGCTTCAGCCGTTGCAGTGCGCCCCAACGGCTAAAGCCGCAACTACGAAGGGCATGTGTGATCATCCAGGAGTTTTTGGATAGATTCTAAATGATATATCAGCCCGGCTCGTGGTATCTGTAGACCAGTTCCACGCTATCCACCCGGACTTCACTGCTCCCCTCATGCCGGATACGAAACGTCACATTCGGCAACAAGTTCGGCCCGGCGACCCCAAACTCTACGGCGAAAGTCTGATAGGCATCCGGCGATGCAAAGTCGGCGGCAGAAAGCGCCCGCGATGCGATCACGTTGCCGCCGGAGAGCACTTCCAATGTCGCCACAGAACCGGCGCCATTATCCGCAGCGGCCCTTAGTGTAAAATCCACCCGGTAGTCGCCGGGAACCAGGTTGCCGACCGGCATTTCGATGGCTGCACCCTGCGGCGCGTCCCGACCAGCAAAGCGCACCTTCCCGCCCGACGCGCTTTCATCCTCAACGATGGCAAACGCCGGGTCGCTCGACGCAGCCTCCGCCTCAAAGCGGCCCGCGGGCAGGTCGGCGGCCAACGGCAGCAACCGCACCTGATCCGCCAATAGCACGTCCGGGCCGTGATAGAGGATGCGATACTCCAGGTCGGGCCAGATCTCATGGAGTTCCACGTCTACGGGAAACGCAATATACGTGCTTGAAGCAGCGACGTCGCCGGAGGATACATCTTCGCCCGCCAACGCGCCGCCTGCCGCGTTCGAGAAAATGTCCACCGTCGCAACCGGGTTATCTCCGCTCGTGACCTCCGACAACAACAGGAACTCCGCACGGTATCTGCCGGGGAACAGCGCCTCATACGGGCCATACGTCAGCGCGTTTTTCTCATCGTCGTGACGGGAACCGGGTTCCACACGCCGAGCGCGCCCCTGGGATGCAAGCGGGTCCGCGATGATCGAATCGGGGAAGTCGCTGCGCAACTCTTCGGCTTCATGCCGGCTGGTCAGCAGGACGCGAACTGTCGCGCCGTTGGATGAGGGATCAGCCCCGCGTCCCAGGATCAGGCAGCCCTCCTGTTCGCGCACCAGCCCGTATTCGCCGCTCACGATGTACGGCGCGAGCTCCCGAATCGCGTCCAGCCGCCCGTCCTGCTCGATGAAGGGCCAGAAATTCGCCGCGGGATCGGCATCGAAGGCGATATATTCCGCGTCCTTGACGATGGGGAAAAGGTAAATCTCGCTGCGGCTGGAGAGATGCGGCGCGAGGTCACTCATCGCGCTGACGGACGCATCGCGCGGGATCACGCCGAGACACTCGCGCACCGCAGCCGCGCGCTGCGTTTGCAGCGTCATGCCCGCAAAGTTTTGCGACAGGATCCAGCCGTAGCTATAATTCATCGCCAGCCCCGCCACAATCAGCCCTGCGGCCAGCGGTCCCGCGGCGATCAGCGGCCCATCGTGATCCGCGTGGCGCAATGACAGGACGGCTCTCGCCCCCCGCGCCGTGAGATAGAACGCAAAGGGGATGAAAATCGCCGGGTAGTGATAGGCGATGCTGAACTGCGCGTCGATATTTGTGAGCAGTGAAATGGCGATCGCGGGGAGCGCGGCGATCCACGCGCGACCCCCCAGCAGGGGCAGGAACAAGAGCGGCAGCATAATTTGCGCAAGATAGACCAAGCGATCCGGATTCGAGAAGATCAGCGTGATAACGTAGAACGGATTGGTGAGCAACGTGCTTGCGATGGCCGCAAGGCCAAACTCGCCGGGCGCCATCATCGCATCGAATCGGTTGAGTTGCGGCGCGCCGCCCAATGCGGGCATCACCACCTGCGTGACGATCAAGAAATACGCCAGCCCGATCACAGCCAACGCCGCGCCCGACCGGAATCGCCCCTTGCCGACGAACACATACGCGCCGATGGCGGCAACCGTCAGGCCGAGTTCTTCCTTTACCAGCATCGCCAGCAGCAGCGTCACCACAAAGGCGCGGTCACGACCCGACTCCAGAAAATAGAGGCTGAAGAGCAGCAGTGGCGTCGCCAGGACGATCTGGTGGAAGTCGAACGTATTGGCCCCGTGCAGCGCCGGATAGAGCAGATAGACCCCGCCCAGCGCCGTCGCAAGCAGGGCATTACGGGTGATGCGCTGCGTCAGCAAGTATACCGGAATTGCACCCACCCCCAATGCAATGCTCTGGATCAGCAGCAACATCCGCGCATCCTGGTAGAGGACATAGACTGGGACGAGCAGATAAAAAATGGGAATAAAGTGCTCACCCAGGTAGTTGATAGCCTGCACGCCGTGCTGCGTCGAGCGCGGGTATCCGCCATGCAGCAAGGTGTAGAGTACCTGGTCATGAATGCCCAGGTCGAAGGAGTGCGTCATAAAAGCATTATGCCGCGCGATGGTCAGCCAGGTCATGTAAATGGCGTAGAGCGCGGCCAGCAAGCCGATGATGAGCAGCCCGGCCTCCGGGCCGCGCCCCCCGAACGTGCGCCGTTCGAGGAAGCCGCCGTCGGTGGGCCAACGCATTGTCGCGGCGGCCAGCCCGGCCGGCAGCCCCATGCCGGCGACCAGCCCCATCGTCAGCCAGGGGCGACGTTCGGGCAGCCCGGCCAGCATGAGGATCGGCAAGAACGGCAGCAGCGTCAGTCCCAGCAAGCCGCCAGAAACCCGATCGAGCCACGCGACGGGGTCGCCGCCCCCGCGTCCCCGCAGATAGCCGCCCAACAGCCAGACGGCCAGCGCGAACAGCGCGACCAACACCAGCACGGCGAACGATGGTCGCGCGCCGCCGGTGGCTTGATTCGTCAGAATATAGTCTTCCAGCGTCGCGCGGTGCGTGAGTTCCCACGCGAAGAGCGCGACCGCATAGCCGCCCGCCAGCGCGTACAGAGCGTTCTTAAGGTGACTCATGTCGCGCAGGTATGCGATGACGGCGCGGGCAGGCGCGTTATTGTGATCGGGAGGCTTGAAATGGACTGTCATAGATGTTTTATCTGGCGGATGACGCGAACCGCCTCGTGGATTTTAGCCCACTTCAGCCTGCTTATCAAGGCGCAAATCCTCTAACATGCCGGCCGTGTACAGGGCTGCGGCAAACCGGGTCTTCAGCCGGTCGTATGCTATAATCGGGGTGGCCGGAAGCGGATATCTGCTTGCCGCGCCTCCGCCTGGAGTATCGTCATTTGGCCCAAGATCACGTTCCACCCGTCGAAACGCAACCCCTTCGCCCGCGCCTGAGCACTGATACGCGGGCGCTGTTGGGCTATCTCATACTGGCCGCGCTCTTCTACCTGCCCCTGCTGCTCGGCCTGCGCACCTTCCCAAACGGCGACTTCAACCAGCACTTCCTGCCGTTCAGCCTGTTCCAGCGTAGCGAAATCCTCGCGGGCCGCCTTCCCCTCTGGAACCCGAACACCTACGCAGGACATCCCTTCCTGGCCGATGTCCAGGCGGGCGTCTTCTATCCGCTGAGCAACCTGATCTTGGGCCTCTCGCTGCCGTGGGCCGACCCTGGCGCGCGTCTGTACTGGCTCCAGCTTGAGGCAACGCTGCACCTTGCGCTGGCCGGATTCTTCACCTACCTGCTGGCGCGCGCGTTGACGCGCAATAGCGGCGCGGCCTTTCTCGCCGGGGCAACCTTCGCCCTCTCCGGGTATCTCACGGGCTACCCACCGCTGCAACTGGCGGTGCTACGCACGGCCATCTGGCTGCCGCTGGTGATGTGGCTGCTGTGGCGCGCGTTCGAGACGCCCGAGCGTTGGCGCGGGTGGACCGGCGCGGCGCTGGCTTATGCCGTCGCGTTCCTCGCCGGGCATTCGCAGACTTTCCTGTTTACCAGCTATGCCGTCGCCGGATGGCTGGTGTTACTGGCATGGACGCGACGCGGAGCGCTCTCGTGGGGAGCACTGGCCGGGCGCGTCGTGATCTTCTACGGCGTCTTCCTGAGCCTGAGCGCCGCGCAACTCCTGCCCAGCCTCGAATTCACCCGGTTGAGCGTGCGCGCGGCAACCGATTATGCCTTCGTGAGCGGCGGCTTCCCGGTGCGCGATACGTGGCAGATACTTTTGCCGGGGGTGCGCACGCTCTTCTCGCCGCTCTACGTGGGCATCGTCGGGCTGGGGCTGGCGCTGATCGGGGTCACCGCGGCCGCATTGCGCCCCACCGGCGTAAGCTATCGGGCCGGCGCGTTCTTCTTCGCGGCCCTCGCGCTGATCGCACTGCTGGTAAGCTATGGCGCCAACGGCTTCCTGTATCCCCTGTTCTATCGCTTCGCGCCGGGCTGGAGCCTCTTCCGCGGACAGGAGCGCGCCGCGTATCTCGTCGCCTTCGCACTGAGCGTGCTGGTGGCCTACGGCGCGGCCGCGCTGGATGGCCTGCCGCGCGCGCAACGCGCCCGCAACGTAGCAGTATACGCCGTCGCCGCGGTCGTGGGGATCGCGCTCTTCTACTGGTTCGGGCAGCGGACAGGTCACACTGCCGTGACGCCACATGAGTTCGCATTACGAGCTGCCGCGGCGTTAGTGCTGTTAGCGGGCTTTGTCGTTGCGGCCCGCGCCGACCTCTCAAGGCGCGGGCGACATATTGCTCTGCTCACGCTGATCGTCGCCGACCTGTTCGTGGCGAACTACGCCACCAACCTCGATGGAGGAACGCCCGCGCAGAAGGCCGCGCTGCCTCCGGAAGCGGTCGCGACCGCGTCGGCTGTGGCCGAGGCGGGGCCAGTGAACCTGGGCCTGCCGGGACGCGTCTACAACGAATATCGCGTGTACGATGACTGGGGGATGCTTGCGGGGGTCGAAGACGTGTGGGGTTCCAGCCCGCTGCGGTTGGCGCGCTACGCGGCGCTGTTCGACGAATTCCCGCTCGACCGCATGTGGCGATTGACCGGGGTTGGGCACGTCCTCACGTGGCGACGCGAGCTCTTTGCGCCGGGCGAACTGCTGGCCGAGTTTCCACGCGAGACCGAAACCACCTATCTGCACCGCCTGCCCACGCTGAACCCGCGCGCCTGGGTGGTGGATCAGGCCCGCATCGCGCCAGACGAGGAAGCGCGGCAGTTGCTGGCTGACGGCAGCTTCGATCTCGAACGCATCGCCGTCCTCCCGCCGAGTACAGACCCGGACGGCGGCTCCGTGCTGCCCGGCGAGGGGCCGCTGGTCGCGCCCGGGCAGAGCGTCGTCCACTTGACCCGCCTGGCTCCGAACCGGTGGGTGATAGACGTAGACAGCCAGCACGGCGGGCTGCTGGTTGTCAGCGAGAACTGGATGCCGGGCTGGCGCGCGACCCGCGACACGGGTACCCTGCCCGTGATGCGTGCCGACCTCACGTTGCTGGGCATCCCGGTGCGCTCCGGGACGACGCAAATCAAACTGGTATACCGGCCTACTAGCGTGATGGTCGGGCTGGCGTTGAGCGCGGGGACGCTGGCCTTGTTGGCGCTGGGGTGGATGTGGCGACGCAGGGCAGCGGATGGGAATCGGATAAGCGGATGGCAAGGTCCGACAGATGCGCAGACGAAACGATTGTGGATGCTGGCGCTGGGCGGAGCGCTGCTGCTGGGGTTCGGGTTGCGCGTGTGGCGGCTGGGCGCGCAAGAGTTGCGCGGTGATGAGGCGTTCGGCTATTTCTTCACGCAATCGCCCGTCGCGCAACTCATCCGCGACACGATCGCGCTGCGCGAGCCGCACCCGGTGGGCAGTTACCTGCTACAAGGCGCATGGTGGTCGGTTGCCGGGCATAGCGAGTTCGCCCTGCGCTTCCTGAGCGCCTGGTTCGGCGCGCTGTCTGTGGCGCTGCTCTATCGCCTGGGCCGCGAGCTGGGTTTCAAACGCGCGACGGTGACCCTGGGCGCAGCTTTGTTAGCAATCAGCCCGTACGCGATCTGGCACAGCCAGGATGCGCGCATGTACAGCATCAGCATGGCGCTGACCCTGGCAAGCACCGTCCTCTTCGTGGCCGCGCTGCGCAGTGGACGGCTATCGTTGTGGGCGGGCTACATCGGGATCAGTTGGGCCGCGCTCCACGTGCATTATTTCGCGGCGTTCGTGCTGCTGGCGCACGGCTTATATATTTTTATCCTCGCATGGATCGCCAAAGATGCCCGCCGTAACCTCCTACGTTGGGTGGGCGCGATGGCGTTATTGGCGCTGCTCTACCTACCGTGGCTGATCGCCGCGCGCGCCACGTTGGCGGGTTATCGCGGCAACGGCGATTCGCCCGGCTTCGCGGCGATGCTGGAACGGGCGGTGAGCGTCTTTGCCGTCGGGGAAACGGTTCCAACGGGGCAACGGCTGTGGTGGGCCGTCCTCGCAGGCGCATTGTTGCTCATCGCGGCGTATCGGTTGGCGCGCAGCGGTGGTGAGGCGCACCGGGCGCTCTTGCTGCTGGCGCTCTACCTGGGCGCGCCGGTGCTCGTCACCTGGCTCAGCGCGCTGAACCGGCCCATCTTCAACGAACGTTACCTGATCGCCGCAGCCCCGCCCTTCTACCTCTTGCTGGCCGCCGCTGTGTTGGGATACGCAGAACTACGCCCCGGTCTTGACGCGCCGCGCCGGTTGAGTTTCGGTGCGGCTGCCTTACTCGCCCTTCTTGGAATCGGGATGCTGGCGTCGTTGGGGCGTTATGACACGGAGCCGGCATACAGCAAAACGCGCGGCTGGCGTGAGCTGGCGCAGGCGATGCGCGTTGAGGCGGGAGGGGCCGACGCCAGTCGCGTCCGCCTCGCGCAAAGCTATCCCGATCCGGTGTTGTGGTATTATACCGGCCCGGTGGCGCACCTGGTGTTGCCCCCTGCCGCGAACGACGCGGCCGCGGCGCAACGCGAGGTCGCCAGTCTGATGGAAGCCGGCATCGAACGCGTGGTGCTTGCCGTGCAGCCCGACGATTCCTGGGACGCGCAAGGCATCGCTCAGACGGCGTTGGCCGGGTCTTACACCCTGGCCGGGACGCAGGATGTCGCGGGGTGGCAGGTAGAGACCTACGCGCGCCCACCCGACGCACTGACGGCGCTGGATGCGACGTTCGAGAACGGCGTGACGCTGAAGGGCGCGGCCATTCAGGACGAACATCTGGAACCCGGCGAGCTGCTGATCGTCTATCTAATGTGGGGCGGCGACGCGACCGGATTGACCGGGAGCGAGAAGCTGACGTTACAACTGCTGGACGAAACGGGCGCGCTGATCGCACAAACAGATACGCCGTTTACCGCAAGCAACCTCGCAGCGGACAGCGCTGCCCAACCGCGCGCCTATGCCATCACGCTCCCATGGGAATTGCCGCAGGGCGCCTATCGCGTCATTGCCGCGCTATATGACCCTGAACAAGAGGGCGCGCCGCGCATCAAAACGCGAGATGGCGCCGACGCCGTAACCCTCACCACTGTGACGACGCCATGAAATATTGTATGATTGGGCTGAGGCGAATACTATCGTGCAAACTGCGCTAAACCGAATCGAAGGCGCGTTCTTCAGCCCGGATAAGCGAATTTCCGGGCTGACGTTGGCCGCGCTCATTCTTGGCGGGGCACTGGGAGCGGCGCTCCTGGTCGCCGCCGTAGGCCCGCTCTACGCCGTGGCCGCCCTGCTGGGCGCTGCCGGCGTACTCCTGGTGCTGCGCGACATGCGTTGGGGCTTCATCGTGGTGCTGGCCGTCGTAGCGCTGGTTCCTTTCGGCGCGCTCCCCGTTAAAATCGTCTTCACGCCCTCTTTTCTCGACGTGGCGCTGGCGGGGGTCTATTTCGTCTGGATCCTGCGGATTGCCACGCGCCGGCAAGAGGGGTTGCCCGGAACAGGGCTGAGCGTGCCTGTGTTTTTGTTCCTGGCGCTGGCCGGTTTCGCGTTCTTCAACGGCCTGCGGTTCGGGTTTCCCAGTGTAACCACGATCCGCAACATCGCCGAGTTGGGGCTGGCGATCCTTTTCTTCTTCGTCGTGTTGAGTTGGGCGAAGGATGAACCCGAACTCTATTTTCTGGCGCGCGTCATCATGGTGATGGGCGCGGCGACCGCTGCCATTGCGGTTGCGTTCTACGTGATCCCGGCGACGTGGACGATCCGTGTTCTCGATGCGTTGGGCCGGTTCAACTATCCCGGCGGCGCGGGCGCGCTGCGCTACATCGAAGATGACCCCGCAAACGCCATGCGCGCTATCGGCACCATGGTAGACCCCAACGTGCTGGGCGGATTCATGATCCTCATCACCGCGCTCACCGCGCCGCAACTGGTAAGCGCACAACCGCTGTTCGGTCGGAAGTGGATCGCCCTCTTCCTGGGGCTGGAACTGGCGGCGCTCTATCTGACCTACAGCCGGGGATCTTTGCTGGGTTTGGCCGCCGCTGTGCTGGTGATCGGCGTCCTGCGCTATCGCAAGCTGCTATGGCTTTCTTTGGCCGCGGGCGCGCTGTTCCTGCTGCTGCCGCCTGCCCAAGCCTACGTCGCCCGCTTTACAGAGGGTATCTTGCTTCAGGATCGCGCCACGCTGATGCGGCTCGGTGAATATCGCGATGCCCTGGGTCTCATCGGTCGTTATCCGTGGTTTGGCGTGGGCTTCTCCGGTTCGCCCGACGCCGACCTGTACGTCGGCGTCTCCAGCCTCTATCTGCTGATGGCGGAGGAGATGGGTGTGATCGGCGTCCTGAGCTTCCTCGGCGTCATTGCCGGATTCTTCATCATCCTGTGGCAGGGCTGGCGTGATCTGACCCACAGTGGCCGGCCCAACCCCCGGCTCGAAGCGTTGCTGCTTGGCATCGGCGCGGCGGTCGCCGGAGTGATGGTGGGCGGCATTTTCGATCACTATTTATTCAATCTGGTTTATCCGCATATGGCGGTGTTGTTCTGGCTCTACCTGGGGTTGGGCGTGCGCGCCAGTCAAATCGCGCGCCGACCGGCCCTGGACTCCCCGCTCAGCGCGATTCGCGTGATGCCGCAGTCAGGGCAAACGCCGGAACTTACCTGAGGAGGGAACTTGGATTTTTTTGACACGATCATAAAAGACCTGACCATAGCCGCAGAGGAAGTCGAGAAAAGCATCTCCGTACAACAATCGGACCAGCCGCTGCTCTGACGGTCGCAATCCGCATCGGCCTGATCATACTTGTGGTGCTTCTTGCGCGCCGGTTTGCGCGCTTCACCAGCCACTGGCTGGAGCGGATCCTGAGCAAGACCACCCTCACGTCATCCATGGTGACGGTGCTGACCCGGCTGACTTTTGATGTCATCTGGGTGGTTGCGATCCTGCTGGTGCTGGCTTTCATCGGTGTGCCGATCACCGGCGTGGTGGCGACTCTGGGCGCGGTCGGTCTCGTCCTCGGCATCGCCTTGCAGGAATCCATCGGCAATTTTGCTTCGGCGATGATCTTTTTCCTGTTCCAGCCGTTCAAGGCGGGTGATCTCATCGAGACCGGCGATGTCATCGGGGTGGTCACGGAGATCCAGCCGTTCCACACGATCATCACCCAGTATGACAAGAAAGTCGTCACGATCCCGAACTCCAAGATCGAGCGCGACAGTATCATCAATTACTCCACAACCGGCATCCTGCGCGCCGATCAACTCTTCCAGATCAGTTACTCGGACGACCTGGAGCACGCGCTGGCCGTCTTGCAGGAGATTGTCGCCACCGATGAGCGCGTGCTCGTTGATCCGCCGCCCGTGATTAATGTGCGCGAATTAGGCAGCAACGGCGTCACGCTGGCGGTCTTGGCGCATGTTAACTTCGAGAATTTCTGGGCCATCCAGGCCGACCTGCGCAAAGCGGTGAAGTTGCGCTTCGATCAGGAAGGCATCACGATTCCTTTCCCGCAACGCGTTGTGCATCTCGAACAAGAATCGCGGCTAGAGGAAGTGGTCGTCTAAACAATACCCCTTAAGAACAATCCCCGGCGCTCAGTGAGGCCGGGGATTGTTCTTATATATCCGCAAACCGTGTTTGCCCTTCTTTGTAGTGACGGCTTCAGCCGTTGGTGGTACTACCACGGCTGAAGCCGTCACTACAAAGTGGCCGGTCAGACTACAAAGGGAAAGGACATTGATTCTGCGAGTATTCGGACCGATTCCTAGTACGTCAGTTTTTCTTTCGTGCTGACGCGCTTGCGGAAGATGTAGTAGGTCCACCCCTGATAAAGCAGCACGATCGGCACAAAGATCAACGCCACGATGGTCATGACCTTCAGTGTATACGGCGTTGAGGACGCGTTGTAGATGGTCAGGCTCCACTCCGGGTTCAGGCTGGAGACCATCACGCGCGGATAAAGGCCGCGGAAAACAGTGACCACGGTCAGGAAGATCGTCAGGCTGGTCATGACGAAGGCCCAACCCGACCGGCGTTGCCGGATGAACCACCCGGCGGTCAGGATCACCGCCGCCGCGCCGAAGGCGCTGATGCCGGGGTTGACGCCCAACCGCGTGAAGATGTCGGTCGCGAAGTAGGACGCGACGACCAACGCCACGAGGATGATGACTGCTGGCAGCCACAGGCGTTGCGCCATCCGATGCGAGCGTTCCAGCAACTCATCCGTGGTGCGCAGGGTGAGGAAGACCGCCCCGTGCAGGGTGAACATGCTCAACGTGGTCAGGCCACCCAGCAAGGCATAGGGATTCAGCAGGTTCCAGAACCCACCCACGTAATTCATGCCCGCATCAATGGGCACGCCGCGCACGATGTTGGTGAGCGCCACGCCCCACAGCAACGCCGGGATGAAGCTGCCAATGAAGATCATCCAGTCCCACGCATTGCGCCATTGTGGGCGCATATCCTTACTACGATACTCAAAGGCCACGGCCCGCACAATCAGCGCGGCCAGCATCAACAACAGGGCGATGTAGAAGCCGCTGAAGAGCGTCGCGTACCAATTCGGGAAGGCGGCGAACATCGCCCCGCCCGCCGTCAGCAACCAGACCTCATTGCCGTCCCAGAAAGGCCCGATGGTGTTAATCAGGGCGCGCCTTTCCTTGTCATTCTTCCCCATGAAAGGCAGGAGGATGCCTACCCCGTAGTCGAAACCTTCCAGCAGGAAGTAGCCGGTGAAGAGCACACCGATAAGGATGAACCATACGATGTTGAGCATGTCTTAATCTCCTCCCGATCAGGCCTGAGCCACAGAAGGCATGGAGCCGGAGGGCACTTCGCCGGCAGCAATGACGGTCGTGTCGCCGCGCGCGTACTTCGCCATCAGATAAACATCAACGACGATCAGCGCGCCATAGAGCACCGTGAAGGTCAACAGAGAAAGCAGGACCATGCCGCCCGTCACCGTATTCGAAACGCCGTCGGGGGCTTTTTGCAGGCCGAAAACGAGCCACGGCTGCCGGCCCATCTCCGTCATAATCCAGCCTGTCGAGTTGGCGAGATAGGGCAACAAGAGGGCAAACGGCATCCAGCGCAGATAAAAACCGGGTGAATCCGTCTTGCCGCGCAGCGAGCGATACAGACCCCATCCGGCCAGAATCAACATCAGTATGCCCGCGCCCACCATCGCGCGGAAGCTCCAGTAGATCACCGGCACGAAAGGCACATAGTTGCCGGGGCCAAACTTCTGCTCATACTTGGCCTGCAGGTCGTTGATCCCCTGCACCGCGCCGCTGGGGCGGTTGAAAGAAAGGATACTGAGCAGCGTGGGGACGCGAATTGCGAAGACGTCGCGCCGATTTTCCAGATCGCCAACCGTGAATAGCGACAGGGAAGCCGGATCTTCGGTATCCCACAGGGCCTCCGCCGCCGCCAGCTTCATCGGTTGAATCTGCCCCATGTGCTGCATCTGGCTGTGGCCGACCAGCATCACCAGCACGGCGCCGATCAGGCTGGCGATAACCCCCATTTGGAAGGAATTACGGAACAGGTCGAGGTCGGCGTCGGGGCGCCGCATCCGCCACGCCGCGATGCCGAGCATAAAGAAGCCGGCAGTCGTCAGGCCGCTGAACCAGACGTGCGGAAACTGCAACCACAGATTGGGGTTGCCGACCAGCGCGAAGAAATTAACCATCTCCGCGCGCCCGTTCTGCAAGGCGAAGCCTACCGGCTGCTGCATGAACGAGTTGGCGACGAGGATCCAGAAGGCGGACATCGTGGAACCGAAGGCCACAAGCCAGATCGAAGCCAGATGCACCCGCTTCGGTATCCGATCCCAGCCGAACAACCACACGCCCAGGAAAACCGATTCCAGGAAGAAGGTCATCAACGCTTCGATGGCGAGCGGCGCGCCGAAGATGTCGCCGACGAAACGCGAGTACTCCGACCAGTTCATGCCGAACTGGAACTCCTGGACGATGCCGGTGGCAACGCCGATGGCGAAGTTAATCAGGAGCAGCTTGCCCCAGAACTTCGTCATGCGCCGCCAGGTATCGTCACCGGTGCGGTAATACTGCAAGTGCATGATCGCCGCCAGCCACGCCAGCCCAAGGGTCAGGGGCACAAAGAAAAAGTGATAGACCGTGGTGATGCCAAACTGCGCCCGAGCAAGGATCAGCGCATTCATATGATTCTCCTGTTGAGCAATCGGCTCCGAGAGAGGATGAGCCTATTGTAGTCCAAACCACACGGTTGTCAAGGTTTTCACAATGAATTGGGACAAAACGCACAGAGGCCGACCTGTGCAGGCTATTCCGGTTTAGAACCTATCCGAATCATCCCAGATCACCATGCCCTTCCCCTGGCAGCCTTGACCGGCCACTTTGTAGTGACGGCGTCAGCCGTTGGGGGCACTACAACGGCTGAAGCCGTCCCGACCAAGGAGAGCGATGCGCCGGGGTGCTCAAGCTGCGCCCTGCCCGCGATTCGAGGGTGAACGCTGCGCCCGCGCGTCGGCGCTTTCAATATCGACGTCGTTGGTGAGGGGTAAGTCGGCCATGGGGATGCCTACATCCTGGGGAGCCTGCGGGCCGGCGCGCGTGAACTCCACGCTGACGCCCAGCGCAGCGGCGATGCGGGTCGCCACGGCTTCCAGTTGTTCGAGCCGATCGGCAAACTCAGAGAACCGAAGGTCCTCATTGTTGACCGTCAGGATCGCACGGTCATTGATCGTGAGGATCGTCTCTTCGCGCCCCTCGGCCGTGCGCGGGGTGCGCACCAGGCGCACGGTGGGCGCGCCGTCCGGGGGGGTGGGCTTTGGCCGGCCCAGAACCTGCCACAACAGCACGGCCAGAATGATCCCGCCTAACAGGAAAACAAGAGATTCGACGGCAATCGCCACGATAAACCTCCTTCAATGCCCGTCGCTCTCATTATACCGCATTCCATCAGAAACCCGGTTTCTCCGGCTTTGCCGGGAACCGGGTTTCTGATATCCACAATAAAAGCGTCCGATGCAGGTGCATCGGACGCTTCCAACTCACGGTTCATTCAGAACCGGACTTTTACTGTGCCGGAACGATCTCCAGGATACCCAGGTAGTGACCCAGGTCGGTGTCTTTCACGCTGTTCTTCTTGCCGGTGTCGGCCACGCAGGTCGCGCCCGCTTTCGCGCGGTTCATCTGCTGCCCTTCCAGCGCCGGCGCGGTCTTCTCGCAGGTCTGGGTCTCACCGGGGGCCAAAGTCGCAAACTTGCAGATCGTGCCCAACTTGTCATCGGCCACGATCATCCCATGCAACGGTACGAGCCCGTTGTTCGTCACCATGTAGGAGAACGTCACCTCTGAGCCGACCAGCACTTCCGGCCCGGTCGGGTCGTCGGCATCCTCGCCGTTCACGTACTTCTCCAGATCAATCGAGGCGTCTGCCGGGCAGGTCGGATTCACCGTAATGCGAATATCCTCCGTGCCAATCGGCGCGCCCTCTTCGGGATAGTGGTTGGCGATGAAGGTCACGGTGCAACCCAACACGCCCGCGGGCGCATCCGGGGCGACCATGATCGTCTCCAGGAAGTTCACTACGGAGCTGCCCGGTACGTCCATCACCACCGCCGGGTCCAGGCTGACGGTCAGCCCGGTGTCACATGCGGCTTCCCACCACACATCGGTCGTGATCGCTTCCAGCGCCGCCAAAATCGCATCGGCGATGTTCGCTCCGTCGGAGCTCAGCGGTTAAACGCTGCCGCCCACCGCCGCCACCAGGTTATCCAACTCGCTACCTGCGCCCGGAGCCTTGAGGCCGATCACTTTGATGCCCTGGGCCGTGAGCGCAGCCACCGTCGTCGCCTCATCCAGATAGCCCGGATCACCGGCGACGCCGGCCGTGTGGAACGGCGCATCGGTGGCAACCACCAACACGCGCTGCACGCCGGCGGCATCGCGCCAGCCGCAATCTCCCTCACCGGCCCCGCCGCCGCGACGATGGCGTTGAACTGCGCTTCAGGGATATCGTTGCCGCCGCCCGCCGTCAGCGCAGCCACTCCGGCCAGCCAGTCGGCCTTGTCCGGGTCCATCGGCTGAATCAGCCGGTACACCCAATCACCGGGGCGCCGAATGGCGCGATCGGGAAATCGCGGAAGCCGGCTACAGCGAACTGCGCAGCCGGTGAGGTCGCGACAATTGTGTCGTACAGGTCGCCCGCCGCCAGGTTAAGGTTGACCAAGTCGTCGCCAAACGAACCGGTCTCATCCTGGAGCAAGCAGATGTCTACGATCGTGGGAATGGCCGGGGTGGAAACGGTCTTTTCGACCTCCATCGAGCCACCACGCGGCAACTCGGCTTCCACCGGGGGGGATTTACGTCCGCAAATGCGGTAGCGGACATGCCAATCAGCCCGGTGAGCAGGCTGAGCACAACAAGCAGGCGGAACACTCTGGTCCTTCGGAGTGACATTATCGGGTCTCCTCGTAGATCTATTTGATACCCACGCTGGCAGATCACGAGTAAACTGACTAGTCATCCTCCTTCCAAGGCAGCACCACTAGAGTTTGACTATCTCCTCACACAAAGATAACTATACGATTTTTGTGCGCATTTGTCGACGTTTTATTTTTATGGTGATTTCTGATACAACATCAAAACTATTCTATGACTCAAAACGCTGCGCACAGCAAATCGCTGTGCGCAGCGTTTTTTCACGACCGATTCGGAGCGGGCTGCCCACTAACAACTTTGTCGCGGGCTTACTCTCCCAACGGCTTGTATGCAAAGGCGCGGGCATGTTCAACGGCGGCCCAGCGATCTTCTTCACTCAGGCGATCTTGCCACGCCGGCATGATGCCCATGCCGCCGGACACCGCCGCATAGAACGTGCCAGACGGCGACTTGGATATGAACTCCGGGGTGAACTTAGCGGCTTGCGGAATCGCGCCCTGGCCGTCCGGCCCGTGG
>JBBQRS010000052.1:0-31595 GCA_038214535.1 Anaerolineae bacterium
AGGCCCGCGACCCCGCGCGAGAGGCAGACGAGAGGGACGCCGGCGTCAGACAGGCGTTGCGCTGCGATGATGTGTTCAGCGTCCGTAATCACCGGGATACCTAACGCCTGCGCGGCCTCCTCGCTGTTCGGCTTGAGCGCATACGGGCGTGTCTTCAGACCCTCGATCATCGCGGCCTCGCTGGTGTCCAGGAAGGCACGCGCCCCGGCCCCCTGCACCAGACCGATCAGGCGCGCATAGGTGTCGGGCGCCGCGCCGGGGGGCAGGCTGCCGCAGAAGGCCCACAGGTCGCCCGGCGCGGCCAAGCTTTTAACTTGCGCTTCCAGCGCACTCAGGTTCGCGGGGGTCACGCCCGCGCCCGGTTCGTTGATCTTGGTGTAAATCCTCGCCGCCGCGTCGAACAGCGTCAGGTTCTGGCGCGTCTCGCCGCTCACTTCGAGGAAAGCCACGTCGAACCCTTCCGCCATCAGCCCGCGGCGCATCGTCTCGCCCAGACCACCGCCCAGGAAGCCCAGCAACCGGCTGGAGACGCCGAGCGCGCGCAGGGCGCGTGAGACGTTCACGCCCTTGCCGCCCAGGTCGAGCCGGACGATCTGTGCGCGATGCACATTGCCCGGTTCGAGCCGCGGCACGCTCAGGGTCTTGTCCAGCGTCGGGTTGAGCGTGACGGTGTAGATCATGGCCTACGCGCGCGGGCCGTGCCAGAGGTTGCGTGCGGGGTCGAAGCGCCAGCCGGGCGCGGCGAGCCGTAAGAGGCGGCGCGGCCAGCCCCCGGCGATGCGGGCCATCGTCTCATCCCACGGGCGAATCCCGCCCAGGCTGTCGGCGGCCTCGACGTTGCACGCGCCGACCGCGACGGCCGCGGTGATCGCCTCTTCCGGGGAGAGGTCACGCAGCAGCGCGCTGAGGAAGCCCGCGATGGTGGAATCGCCGGAGCCGGTGGTGCCCACGACATCCACGCGGAAGCAGGGCGCCCAGACCTCGCGATCGGCCCACGCCGCCAGATCGGACGGGCGGGCGCGGCCCATTTCAGCGAGGGTGGCCGCGTCCGAGGTGCGCAGGTAGAAGCCGCGATAGCCCAGCTTCAGCCCGACGATGCGTGCGCCCATGCCTAGCAGTTCGTCGCTGACCTCACGAAGCAGAGCCGGGGTGACGGCGGGCAGCAGGTCTCCGTCACCGGCCTCGATCATGGCGTCGAATTGCTCACGGCGCAGCATGAAGAGGATCTCCTCGACGCTGGGCAGGAAGACGTCCACGTAGGGCAGGACGCGCTGGAGGATCGCCCGCCAGTCGGCCTGGCCCGCGGGCGACGCGGGGTCGGGGAAGGAGAGATCGAGCGAGGTGGTGACGCCGGTCTCCTTTGCGCGCCGGAAGATGGCCGTCAACTCGTCGCCGCCGTCGGCGTACATGCGCCGCATCAACGGCGGGTAGCCGAAGTGGAAGAGTCGCGCCTGTTCCACCGCGTCGTAGCGCACGTCGTCCGCGCCGAAAGTGTCGTTTGCGCCGGGGCAGTGGATGAAGGTGCGGTCAATCCCCGGCGGGCTGATGATCAGAGTGTATGAGGTCGCGACGTCCGGGTCTACGATCATGCCATCCGCGAGGTTGGGGTCAATGCCGCCGATCACCTGGCGCACGGCCTGGCCGAACAGGTCGTCGCCGATCTTGCCCATCAACTGCGTGGAGATGCCGAGCTTGTGCATCACCAGCCCCGTGTTCGATACCGGCCCGCCCGTCGAGAGGGCCACCGGCCCCACGTCGAGCAGCCGGCCCGGCCCGAACGCGGCGCGAAACTGCTCCGGCGGGGTCGTAATTTTGGGGATGATGTCGAGACACAGGTGGCCTGCGACGACGGCGTCGTGTTGTTCAGTCACGGTTGGTGCTCCTCAAATGATTGGGTCGTGATCCACTTCGTAGTGACGGCTTCAACTGTTCGATTGGCCTGACAACGGCTGAAGCCGTTACTGCGAAGGATTCTGTCGCGGGATGCGCATCCTCAGATGCGCATTCCGCGATGGGTGGGCTTCCGCGCTACAGGGCGTGGTTCAGTTCCGCGAGGGTCGGGTAGACTTGCGCGAAGAGGGCGGCCCGTTCCATGTATTGCGCGTGCAGCGCGGCGTTTGGTTCGTAGGTTTGCCGCGCGCGGATCATCTGCGCCAGCCCGTCGTCAATGTCGCTGTATACGCCGGTGGCAACGCCCGCGATCAGCGCCACACCGAGACACGGCGCTTCGGCCACGTCCATCGCGACGACCGGCTTGCCGTAGATGTCGGCCTTGGTTTGCAGCCACATGGACGAGCGCGCCCCGCCGCCGAAGGCGCGAATCTCGCGGATGACGATGCCCGCCGCCTCCATCGCGTCGAGGCTCAATTTGGTCTCGTAGCTCACGCTGTCGGGGATGGCCTTGATGATCTGGCCGCGCGTGGTGCTCAGGTCGAGGCCTAACACCGCGCCCTTCGAGGCCGGGTCCATCCACGGGGTGCCCGTGCCGACGAAATGCGGCAGGATGAGCACCGGCGACGGGCCGGGCGTCGCTTGCGCGAGGATCAGATCGTAGACGCTTGCGCCGGTGCGCGTGGCCTCGGCCTGTTCGACCGCCGCGAAGTTGTCGCGGAACCAGCGCAACAGCGCCCCGCCGGTCGAGTTCCACCCCAGCACCAGATACATGCCGGGCGCGGTGTGCGGCGCGATGGGCAGGTTGGCCTGCATCAGCGCCGCGTCGAGTCTCAGGTGCGGCGTCGCGGCGGCCACACATTCGACGGTGCCGGTGGAATCCATCACGATGCCCTCGGATACCGCGCCGCAACCCAGCGCGCCGGAGGGCTGGTCGTGCCCGCCGACCACGGCGACCGCGCCCCGCGCCAGCCCCAGCTCGGCGGCGACTTCCGGCGCGATCTCCCCAACCACCGCGCCCGACGGCGCGAGCGCCGAAAGTCCGCGCGGGTCCATCTCCACGAGGTCGAGGATTTCGGGGGACCACACGAGTTGTCCCACGTCGAACATCATGGTGCGCGCGGCGAGGCTGTAGTCCATGGTCGGCGGCAAGCCTAGCCGCGTCAACAGGAAGTCGGGCATACAGGTGAAGCGGTGCGCGGCGTGGAACACCTCCGGCGCGTGGCGGCGCAGCCACATCAGCTTGTTGACCGTGTACATCGGGTGCAGCGGCATCCCGGTGATGTGGAACAGACGCTCTTTGCCGATTTGCTCGCCCAGCCAGGCAGCTTCCGCGGTGGCGCGCGTGTCAATGCCGGCGATGAAGCGATGGAGCGTCCGGCCCGCCGCGTCCAGCGGGACCACCGACTCGCCATGCGTGGAAATCGCGAGCGCCCCCACCGGGTCGGCGGGGATGGCGGCCGTGACCTGCCCGATCACCGCGCGCACCGCGGCCCACACCTCGTCGGGGTCAAGCTCCATCCAGCCGGGGTGCGGTTGATATAAGGGATACTCGCGATAGGCTTCGGCCAGGGCGCGGCCCTCCCCGCTGAACGCGACCGCCTTGCAGCCGGTAATCCCGATGTCAAGTCCCAACAGGCTCATCGCGTATGCTCCTTCAAGATTGAGAATCTATCCGAAGATTGATAGTGAACCACAGAATACACAGAACACACTGAAAAAAGCAGAGGTATAAATTCTTCCGTGTGTTCCGTGGTAAACAGGTTTTCAGATAGGTTCTACAGATAACCGTAGGCCAAGTAACCGCCGTCCACGTAGAGCGAATGGCCGGTGATGAAACTCGCCCGGTCGGAGACGAGGAAAGAGACGGCGTTCGCCACGTCCTGCACGCTCGCCAGCCGACCCAGCGGGACGCGCTTCACTACCTCATCCACCGCGAAATTGCCGAGCCGGATGTTTTCCAGCGTCATTTCCGTTTCTGTGTGCGACGGGCCGACGGCGTTCACGCGGATACCGTGTTCGGCCCACTCGATGGCGAGGGTTTTCGTGAGCATCTGCACGCCCGCTTTGGCGGCGCAATAAGAGGCGCGGCGCGGGAAGGCGGCTTCGGCGTTGATCGAGGAGATGTTGACGATGCATCCACCCCCACCCTGGACGATCATTCGCCGCGCGGCGGCCTGCGCGCAGAAGAAGACGCCGTCAAGCTGGACGCCGATCATAGTGCGCCAGTCCTCCGGGGTGACTTCGAGCGACGCGCACGGCTTGCTGACGCCTGCGCTGTTCACCAGCACATCCAGCCGGCCATATTGTGCGACGGCCGCGGCGATCAGCGCGTCGCACGCCGCAGGCTCGGTCACGTTGCAGGGGTGCGCGGCGGCGGTCAGCCCGGCGGCGCGTAGTTCGGCGGCTGTGGCTTCGGCGGCGTCGCCGCGCAGGTCGCCGATCAGCACGGCGTAACTTTCAGTTGCGAGTTGGTGGGCGACGGCCTTGCCGATGCCGCGCGCGGCCCCGGTGATGACGGCAACGGGTTGGCTGGATTTTTCCACGACGCGGGCCTCCGAGTGTACGGGTTTCACGCTATTCTAGAGACGGAACGACACTTTGTCAATGACCCGGCGCATAAGCGTCAGGATTTTTAAAAGTCACGGTACTGTTTCCCATCACGAGATTGAGATTCTTCGCTGGAGCCTAAGCGTGGCGGAAGCCTCAGGGTCAACCCGCTCAGAATGACATAACGTGACTTTGTAAAAGCTCGCGCATAAGCGTCAGGGGTTTTTTTATTACAATACTTGCTCAGTAGTCGTACGACAGTTACATTGTGATTGCGCAGCGGGACGAAATTTGTTACTATGCTGGAATACAGATATGCCTGTCGGAACGTTGCCTTCAGGCTCAGCCGCGAGGTGTACGCTCGCAAGCAAAAAAGGAGACCTGCACCATGCGCAAAATCATTGTACTCCTGGCCTTCATTGCGTTGACGGCGCTGGCTCTGGGAGCCTGCACCCCCGCGCCGCCGCCGACCGCCGCGCCTCCCGCGGTGGAAGAACCGGTGGCGATGCCGGAAGCTACCGAGGCGCCGGCCGCTGCTGTGGAAGAGCCGATGGCCACTGAGGCGCCGGCGGCCACCGCAGAGCCTACCACTGCGCCGGAAGCTACCGCCGAGCCGGCGATGCTGGCCGCCGAGGCAAACGTGCCGCTGGATGAGAACGCGCCGGTGAAGGTGGAAAGTGCCCGCGCGATCATTGACGTGGTGGGCGACAGGAAGGCCGTCCTCGCTGCGCTCTCGCCCGACGGCGCCCACTTGGCTTATTTCCTCCCCGGTAGTCGCAGGATCGCCGGGCAAATTTGCATCTTCACGTTCGACAGCGCGGCCAAGAACTGCAACGACCTGCCGCTGGACCAGTTCCGCGGTTATCCGTATCAGCTCCAGTGGTCGCCCGACAGCGCCATGATCGCGTTCACCGAGAACCCGATTGACCTGGGCAATGACGCAGACATCTGGACGTTGACCGTGGCCGATGGCTCGGTTAAGAACCTGACGGATGACGGCGTCGTTGGTGCGTGGACGATGCCGACCGGCACGCCTTCGGCGGTGGTAGACTTCCTGCCCATGTGGGGGCCGACCGACGGCAAGATTTACTTCTGGCGCTATCAGGGCCAGGGTGCGTTCGGCAACTACACGCTCGGCATCTACAGCCTGGACGCGGCGGGCGGTGAGCCGGTAATGGTCGCCGATGTGGCCGCGGCTGTGCCGCTTGCGCTGCCGATCTTCCATCAAGAACGCTTCTCCATGGACGGCCCGTCGGCGATCTCGTCGGACGGCACGCACGTGGCCGTGCAGTTGACGGCGCTCGGCGACCTGGGGCAGTCGGCCACCGGCCTGTACGTGATCAACCTGGCTGACGGTACGGCGACGATGCTGATGGACGCGGAAGCATACAACGCAGCCTTGCCGGAATGGAACGATTTCCCCGCGACGCCTTCAGGCGTTTCATGGACGGCGGACAGCAAGGCTGTGGTCACGATGAGCACGACCAGCAATAGTCGTGAGCCGTTCACCGTATTCTACTATGCGGACGCGGCCGGCGGCGGCGTCACCCCGGTAGTGGATTTCAGCACGCTGGCGACGCGGGAAGACTACATGCAGCCTTTGTCCGGCACGACGATCCCGGCGCGCTGGTTCTCTCCCTGGACGGGTACCTTGTCTCCCAATGGCGACAAGGTGCTGATGGTCAACGACCTGACGGGTATCACCGGCCTGATGAGCGCCAACCTGCCGCCTACCGGCACAGTACCGGCGATCTCGGCGACGACGGATGTTTCGCTCATGTCTACGGCCTCGCGCTCGAGCCGCAGCGCCGACGGCAAGGTCACGATCTACGGCCTGTTGCTGACGGTCACAGAATAGACGACCTCACCCCGGCCCTCTCCTACCAGGAGAGGGAGTGACGGTCAACTTGCAACGGATGGGGCCAGGCGCCCCATCCGTTTTTGCGTTCGCGTTAAGGGCGTTACGCACGGTATAATCCAATTTAGCCTGAGCGAGGTAAGAGAAAAATGACCGATCAACGCTATATCGCCTTCCTGCGCGGGATCAACGTGGGCGGGCATAACGTCAAGATGGAGCGCCTGCGCGCGCTGTTCGCGGAGACGGGATTCTCGGACGTGGCGACCTTCATCGCCAGCGGCAACGTGATCTTCACCGCACCGGATGCGGACGAGCGCGAGTTGAAGGCGCGGATCGAGGCGTATCTGGAAGAGGCGCTCGGCTACCCGACGCCGACCCTCATCCGCACGGTGGATGAGGTCACCGCGGTGGCCGCGTACCAACCCTTCCCCGACGAAGACCCCGACGCCGACGGCAACGGGCTTTACGTCGCGTTCTTCGCTGAAGCGCCGCCGTCGGGGGTGCAGGCGCAGGTGTTGGCGCTCCAGACGCCGACCGACTTATTCCACTTTCACGGGCGCGAACTCTACTGGTTCATGCGGACGAAATTCAGCGAATCGGTCTACTTCTCCAACTCGGCGCTGGAAAAGACGCTCGCCACGCCGATGACCATGCGCAACATCACCACGGTGCGCAAATTGGCAGATAAGTACGCTTCGTCATAGGGGATGCAGGCATATGACCGAATTTGTTGACACACTAATTACCGGCACTCACCTATTCACCATGCAGGGCGAGGGGGTGGGGTATATCCCCGATGGGGTCGTCGCTGTGCGGGGGACGCGCATTGTGGCGGTGGGGCCGGCCGCTAAGTTGACGGCGCGCTGCCAGGCTGATGTGGCGGAGGCTCTCGACCGGCGCGTCGTTGCCGATCCACAACACGCGGAGATGGCGCTGATGGAAGCGATGCGCGCGGGCCGGCTGTAAAGCGCTTCCGGATAACAATAAACCCCGGCTCAGCCCGGCAGTAGATCCTCCCGCGCGCGCACGACGCGGGTTAACTCCAGCCGACTGTCTAGCTTTTCCAGTGCAGCGATGGCGGTGTCGAGGTCGGCGCGCGCCTCGGCGATCTCCCCTCGCGCGGCACGGACTCGGCCACGCACACCCAGCGCCACGGCATGTGGATGGGGCGCGCGGTTGGCTGTGAAAGCCAGAAACTCTTCGATGAAATCCGCAGTGCGCTCGGTGTCGCCGGCGCGCAACAGCGCCTCTGCCACGGCGGGACCGCCAAATATATAGGCCATGCGTGATTCGGAAGTCAGCGCGCCCTCCAGGAAGATAGCCGCGTGTTTGGCGGCCTCAGTCGCATCGCCCCGTCGGGTAAAAACAATGATGGCTGCATTACGCGCAATCAGGCGTAAAGTAAGTTGCCCCAGGGCATCGGCGCGGGCCAGCGCGCTCACAACACAGTCTTCCGCTTCGGCGTGACGGCCTTGTTCGGCAAGCAGTGTGGTCAACAGGGGCTCGAACCAGCAGGCGACCCGTTGGTCGCCAATCCGAAGCGCCAGCGCAAGACCGGCGACCGCCTCCGTTTCCGCTTCTGCAAGCCGCCCCAGGCCCGACAAGGCGAGGGCCTGGGAATAGCTTGCCCAGGCAACCCGATCCTGATCGCCGATGCGTTCGCCGATCTCGCGGTCTATCCGGGCATGCTCCTGCGCGACGATCCAGTGACCGCGTATGCAGGCATTCTCAGCCAGCATTTCGTGGCCCACACAGATTGCGGCCGCGAACGCGCGGCGTTCCCCGAGGGTGACGCACGTGTGCGCCCAATCGTCCGAGCGGTCGAAGTCGCACAGGTGTTGGTAAGCGCCGGACAGTGCGCTATAGATCCACAGGAGCGCGCCCGGATCGTCCAGCGGCTCTGCCAGCGCGCGCGCCTGCTCCAGGGCGGCGATGGCCTCCGTGTGTTGGGCGCGGAAATGATGGTGGCGTCCAATCAGCGCCAGGGCCAAAGCCAGGTCAGCGGTTTGCGTGGCAGGATCCAGCTCGCGCAGGGCCTCCTCCAGCACCGGTAGGCCCTCCGCGTGACCGATCATGGCGTGGGCGTCGCCGATGCGCACCTTGAGCGCCGCGCGGGCGGCTGGGTCCGAGGTTGCCATTAGCGCCTGCCGGAAGTACTCGGCGGCCTGTACGTGGCTGCCCGCGGCATAGGCTGTGCGGCCCATGCGCGCATGGATGTCGCCTATGATCTCGGGTCGGTCGAGTTGTTGTGCGGCCTCCAGGGCTTGCCTCAAGTGATCCAGCGCGGCGTCATGCGCGAAGAGCGCGGAGGCGGCTTCAGCGGCCCGCAGCGAGTAGTCAAGAGTGAGCTCCAAATCGCCGGCCTCTGCAAAATGATAGGCTAAATCGGCGATGTGCGCCTCTTCACGCCCCGCGTACAAGGTCTTCAGCGCCTCGCCGATGCGCCGGTGCAGCCGTCGCCGGCGCATCGGGTTGAGTTCTCGGTGCAGCACCTCGCGGATCTTGTCGTGCGTGAAAACCAACGCTTCGTCTCCAACGGGGCGAAGGAGTTGTGCGGCCGTTGCTTGATCCAGTGCATTTAGAAGGACGTCTTCATTCATTCCGGCGACGGCGGCCAACTCGACGTATGTAAACTGCTTACCCAGCGCAGCGGCGAGAGAGAGCGCTTCTGCCGTTTCGGATGCAAGACGATCCAGGCGGCGGCCGATGGCTTCAATCACGCTTTGCGGAACCGCGAGCTCGGCGATTTCCTTGCGTTGCCATGATTCACCTTCCCGATAGATTTGGCCTTGCTCGATGAGGGTCTTGATAACCTCCTCGACAAAGAAAGGGTTCCCTTCCGTTTCGCGGTAGATTAATGCGACGAACTCTGTCGAGATGGCCTGCGCGCCGAAAAAGGATGAGAGTAGTTCCCTTGTCTGAGGACGCGAGAGCCGGTCGAGGGAGATGCGGGTGGCGATACGCTCACGATTCCATGTCACCAATGATGCGGCCAGGGGGTGAATTCGGACTAGCTCGATCTCGCGATAGGCGGCCAGCAGCAAGATGGGCGACTCGCGCAGGGCGCGCAGCAAATAGTGAAGCAACGCCAGCGTGCCGGGATCGGCCCAATGTAGATCGTCGAGGAATAACACCAGCCCGGACTGCTGCGCGATGCGATCGAAGAAACGCGCCACGTTATCGAAAAAACGCAGGCGCTCTTCCGCTGGGCCGAGCGGTGGATTGGGTGACAGCGGTCCCAGCCTGGCCTCGATCTCGGGCGCCAAACGCGCGAGCTCTGCTGCGTTATCGCCGAGCGCAGCGCGCAGACTCTCGATGCTCTGCCGATGCACCCACTCGCGTATGGCCTCGACGACAGGAAGGTAAGGGGTGGCGGCTTCGTATTCATAACAGCCGCCGCGCAACACTACTGCGCCATCTGACCGCGCTTGCTCCATCAACGCCAAAGCGAGTCGTGTCTTGCCCACCCCCGGTTCGCCCGAAAGGAGCACCAGATGCCCGCGCCCCTGCGCAGCATGCGCCCGGTGTTGCTCCAACTGCTCCATCTCGGCGCTGCGCCCTACCAGCCGGCCGCGCTCAAGTCTGTCCAGCAGTAACGCCACCGTGTCCTGTGATTCATCGCCGCCGGGCAACCGCAGTGGAGGGAAGTCGGCCGGGAGGCCAGGGATCATAAGCTGGTAGACGAAATCACGCGAAACGAGGTTGCGCAAGCGCTGCTCGCCCAGGTTGCGCAGCGTCGCGCCGGGCGGCAGGTGATCGTGCATTGCCGCAACCGCAGCCGCGGAGAGGAGTGTCTGACCGCCATGCGCCGCGGACATCAGGCGTTGCACCAGGACGAGCGCGAGGCTGTACGTGTAGCCGTCCGCGGCGACCTCAGCGGGGCCGGTATGGATGCCCATGCGGACTCGCAACGGGCCGGTGACGGGCCATGGCTCGTGGCTGAAACCCTGTTGCGCTTCCATTGCCGCGAAGAGCGCCGCCGGGGCGTCGGAGAAAGCGACGCAGATACCGTCACCCGTCGTGCGGAAGATCACGCCGCCCTGAGCCTCGATCGCCTGGCGCAGGATATCAGTGTGACGTGTCAGGGCGCGCGGCATGGCCTCGGGGTGTTGCTGGTAGAGCCGGGCGCTGCCCTCGACATCCGTATAAAGAAACGTGACCTGACCGGACGGGAGTATCATAATAGCGCTTATTGTATCATAGCTTGTAGCGTATAAGTACGATAGAATCGAAGGGTCGCGTACCTGCTACCGGCATGAGACCGGCGGCCATGCGTGCAAGCAGCGTTACAAACCAGGCTGCGGTATAATGGGAACTCGAGGACGTTCATACGCTGGACACGAGTTGGCGCGGATGGCCGCGTTGCCACAAGACCGCCTTCAGATCGTAGAGGGAATAAGTTATGTACGCAATGTACGGGAAACTGACCGCGAAGCCCGGTAAGCGGAATCACCGATGAAGCTCCACATTGACACGGATCTGGGCGGCGACATGGACGACCTGTGTGCCGTGGCGCTGGCCCTCAACTGGCCGGGCGTCGAACTGCTTGCCGTCACCACCAACTCCGATGACGGCGGCAAGCGCGCCGGGTATACACGCTATGCGCTGGATCTGGCGGGGCGCGGGGATGTTCCTGTCGCGGCGGGGGCGGACGTCGCGCTCGGCTGCTATCGCTTCACGCCCGGCCTGCCGGATGGGGCAGACTATTGGCCGGAACCCGCGCCGCCCCTTCTGACTCCGCTTGACGTCGCACTCGACCTGCTGGAGCGCAGCATCGAGCAAGGCGCGGCTATCGTCGCCATCGGGCCGTATACCAATCTGGCCCTGCTGGAACAGCGGTCGCCCGGCATCTTGCGCGACGCGCGGCTTTATCTCATGGGCGGCTATGTTTACCTCATCCGGGAAGGCTACCCGCAATGGGAAAATCGGATGGACTGGAACATCCAGGTAGATGCCGCGTCGGCGCAATACATCCTTGAGCATTCCAGCCCGCTACTGATTCCCATGACCGTGACGGTTGAAACGTGGCTCAGAAGAGCATATTTGCCACGGTTACAGGAGGCCGGCCCGTTGGCGCAGTTCATCGCGCGACAGGCGGAAGCCTTTGCGCGCGACGAACAGATGGAAGCGCTCTATGGCCAAACCTGCGCGGGCCTGCCCGACGACATCATCAACTTCCAGCATGACCCGCTGGCAGTCGCGATCGCGCTGGGATGGGATGAAGGCGTGGAAATCCGCGAACTCCGACTCAAGTGTCAGGTGGCGGATGGTTGGCTGGTGGAGCGGGTAGATGCGAGTGGCGCGCCGACGCAGGTGGTGACGCGCGTGGACGGCGCCGCGTTCAGCGACTTCTGGCTCGACGTGGTTTCGGGGTGACGTTTGCGTCAGTTATCTTGTCATCTTACAGAACATGTGAAGCAAATCTACGCCCTCACCGAGTCGGACAGAAATAATCCGTGAAAGTGGAACGAGAAACGATGACACAAACGCAACTCGGCATCCTGCATCCGGGCAATATGGGCGTTTCCGTGGCGGCGTCGGCGCGGAACAGCGGTTGCGAAGTCTACTGGGCCTCGGAGGGGCGGGGCGCGCAAACGCGGGCGCGCGCCGATGAGCACGGCCTGCTTGACGCTGGCACGGTCGCGGATCTCTGCCGGACGTGCGACGTGATCGTGAGCGTGTGCCCGCCGCACGCGGCGGAAGACGTGGCCGCAGAGGTTCTGCGTCATGGGTTCCCCGGCCTCTACGTGGACGCCAACGCCATTGCGCCGCAGCGCGTCAAGCAGATGGGCGCGCGGATGACGGAGGCGGGCGTCTCCTTCGTGGACGGCGCGATTATCGGCGGGCCGGCCTGGCAGCCGGGCGCGACCTGGCTCTACCTTTCCGGCGAGGAGGCCGCGGCGGTCGCTGCGTGCTTCGACGCCGGCCCGCTGGAAACGATCGTCATGGGCGCTGAGGTCGGCAAAGCGTCGGCGCTGAAGATGGCCTACGCCGCGTGGAGCAAGGGCAGTACGGCGTTGCTGTGCGGCGTGCTGGCCGCGGCGCGCGAGCTGGGCGTGTGGGATGAACTGGCCGCGCGCTGGGACGCCGACCGTGCGGGCCAAAGCGAGCAGTCCGTGGAACGGGCGCGACGGGTCACGGCGAAGGCGTGGCGCTTCGCGGGCGAGATGGAAGAGATCGCGGCGACGTTCGAGGCGGCAGGGCTGCCGGGCGGGTTCCACGCGGCCGCGGCGGAACTGTATGGCCGGATGACCGGTTTCAAGGACGCCCCGTCCACGCCGGAGATCGAAGACGTGCTGGCTGCGCTGGTTAAGGAATCGGACGCACGCGGAGACGTCCCCTGAGCGGGGATCTTCGTCGGAGAACGCGGAGGGAAGAAGTTAAAAATCTCCGCGTTCTCCGCGTCTCCGCGTGAGAAGGACATAAAGAGGAGTTCCCATGAACAACGATCTGGAAAATCAACGAAAGATGCTCTATGGGTTGTTGGGCGACCTGCCGCCACGCGACCGGCCGATTTCCGCGCAGTTGGTCGCCCGCGAGGAACGCGACGGCTACCTGTTGGAAAAACTCGTCCTCGATCTTAACGGATTTGAGCCGGTTCCGGCGTATTTCGTCAGGCCGCAGCAGGGGGATGGGCCGTTTCCCGTCATCCTCTACAACCACGCGCACGGCGGCAATTACGTGCTGGGTAAGGACGAGCTGATCGCGGGACGCGCCGGCTTGCAAGACCCGCCTTACGCCGATGTGTTGACGGCGGACGGCTATGCCGCGCTGTGCATAGATACGTGGCTGTTCGGGGAGCGGCGGGGCCGCACGGAGTCGGAACTGTTCAAGGAGATGCTGTGGCAGGGCCGCGTGTTGTGGGGCGGCATGGTTTATGACAGCCTGCGCGCCGTGGATTATCTCGCCTCACGCCCCGACGTAGACGCCACGCGCATCGGTACGCTGGGCATCTCGATGGGGAGCACGATGGCATGGTGGACGGCGGCGCTGGACCCGCGCGTCAAGGTCTGCGTGGATTTGTGCTGCCTGACGGATTACCAGGCGCTGATCGAGACGCGTGGGCTGGACGGTCACGGC
The DNA here is from genome assembly GCA_038214535.1 of Anaerolineae bacterium. Taxonomy (GTDB): domain Bacteria; phylum Chloroflexota; class Anaerolineae; order CG2-30-64-16; family CG2-30-64-16; genus JBBQRS01. The sequence continues at coordinate 13,379 of JBBQRS010000052.1, forward strand.
CTCTACTATTTCGTGCCGTCGCTGCTCAAGCACTTCACCACGGCGCAGATCAACGCGCTGATCGCGCCGCGCGCGCATCTGGGGCTGGCGGGCAACTATGACGGGCTGACCCCGCCCGCGGGGCTGGAGCGCATTGACCGGGAGTTGCAGCAGGTTTACGCGGCGGCGGGCGCGCCGGACGCCTGGGAACTCCAGCGCTACGAGACCGGGCACTTCGAGACGGCCCAGATGCGCGCCGAGATCATGGCGTATCTGCGCCGCTGGTTGTGACCAGCGGCGCTGCGCAACTATGGTACAATGCCACAATGGTGACACAGCCGTTAATCGCAAGGTGTAATTTGCCATGACGACGCTCTCCAAAACCGAAGACCGCTATTGGGATTATGCCCTCTGGCTGGCGCTGATCACCATTTTTTACAACCTCGGTGAGGGGATTATCTCCATCACCTTCGGCGTGCAGGATGAGGCGCTGACCCTGTTCGGGTTCGGCGTGGACTCCTTCATCGAGGTGCTGTCGGGGCTGGGTATCCTGGCGATGGTGCTGCGGATCCGGCGCAACCCCGATACGCCGCGCTCGCAGTTCGAGCAGACCGCGCTGCGTATCACGGGCGCGGCGTTCTATCTGCTCGCCGCCGGGCTGGGCGTGACGGCGATCTACAACCTGAGCGCCGGTCACCAGCCCACCACCACCGTGCCGGGGGTCGTCATCTCGCTGCTCTCCATCGCGGTGATGTGGGCGCTGGTGCGCGCCAAGCGTCGTGTTGGCCGTGAGCTCAATTCCGCGCCGATCCTGGCCGACGCCAACTGCACCATGGTGTGCATCTACATGTCGGTCGTCCTGCTGGTCGCCAGCCTGGTCTACCAGTTGACCGGCTTCGGCTTCGTGGATAGCATCGGTGCGATCGGGCTGATCTACTTCTCGGTGCGTGAGGGGCGCGAGGCGTTCCAGAAGGCCGCCGGCCTCGAATGCGGTTGCGAAGACGAGGACGCCTGCGCGCCGGCAAATTAAGAATCTATCCGAAAACTGCGCGGAGCCCCTTCGCAGTGCGGCTTCAGCCGTTATGTCGCCCCCCAACGGCTAAAGCCGTTACTACGAAGGGAAAGACAGGATGAGAAGTCTTGTTAATCCTGTGTATCATGTCTATCAATCGCCTTGTGTTGCATCCCTGCGAGGGTGGCGTGATGGTTGAGATCGTGCCGTATGATGACCGTTGGCCCGATGAGTTTCGCGCAATTGCGGCGACGCTGCGCGCGGCGCTGGGCGAGCGCGCCCTGCGGATTGACCACATTGGCTCAACCGCCGTGTCGGGGTTGGCCGCCAAAGACAGCATTGACGTTCAGATCACCGTCGCTGCGCTGGATGAAGCGGTCGCGTCTGCGTTGGCGGGCATTAGTTACGGAATTGACGACCGGCTGCGGCGCGATCATCGCCCGCCAGGCGCGACCGGCCCCGATAGCGACTGGGAGAAGTGGTATTTTCGCGAGCCGGCTGGCCGGCGGCTTGCCAATGTGCATGTCCGCGTGGCGGGGCGACCCAACCAGCGCTACCCGTTGCTGTTCCGTGACTATCTGCGCACCCACCCCGCCAGCGCAGAGGCCTACGCGCGACTCAAGCGGCAGTTGGCCGCGGGGCTGGCTGACCCGACGACGTATCCCGACGTGAAGGACCCCGCGGTAGACCTGATCTACCTGGCGGCGGAGGAGTGGGCCGCGGCGGTCGGCTGGCAGCCCGACCCATCCGACGGTTCGTAGCGCGCCCGTAAGGGCGATCGGGGCAACAAGCGCCCTTACGGGCGCGCTACGAACAGGGCGCAATGGCGTACCCTTTGGTCACAGAATGCCTATGGACCCCGCGATTCAGACCGATCATCTGACTAAACATTACGGCGATGTCATTGCCGTGGATGATTTGTCGCTGCGCGTCCATCGCGGTGAGATCTATGCCTTTCTGGGATTGAACGGCGCGGGCAAGACGACCACGATCCGGATGCTGTTGGGGATGATCAAACCCATGCGGGGCGAGGCGCGCGTGTTGGGAAAGCGGATTTTGCCCGGCGAGCAGGGGCCGTGGGGCGCGGTGGGCTATCTGGTCGAGCGGCCGTATGCCTACCCGGAGTTGACGGTGCGCGAGAATCTGGAGGTGGTGCGTCGTCTGCGCCCCGGCGTCGAGCCGCAGGCCGTCGCGCGTATCATCGAGCGCCTGGGGCTGGGTGAATACGCCGACCGACGCGCGGGAACGCTGTCGCAGGGCAACGCGCAGCGGCTGGGGCTGGCAAAGGCGCTGCTGCACGACCCGGCGCTGCTGCTGCTGGATGAGCCGGCGAACGGGCTGGACCCCGCGGGGATCGTCGAGATTCGACGTTTGCTCACCGGCCTGGCGCACGAACAGGGTGTCACCGTATTTCTCTCCTCTCACATTTTGGGTGAAGTCTCGCGCATCGCCGACCGCATCGGCATCATCCATCGGGGGCGCCTGTTGCGTGAGCTCGATGCGGCGGGCCTGGAGCGAGAGCGTCATCGCAGACTGGCGATCCGGGCGCGTGATCCCGGCGCGACGCTCGTCGTGTTGGCGGGCGCGGGCTACCCCACCGAACTCCATCCGGGCGGGCTGATCGAGGTTAGGGACCCCGCGGCTCTTACCCGACCCGATGACGTCGCGACGCTGCTGGTGAACGCGGGGCATGCGCCGACGATGCTGCACGTCGAAGAGGAAGCGTTGGAGCAGTACTTCTTGCGGCTGGTCGGTGCAGACCCGGAGGGCGACGCATGAGCGCTGTCGGGCGGGCCGCCGGGATCGAGCTGCTCAAGGCGCGCCGGTCGCGGATGCCGATGTTCACCTTACTGGCGTTCTCGCTCGCGCCGCTGGCGGGTGGCTTCTTCATGGTGATTCTCAAGGATCCGGAACTGGCGCGCCGGCTAGGGATGATCAGCGCCAAGGCCCAAATCGTCGCGGGGTCGGCCGATTGGCCCACATACCTGGGAGTCATGGGCCAGGCGACGGCAATGGGTGGCATGATCCTGTTCAGCTTCATCGCAAGCTGGGTCTTCGGCCGCGAATACGCCGACCACACGGTCAAGGACTTGCTGGCGCTGCCGACGCCGCGTCGCGCCATCGTACTGGCGAAGTTCGTCGTCGTGACTGGGTGGGCGGTCGCACTGACGACGTTGATCTATCTTCTCGCGCTGGGGGTGGGCGCGGCAGTTGGGTTGCCGTCCGCCCCTGCCGGGACATTCGGGCAAGCGACCGCCACCCTGGCGGTGACGGCTGCACTGACCCTTCTGCTCGTGCCGCCGGTGGCCTTCGTGGCGAGCTCGGGGCATGGCTATCTGCCGCCGATGGGGTTTGCCATCCTGATGCTGATCCTGGCGCAGATCGTCGCGGCGACGGGCTGGGGAGAATACTTCCCCTGGGCGGTACCGGCATTGTATGCAGGAATGGCCGGCCCCGCGTACGCGCACATGGGGCTGGTGAGTTACGCGCTGGTGATCCTCACCGGCCTCGCTGGGTTGGTTGGAACGCTGCTCTGGTGGAAGCGTGCGGATCAGATGCAGTGAGGGGCACTGTCACTCAGAAACCCGGTTTCTCGCAGAAACCCGGTTTCTCAGAAGTGACAGGCCCGATTCGTGCTATAATTGACCACCTACCCACCACCGAGAGGCACCATGGGCGAACCCACCTCCGACAAATCACAGACCACGCTCGACCTGGAGCGCCTGGTGTTCTTCAGCGACGCCGTGATGGCGATTGCGATCACCCTGTTGGCGATAGACATCCGGCTGCCGGAAGCGGCGCGGGAGTCTGCCGGTAGTCTCACGCCGTGGATTGTTGCGCTGTGGCCGAAGGTGATCGGCTTCCTGGTCAGCTTCTGGGTCATTGCGCTCTACTGGCTGGCGCATAACCGTTGCTTCCGCTACATCCAGGGCTACGACCGGCGGTTGGTGTATCTCAACTTTCTCTTCCTGATGTTCGTAGCGTTCCTGCCCTTCCCCACCAGCGTGTTGTTCAACTTCTCCCCGGAGACGGTGTCGGTCGTGCTGTACGCGGGTACGGCGGCGGGGATGGGGTTGTCGCTGTTCTGGTTGTGGGGCTATGCGCTGGGCCACGGGTTCGTCACGGAAGCCGCGTCGCCGGAGGTGGTCCGCGATGTTCGGCTCAACTTGCTGCTTTCGCCGTTCGTGTTCCTCGCTTCGGCAGTGATCGCGTTCTTCAATGCTAGCCTGGGGATGTACGTGTGGTTCCTGCTGATCCCGGTGTACATTTTTCGGCGTGTTACCGAGTCTGTGCTGCAGCGGCGCTCATCCTAGAAACCCGGTTTCTCGGAGAAGCCGGGTTTCTCAAAAAAGGAATAACCCATGAAAATTCTCTTCATCGGCGGCACGGGGTTGATCAGTTCGGCGTGTGCGGAGCTGGCGCGGGCGCGCGGCCTCGATCTGACCATCCTGAACCGTGCGCAGTCGGCGAAGTACCCCGCGCCGGAGGGGGCGCGGCTGTTGGTGGGCGACGTGCACGGCGATGAGGCGGCGCTGGCCCGGCTGTTCGACGCTGAACGCTTCGATGCCGTGGTGGATTGGATTGCCTTCACCGTGGATGACATCGCGCGCGACCTGCGCCTGTTCGCCGGGAAGACTGGGCAGTTCGTCTTCATCAGTTCGGCCAGCGCGTATCAAAAACCTCCGGCGCATTATCTCATCACCGAGGAGACGCCGCTGGAGAATCCCTTCTGGCAATACTCCCGGGACAAGATCGCCTGCGAGGAACGGCTGATGCGCGCGTATCGGGAGGACGGCTTCCCGGCGACCATCATCCGCCCGTCGCTGACCTACGGCCCGTCGCAGATTCCGCTGGCCGGGGCGAGTTGGCAGCACCCCTACACCGTCATTGACCGGATGCGCCGCGGGCAGAAGATCATCGTGCCCGGCGATGGAACCTCGCTGTGGACCATGACCTGGAACGCCGACTTCGCTGTGGGTCTGGTGGGGCTGCTGGGTCTGACGACGGCTATCGGCGAGGCGTTTCACATCACGTCCGACGAAGTGTTGACCTGGAACCGGATCACCCTGGAAGCGGGCCACGCGGCAGGCGTAGAGCCCGACATCATCCACGTGACATCCGACCTGATCGCGGCGTATCACCCCGGCGCAGTGGGCGATCTCATCGGCGATAAGAGCAACAGCGCCGTCTTCGACAACCGCAAGATCAAGCGTTTCGTCCCCGACTTTGATTGCAAGGTCACGTGGGCCGAAGGCGTGCGGCGCTCGCTGGCCTGGTTCGACGCCGACGCGGCGCGCCGGACGCTTGACGCCGAGATGAACGCGCGCTGGGATATGATCATCACGGCGCAGGGGCGCGCGTTTCCGGCGTGAGTGGATCGCCAGCGATCAACGCTGCTGCAGCGTTGATCGCGCGAGAGATAGGCACGAGGTGACGGGCGCGCCCGCCGCCTCGTGCCGTGTCTGGGCGTTTACTTCCCACCAGGCTCGACGGTCTTGCCTCCAAAAATGGTTGACACGGCGTTATGTTGGCGATATAATGCGGACAAGCGTCTGTGATTCGTTTCACTTCTGGGCCGGTTTCGTCAAAGCGAGGAGGCTGCGGTGAAATCTTCCTTCATCATCCTGTGCCCAACTGATGCTCCCATTTCCCTGCGCAACTTTGAGCGCGCAGCCCTCCCGCTGTTCTATCCTCAACTCCTGAACCGACTGCATCTGGCCTGCTCATAGCTTAGTTCCAGCTGACCCCCGTAGCCGGTGTAGTCGATCTTTCGGTTTGTCTTTCAGATATATGTATCGGGACGATGGCATGAAGAAGCTCACTCGTCGCAATTTCATGGTGGAGCCGGCGCAGGCGCGGTCAACCTGCGCGTTAAAGATGGTTACTACTCTGGATGGCATAGCTCGGATGCTTACCAGCTTGTGGGGTCGGCCGGCGTTGACGTCGTTCTTCAGCGGGAGCTACTCCGGCTGGAAAGGGATCATCATCATGGACGAGAAACGGGACCGTAGCGCGTTGTTGCGCGTGGGCGTCGCGATCCTGCTGATCGCGTCGTCACTGGCGGCCTGCGCGCCGCTTCCGGGGCCGGCCATTACGCCGCAAGAGGTTCCGGAGACCCAGCCGGAGATCGCGGCCACCCTACAAGAGACCAGGGAGATGGCCCCGCAAGAGAGCGGCGCGCTCACCCCGCGGATGCTCACGGCCCCCGGCGCGCTGGTCGGGCCGGGTCCGTCGAATTTCCTGTGGAGCCCGACCGGCGCCGTGTTGGCTTACATCGAGCCTGTGGACGGGCAGGATGTGCTGTGGCGCTACGACGCCGCCACCGGGGAGAAGCTCCAGCTTCTGAACCCGGCCGAGAGCCCGGACGACATTGACATCACGTCGGCGCAGTGGTCGCCGCTAAGCGACAGGCTGCTGCTGGCAGGGGCGACGAAGCTCTGGCTGCTGGACGCGGAGACGGGCGACCTGACCTCGCCGGCCGAAGGCGGCAGCGGGGTGACCGCAGCGACGTTCACCCCAGATGGGGGGCGCATCTCGTTCGTGCAGGATAACGACCTTTACGTCGTGAGCCTCGCCGACGGCAAGCGCCAACGCCTCACTGCCGATGGCGGCGAAGCGGTCTTCAACGGCGCCCTGGATTGGGTCTACAACGAGGAACTCGCCACACGCGCGGCCCAGCCGGCCTATGCGTGGTCGCCCGACAGCGTTTGGCTGATCTACCTGCGCCTGGACGAGAGCGCTGTGCAAAACGACCCGGTGACCGATTACCGACCCGTTCCGGCGACCGTCAGCTACACCCGCTATCCGACGGCGGGGACCGCCAACCCAACCGCCACGCTCCACGCGCTGGCCGAGGGAGCGACCGCGCCGCCGCTGGAGATCCCGCTGCCGGACGGGACCGAGTACGTGCTGCCCTTCTTCACCTGGACGCCCGATTCCCGGCAGGCGCTCTTCATCACCGTGAACCGCGACCACACCCTCCTCAGGCTGAACGCCTGGGACCCCAACACCGGCGAAGTGCGGACCCTCATCGAGGAGACGGACCCGAACTGGATCAATGAGGAACGCTATGCAGCCCCGGTCTTCATCGGCGACGGCTCGCAATTCCTGTGGCTTTCCGAGCGCGACGGGTTCATGCACCTCTACCTGTACACGCGAACCGGAGAATTGGTGCGCCAGCTCACGCGCGGCGACTGGATGATTGACTCCAGCGCCTGGGACCTGTTGACGCCGGGCCGACCGGTGCACGCCGACCTCGCCGGGAAGTGGGCGTATTTCGTGACGACCCGCAGCAGTCCGCTCGACCGGCAGATAGATCGCGTGAGCATCGCCGGCGGCCAAGTAGAGCAGATCTCGCAGCAGCCGGGATTCCACCTCTCCGCCCTCTCCGCCGATGGCCGCTACCTGGTGGACCAGTTCTCCAACGTGGACGCGCCGTCGGTCACGCGCCTCATCCAGACGGACGGGAGCGGCGAACAGCTGTTGGCCCAATGCGCGGGGCCAGCGCTAGACCTGCCCAAGATGACGCGCGAGTTCCTGACCGTCAAGGCCCATGACAGCACCGACCTCTACGCGCAACTCGTGAAGCCGGAGGGGTTCGACCCGGCCAAGAAGTATCCGGTGGTGGTGCACTGGTACGGCGGCCCCGGCCTGCAGATGGTCTCGAATCGTTATGGGACCACCAACATCTTCAACATCATCGAGCGCGATGTGCTCTACACGCAAGCGGGATTCCTGGTGTGGCGGCTGGATAACCGCGGCAGCTTCGGCCGCGGGCACGCCTTCGAGACGCCGATCTTCGGAGAGCTCGGCAAGGCGGCGCTGGACGATCAACTGGCGGGCATCGAATACCTGCGGACGCTGCCCTACGTGGATGCCGACCGCATCGGCACGGACGGCAAATCGTTCGGGGGCTACATGACCCTGTATGCGCTGATCCACGCGCCGGAGGTCTTCCACTGCGGCGTGGCCGGCGCCGCGCCGACCGACTGGAGCTACTACGACACCATCTACACCGAGCGCTACATGCGGACCCCAGCGCGGAACGTGGAGGGCTATGCCGCCACAAAACTGATCGCCAGGGTGGATCAGCTCCGCGCCGCGCCGCTGCTGATACACGGTCTGGCTGACACCAACGTCCACCTGCAAAACACGGTGAACTTCATCCAGGCGCTGGAAACGGACGACAAGGCGTTCGACTTCATCCCCCTGCCGAACCTGAGCCACAGCTTTCGCGGCGACGGGCTGGTGGCCGCGCTGACGGCCAGCGTGGAGTATCTGTCGCGCTGCTTCGCGGAGCCGGTGGCTGCGCCTGCGCCGGAGACCGCCGCCGCGTGGCAGACCTATACCGACACGGAGGTGGGATACAGCATCCAGCACCCGCCCACCTGGACGAATGAGGCGCTGCCCGACCAGAACGAGGGCGCCATCCACGGGATGGGGCCGCGACCGAGCTGGGCCGGATGCGGCTGAAGGAGGCCGTCGCCGGCATGGAGCCGGGGGAAGTCTGGCAGAACTTCTACGAGTTGACCCAGATCCCGAGGCCCTCGCACCACGAGGAGCAGGTGCGCGACTACCTGGTGCAGTTTGGCGAAGGCCTCGGCCTCGAGACCATTGTTGATGACGTGGGCAATGTGCGCATCCGTAAGCCGGCCGGCCCCGGCATGGAGAACCGTCACGGTGTCATTTTGCAGGCCCACATGGATATGGTGCCGCAAAAGTCGTCCACCAGCACCCACGACTTCCTCAACGATCCTATTGACGCCTACGTGGAGGGCGGGTGGGTGATGGCCGATGGGACGACCCTTGGCGCCGACGATGGGAGCGGCGTCGCCATTGCGATGGCCGTCCTGGCATCGAAAACGTTGGCGCTGGGTCCCATCGAAGCGCTGTTCACAGTGAATGAGGAAGACGGTATGGACGGCGCTCTCGGTCTGGAGCCGGGCGCGCTACAGGGTGACATCCTGATCAACCTGGACTCTGAGAAGGTGGGCGAGTTCACCATCGGCAGCGCCGGGGGTGAGTACGCCGAAGTGAATATCGAATATGCGCAGGCGCCCGTTCTGGCCAGCGCGGAGGCCTACACGGTCAGCGTGAGCGGGCTGCAGGGCGGCCACTCCGGCGTGGACATCAACCTGGGACGCGGTCACGCCACTAAGCTGCTGGTTCGCTTCCTCAAGGGGGCCGCGACGAACTACGGCGTTCGGCTGGCCCAAATTGCAGGCGGCACTGCCGCCAACGCCATCCCCCGCGAAGCGTCTGCTTTGATCGTTGTGCCGATAGGTCAGGCCGACGCCTTCCTGGAAAGCGTCGGGGACTTCGAAGCCACGCTGCGGAACGAGTTGGCTGCCGTGGAGCCTGATCTCAGCGTGCAGGCCGCGTCGGGTGACCTGCCGGCCAACGTCATGACAGAGGATGTGCAGACCGCGCTGATTGACCTCCTGGAAGCTAATCCCCAGGGTGTGCTTCGCATGAGCGATGGCGTGCCCGGCTTGGTGGAGACCTCGACCAACATGGGGATCGTGAACGTGGCGGACGGTCAGGCGGAGGTCGCCATGCTGTCGCGCAGTTCCGTGGACTCGGAGTTGGCCGACGTGAGTCAAATAATCGATAGCGTGTGGCGCCTGGCCGGCGTTGACGTCGCTTTCAGCGGGAAATACTCCGGTTGGAAGCCCAATCCCGATTCGCCGATCCTTCTGCTGATGCAGCAGATCTATAGGGACATGTACGGAGAAGATCCAGCGGTCACGGCGGTCCATGCCGGGCTGGAGTGCGGGACCATTGTCAGCAAGTATCCGGGCATGGATGCCATCTCCATCGGGCCGACCTTGCAGGACGTGCACTCGCCCAATGAACGGATGGAGGTCGCCAGCGTCAAGAAGCTGTACGACTTCCTCATCGAGACGCTCCAGCAGATACCGGAGAAGTAGCAGGGTCAGGAGGTGTTCGTCGTGAGCCGGCGAGAAGTCCACCGCAAGCCATTGCATTCGATTCTCCCGCTCTTTCTGCTCAGCCTGCTGCAGCCGGTCACCCTACAAGAGTCCTCGGCGGCATCAGTTCCGACTGAAAGCGATGGCGCTCTCACGGCCCGCATGTTGACGGCTCCGGCGAGGGGTTCCGCAAGAGAGACCAGATTTGCATGGCCGCTGCCCAGTGGTGGCCGGACGATTCGGCCAACTGCCCGAAAGACCAGCCGATCTCGGCGTGTGATGTGGCGTCCGCGCAACAGTTGTACACGGCGACCTTCAACTGCGCGACTACCACTCCGGAGTGGTAGGGCGTGATCGTAACAGGAGGCAACCATGAAACTCTCACGACGTGATTTTGTGAAGGGGTTCGACGCCGACGCGGCGCGCCGGACGCTTGACGCCGAGATGAACGCGCGCTGGGACACGCTCATCGCGGCGCAAGCGCGCGCTTTACCCGCGTAAGCCTCCCGTGAGCGGCCCTGCGTGAGACAGCCTGCGCCTCCTATTCTCAAGTTTTCCTCCAACGATGGCTGATCTATGACCGGCGATTACGCATATATCCGCAGCATCTGGCTGGCGCTTGTGTCCGCCCTCTTCGTGGGCGCGTTGGGCCTGTATGGTTGGCGGCGGCGCGACGTGCCGGGCGCGCGTCCGTTGGCTGTCAGTTGTCTGTTCATCGGCTTGTGGTTGCTGGGCATCACAGGGGAAGCCGCGGCGCACGATCTCTCGACCAAGATCGGTTGGCGCACGTTTCAGGGATTGGTTCAACTGCCTGCGGTCACTGCCAACACCTGCTTCGTCCTGGCGTATGCCTACCCCGGGCGCTGGCTGTCCCGGCGCAACGTGTTCCTTTTGTTTCTGCCTTCACTCGTTGCCGCGCTGTTGACCCTGACCAATGATTCGCATCACCTGATATGGCGAGCGTATAGCTTCGATGGGACGCTACAAACGGTGCGTGGCAGTGCGAACTGGCTCCTGACCGGCTATGCATTCAGCCTGATCCTGACCAGCACGCTCGTCCTCGTCCGGCTATTCATTCGCTCGCCGCTGCATCGGTGGCCCGTTGCGCTGATGCTGCTTGGGCAGATCGGGGCACTGGCGATCTATCTGCTGGAGATCATTTTCCGAGATCTCGACACTCCGGTAGACTTCGTCACCGTCGCGCTGCTGTTTCGAGCTTTGCTGTACGGACTTGCGTTATTCGGTTTCCGCCTACTTGACCCGATGGTCATCGCCCGCCAACTGGTCATCGAGCAGATGCCGGAGGGTATGGTGGTTTTTGATGCGTATGGACGGGTCGCCAATCTGAACCCCGCGGCCGCGGGCATCCTGAGCGCCACAGAAACACAGGCCCGCGGCAGGACTCTACAGGAGCTTCTGCCGGATTGTCCTGACCTGACCGCGCGTCTCGCCAACGCCGACGCCGCGCCGGTCGAAATCAGCCTGGGCGGAGGAGGCGAATCCCGGAGCTATGCGCTGGAACTTGCCCCGCTGGCGGATTTCCGCGGGCTCATCCTGGGTCGCCTGCTCCTGATGCGTGATGTAACCGAGCAGCACAGGGCGCAAACGCGGATTCTGGAGGAGCAGTGGGCGCAAGCGACCATGCAGGAACGTGTGATGCTGGCTGATGAGTTGCACGATGGCCTTTCGCAGAGTCTCGCATTCCTGAACATGCAAGCGCAGGCCGCCCAGGTCTATCTTCAAGTAGGGCGAACCCAGGATGCCGGGGCAACATTGGGCCGGTTGGCGGAAGTCGCACTCGGTCTCCAGAGCGATATGCGCGAGCTGATCGGCAACTTGCTGGTTGTCAGCCTTCCCTCGGAGGGTTTCTGCGAGACATTGCGCCAAGTAACGGCCCGCTTCGAGGAACAGAATGGCATCCCTGTGAGGTTGGAGATCGGCGATGATGCAGCCGCGCTTTGCGATCCATCCTACCTGGCCCCGACCACGGGTATCCAACTCGTGCGAATTGTGCAGGAGGCGCTGGCGAACGTGCGAAAACATGCGGGATTTCCCGGCCGGGTCACAGTGCGGCTGGAACTGACAGCGGGGCAAATGTGGCTGACTGTCGAAGACAACGGAGTCGGGTTTGATGCGGCGGCGCGCGCCGATGGCGAGCACTACGGGCTGCGCGTGATGGGCCAGCGCGCGGTGCGCATCGGTGGCGCGTTGGCCGTGCATTCGGCGCCGGGCGAGGGCACGCGGGTCGAGGTATGTGTCCCGGTGCAGTCGCCCCGAGTGCAATCTCAGTAGGCAGGTGATCGGCATGAAGATTTTGTTGGCGGACGATCATGGCTTATTCCTGGAGGGACTACAGAACTTGCTCCAGGCCGGCGGCTACCCCGTTGTGGGGGCCGCGCGCGATGGGTTTGAAGCGTTGGAGTTGGCGCGCGCCCTGCACCCGGATGTCATCCTGATGGATGTGCGGATGCCGCACTGCGATGGGCTGTGCGCCACGCGGGCGATTCACGCCGAGATGCCGGAGATCAAGATCGTGATGCTGACCACCTCCGCCGAAGACGCCGATCTGTTCGAGGCGCTCAAGAGCGGGGCCAGTGGATACCTGTTGAAGAACCTCGAACCCAATCAGTTATTCGACTTTCTGGGCGGGCTGGCGCGCGGCGAAGCGCCTCTCTCGCGCGAGCTGACCGGGTCTTTGCTGCGTGAGTTCAGTCGTGAGGCCGGCGGGCGCGCAGCCCCGGCCACTCCCGGCCCGGCGTTGACCCCGCGCGAACGAGAGGTCATGGCTCTCGTCGTGGAAGGGCTGTCTTACAAGGAGATCGGAGCGACGCTGCACCTGAGCGAGCACACGGTGAAGTATCACATGCGCGAGATCATGGGGCGGCTGCACTTGAAAAATCGCGAACAGGTGGTCGCTTACGCGCTGCGCGCCGGGCTGGTGTAACCGCCCCACGGATTCGCCCGCCAACCCTGCCCCTGAGGATAGCCTCGCCGCTCGCGAGGCTATCCTTTTTCTATCCCCGCGTGGAGTATACAGGCGCGCGGCCGCTTGATATGATGGCAGCATGAGTGAGCGCACGGTGTTGTTCTACGGCAAATCGCTGTTACTTTCGCTGGTGGGCGCCGGCATGGAGGAGAGCGAAAACTTGCACCTGGTGCGGGCGACCACCTGGGCGCAGGTTGAGGCGCTGACCGCAGTTACGGCGCCGGACGTGCTGATCTACGACCTGGCCGTCGCCTCCGAGAGCCACATCCTGCCGCTGCTATTCCGTAGCTCCAACCTGCTGTTGATCGGGCTGGACCCCGAGACGAACCGGGCCATCCTGCTCGCGGGCAAGGAGACGCAAGCGCTTACCCTGGAGCGGGTGCAGGAAATCGTCGAGCAGGGTTGAGGGCAGTACCCCCGCACATAAAATCTTTGGATCAAGATATACCGAGGTGCGAAGGGCTTACGCACCATACACCAACGATGGAGAAAAAGGCATGAAGACTTCTGACAAAGACGGGTCGAACAGGCTGAGCCGGCGCGAACTGCTCAAATTTTCGGGTATGGCGGTTGGCGGGCTGGCCTTCGGGAGCGCCCTGCTCGGCCCCGGAGTGCATCGCGCCCTGGCAGATGACGCGTGCGTAGATGGTGACTGCGTTTGCCCCGATGGGCCGGTCTGCGAGTGGAACCAGCCCGGCGCTGCGCAACGCTACACCTACTTCGACCGGTTGCCTCCATTCAACCCGTTCAGCAAGGAGACCAAATCAACCATCCCGCGGTTGGGCTATGACGAGATGCGGATCACCTTCATGGGGTCCTCCATCCCGCCGAATCTCAGGCGCAAACAGCAGATGATGAGCGTCTTCGTCGAGGTCGGCTGGAACGATGAGACGCAGGCGCCGCTGGACAACTTCGTCTTCGACTGCGGCTCCGGCGTGTTTTCCAATTACACCGCTATGAACGTCGGCCCGGGCAGGATGGATAAGGTCTTCATCAACCACCTGCACGGCGACCACATGAGCGACCTGACGCACATCTACTGCTTCGGCCCGTCGGCGGATCGCCTGTCGCCGCTCTACGTCTTCGGGCCCGGGCCGTCGCATCTGGAGAGCCCGGCGGGATCGGGGATTTTCTATGATGATGGCACGCGGGCTTATTGCGAGCACCTGCGGGAAGCCTGCCGGTGGCACTCGGAGAGCTTCAGCTTCCAGGCAACGAGCTATACGCCCCACGCGCCCGACCCCCGTTCACTCATGGAGAAGTGGGGCCTGCCCTATGAGCCTGCGCCGGTGGGAGGCGATGATCCCCGCGACGGCTACGCCATGATACCGATCGAGCTGGACTGGCAGAACGGGGGCGTCGCCTATAACAACCTGGATACCGGGGTGAAGATCTCTTATTTCAAGGTGATTCACGCCCGCCAGGGCTCGCTCGGCTACAAGCTCGAGTTCACCCCGCCCGGCATCCCCGGCGCGAAGACGCTCTCCATGATCTACACCAGCGACACCAAGCCTGAGACGCTCTGCATCGAGAACGCCAGGAATAACGGCGCAGGCGTGGATGTCTTCATCCATGAGATGTCTGTCCCGGCGGAGATCTGGGCCATGAAAATCAGCCACCTATCGGACCCCCGCCAGGTTGACCCGGCTGTGGTGAGGCAGGCTGTGATGGTTCAAAACAGCTCGCATACGCCGCAGGGGTCCTTCGGGTACATCCTCAGCCAGATCGAGCCCCGGCCCCGGCTCACCGTCGCCACCCATTTCCCGGTGGCCGACGATACGGTGAAGTGTGCGCTGAAGAGCGTGTTGGCGCATACCAAAGTGATCCAGGGCCGTGACGCCAAGCCGCTGGGAAGCGCGGCCCGCATCACCTGGTCTTTCGACCTCATGGTGATTACGGTTTCTAAGGATAGCATCCTGGAGCAGCGCGGCGCGACGTCGGACTTCGAGTTCTCGGCGACGATCCAGCCGGTTCCCGGTGTGCGGAATCTGCCGAAGTACAACAAGAACGGCGCCGGTGATCCGTATGCGCAGATTGACATTTCAACGGAGATACCGGCCTGCGATTGCGACACCGACGCCTGCAATTACCGGACGGACGGATATTAGGCAAGGAGACAAGGAAGCAAGTAGACAAGGAAACAAGGAAACAAGGAGATGTGTACCTTGTTCGCCTTGTTTCCTTGTCTACTTATCCCTTGTCTCCCTCTTCACCCCGTGCTATACTCGCGGCAAATCCCACCCACGCGAGGCGTCCCCGACTATGCCGCAGGCCATGACCCCACAGGAGTTCGTCGCGAAGTGGCGCAACGTCATTGTTAAGGAGCGCTCCGGCTATCAGGAGCACTTCATGGACGTGTGCCGCCTCGTGGACTACCCCACGCCGTTGGAGGCCGACCCGACCGGGCGGCATTACACCTTCGAGGCGGGCGCGAAGAAGCTGGGCGGCAAGCAGGGTTTCGCGGATGTCTGGCGGCGAGGCCTGTTCGCCTGGGAGTACAAGGGCAAGCGCGCCGACCTGGACGCGGCCTACCGGCAACTGCTCCAGTATCGCGAAGACCTCGAGAACCCGCCCCTGTTGATCGCCTGCGACTTGGACAAGGTCATCATCCATCCCCAATTCGTGAATGCGGCGAACCGCCCCGTGACCCTGACGCTCGATGACCTGCTGACGCCGGACGGCATGGCGACGTTGCGCGCCGTCTTCCACGACCCGGAGCGCTTCCATGCCGCGCAGACCCCGGCCCAGGTGACCGAGCAAGCGGCGAAGGAGTTCGGGCGGCTGGCGGAACTGCTGCGCGCGGCCGGGGCCGACCCGCAAGAGGCCGCGCATTTCCTGATCCGGCTGTTGTTCTGCCTGTTTGCGGAGGACGTGAACCTGCTGCCGCACGACCTCTTCACCCGATTGGTGCAGGCGGCGCGGGGCCGCCCCGATGCGTTCGCCGCGCAGTTGGGCCAGCTCTTCGCCGCGATGAGCACCGGCGGCTGGTTCGGCACGGAGCCGATCCAGCACTTCGACGGGCGACTGTTTGACGATGCGCAAGTGCTGCCGCTGGACGCCGAAGGGCTGGAGATCCTGGCGAACATCTGCGGGCTGAACTGGGCGGCGATGGAGCCTTCGATCCTCGGCACGCTGTTCGAGCGCAGCCTCGACCCGGACAAGCGGGCGCAGTTGGGCGCGCACTACACCAGCCGCGAGGATATCCTGCTGATCATGGAGCCGGTGCTGATGGCCCCGCTGCGCCGGAGGTGGGCCGAGGTGCGGGTGCAGGCGGAGGCGCTGGCCGCCGAACGCGACGCCGCCCCGACCGGGCAGGTGAGCGCAGCGGAGAAAGCCAAACGGACGCGCTTTCGCGACAAGTGTAACGCCGATCTGGCCCGGCTGCTGGACGGGTTCGCCGATGAGATCGCCGCGGTGCAGGTGCTCGACCCGGCGTGCGGCAGCGGCAACTTCCTCTACGTGGCGCTGCGCCAGCTCCTCGACCTGGAGCATGAAGTGATCCGGCTGGCGGCAGCGCTGGGGCTGACCCGCTTCACGCCGCGCGTAGACCCGGCGCAACTGCACGGCATCGAGATCAACGAGTACGCGCACGAGTTGGCGCAGGCGACCATCTGGATCGGCTATCTGCAATGGCTGCACGAGCACGGCTTCGGCGCGCCGTCGGCGCCGGTGCTGCGCCCGCTGGACAACGTGTTGCAGATGGACGCGATCATGGATCGCGCCACCGACCCGCCCACCGAACCGGCGTGGCCCGCCGCCGACGTGATCATCGGCAACCCGCCGTTTTTGGGAGGCGGCAGGATGCGCAAGGAGTTGGGCGACGCGTACACGGAAGCTCTGTTCCGGCTCTATGGTGACCGGCTGCCCAACTTCAGTGACCTCGTTTGTTATTGGTTCGAGAAGGCGCGCGCCTACATCGAGCAGGGCACGGTGCAGCGCGTCGGGCTGCTGGCGACGCAGGGCATTCGTGGTGGTGCCAACCGCAAGGTGCTGGAACGCATCAAGGAGTCGGGCGACATCTTCTGGGCGATTTCCGACCGGGACTGGATTCTTGCCGGAGCTAACGTCCATGTTTCAATGGTGGGTTTCGACGGCGGTGGCGAGGCGGTTAGAGAGTTGGATGGAAAGTCAGTAACTAAGATCAACGCTAATCTGACTGCATTGGCGGACACCACCCAGGCCCAAATTCTCCCGGAAAATGGAGGCCTATCGTTTCAAGGTCCATCTCCCAAAGCCCCTTTTGATATTCCCGCAGAATTGGCAGAGCGAATGCTAACTGCCCCAATGAATCCAAATGGCCGATTCAATTCTGATGTTGTAAGACCTGTTGCCAGTGCAATAGACATCGCACGCGGGTCACGAGGCTCATGGACTATCTATTTTGCGGACATGGAGATGGAAGAGGCTGCACAGTACGAAATGCCTTTCGAGCATGTCCGTATGAACGTACTTCCGGTTCGAGCGAATCGGCGAGACGACTACCGGGGCCAGTGGTGGCAATATGCGCGTCCCAGACCGGATATGCGTCGAGCACTTAATGGCCTTTCTCGCTATATTGCTACGCCGCGCGTTTCCAAGTATCGGGTTTTCTCATGGATGCCGGCGAATCACTTGGCGAACGACGGTACAATCGTCTTTGCCCGCGAGGACGACTACTTCTTCGGGGTGCTGCACTCGCGCGTGCATGAGGTGTGGGCGCTGCGCATGGGCACGGCGCTGGAAGACCGGCCGCGCTACACACCCACCACCACCTTCGAGACCTTCCCCTTCCCGTGGCCGCCCGGCGCGGAGCCGGTGGGCGACCCGCGCGCCGAGGCCATTGCCGCGGCCGCCCGCGAGCTGGTGCAGTTGCGCAATGCGTGGCTCGACCCGCCGGGCGCAAGCGACGCCGAACTCAAGAAGCGGACGCTGACCAACCTCTATAACGCGCGCCCCACCTGGCTGGACCTCGCGCACCGGAAGCTCGACGAGGCGGTGCTGGATGCCTACGCGTGGCCGCATGATGTGACCGATGAGGAGCTGCTTGCGCGTTTGCTGGCGCTGAACCTGGCGCGGGCGAGAATCGCATAGCGATCGAGGAAGTGACCTGATGGGGTGCTCCGCCCCGCCAGGAGCGGCCCCCATCAGGACGGGAAGTTCTGGGGCTGCGTCAACTACCCGCGCTGCCGCGGCATCGTGACGTACCAAGGCTGAACGGGCGCGTTGCCTCGCGCGCTCTGCCTGCGTTGCGCCGACCTTCGCGCGTGTATTTCGAGTTGACAAATTTGTCGTTATCCGGTAAGGTACTTGTGAGTGATTTGTATCGTCTAT
>JBBQRS010000053.1:0-30862 GCA_038214535.1 Anaerolineae bacterium
CTAGCGCAGATAATGTCAAGTTTCGGATTTGGGCTCGGGACCCGGCCGGGGATTGGTGGCCAGATACTCGGCGAGGGCTTTCTTGGTGGTGAACCAGTCACGGCCAAATCTTTGGCCCTTGACCAGTCCGTTTCGCAGAAGGTAGCGGACGTGAGCTGGCGTGTAGCCAGTATGGTCTGCCGCCTCCTTGACCGAGATCCACTCTGACAGGACGGCCTCCTTGGAAGTATCAGCAAGACGCAGCCAGCAGCATTTGTTCAACGCCACTCAATAGAAGAATGTGACTGATCAGGAGACGTAGCTGGTGCGCCTGAATGAGCGCTCGTATCGGCTGGCCCCTTTGCCTGTAGATCCATGGCGCGACGGACCTTCATGATCCAAAACGGGATCATGGGGTTGTCCGGTGCGTAGGTGAGGGCTTGGTTGCATGCGCTCAGTGCATCTCGGTATTCTCTGAGAGCAAGGCGCACTTCGGCCATCCTTAGTAGCCAGGCTACTCGATTGCGCTCGTTCTGATCCAGCAGAGCAGCTCTGGAGAGCTTCTCTGCGGCTTCTCTGTATCGGGCTTGAGCCTTCTCGTGCTGGCCAGCGGCCTCGTCGCGCTGCCCCAACTGATACAAGACGCTGCCCCATTCTGCGTAGCATTGTGGTGCTTGGTCATCGAGCTTCGCTGCCTTCTCGCAATATCTGGCCGCATCGTCCAGTTCGCCGAGACAAGCCAGATTGAAGGCCAGGCGACGGTAGTGGCTGGGGTGCTTGTCAACATCGATGACCTGCAACCAACCTCTTGCGGCTCCCCCGTAGTCTCCCAGGTAGGTTCGTTCCTTTGCGATGTGTCGCCATATGTAGACGTTCTCGGGATCGACGACTCGGGCCTGCTCATAAAACTCGAGGGCTTTCTCGTGAGCTCCCATCTTCTCAAAATCGTGGGCTTTGTGAAACAACGACAGAACGTCGAAGGAACGCCCCACAGTCTGGAGGAGTCCATCGACGACCGTCTCAACCTGAGATTCGCCTTCTCCTAATCGGACACCCAGTTCGGCGTACCTGAACGGAAGCGACCAGAGGTCGCATTGGATTGCAACCGGCTGTGCACCCTGGTCAAATGCCAGAGACATCGAGTTGAGATACTTGCGTATCTTGTCGCGGAAGATGCGTTCGCTTTCGTCGTCCATCGAAGTCCGTCGGAGCAGGAACACAAACCGATCCGGTGCCCGATCATATAGCGTGGGGACACCGATCTGATTGTCAAGATAGTAGCGCAGTGCCATCAGGCGAGCTTGGTCAGCGGCCCACTCAGCCACTTCTGCAGAAATCCTCTGAACGTCTGCGTAGTTGCTTATTCGAACGACCAGGAAGTGCAGACTGTCTGCCGGGCGCTCAAGGTTCCTGTCACGCGCCAAGGCATCGATTATCTTGCCGACATCAAGAGGGAATTGCGACCAGTCTAGCCCGTTGAGGGGTTGTTCTGCAATGATCTTCAGTGCATCTTGCCCAATACTGAGCCGCATCCGTTCAATCTCAATCAGTTCGCCTATGATCCGGCCCAGAATTCGCAGAAGCTGCAGTTCCACCTTTGTGAAAGCCTCACCATCCAACGGCAACTGCGTCCCGATGTACAGCACCCCGTTCTGCCTGCCGTTGATCGTGGTAGAAATCGCGGCCGCCGCGGTCGCCCCTTCCTCTGCCTGATAGGAGATGCGTGGATCATCCAAACCAGTAGTGTGCTGCACGACCATACACTGATTCTGCCGGAAGGCCCATCCCGACAGGGGCTGATCCAGGATGACGAGAGTACTCCTGCGCGCTTTGGTCCGGAAAGAACTGCTCATCGCCGCAACCGTCAGTTGCTGTGGGTTCCTCGGACTTGGGGTCAAGACCGCGCTGTACTGCCACTTGGGTGATAAATTCGAGATGAAATTGACGATTGTGTCCAGGCGAGTGCTGATCTGCCCGGAGTCAGCGTCTTCGGCAGGCATGTTCGACGTCTCCAGAAAGACGGCTCCCAACAGATGGCAGAACAGAGAAGCCTCCTCACTGCTCCAGCCCCTCCTGTCACCGAGGACAACGCTGCCCTTGGGCAAAGCGATCACAATGTAGTAGATCGTTGATGTCTGCGGATCGCCTGCCTCTGCAAGGTACCAGTTGAAACCGAGATTGTAGCACCTCTTCCAGTCATCCCACTCTATCGGCTTATGCAGAGCCTCATGGTCTTCAGTGGTGATCAGCGTCAGATCTTCATGCCGTGGGCTCGAGAGAATGCTATCAGCTTTGAGAAACTCCCACCTGTGAACCTCTAGGCTCGGTTCGCTCCTGTTGGCAGGCCAGGCCGGGACGCTTTGTCTGCGTATGAGGATACGAGCGAAGGTCGGAACAGTGCCGCCAAACAGCCAGGCAAGAAGCAGCATAGCAAGGTGCGATCGCCAGAAGAGGAAGGCGCGCCGGGGCTGGTCCAGCGAAGGGTCGAAGCCACCTGAGTTATCGGACTCGCGCCGCTCTCTAGCCTTGTCTCTCGCCTCGCGCAGAAGGTAACCTCCGACTGTCGTGTATGGAATACCGTAGACCTGATTAAGGCGGCAAATCAATAGGAGGTCGCGAAGGTCATTTCTCGAGTAGATAAAATACCCTCGTGCGTCTTTCTTCGGTTCCAGAAGCTGCGATTGCTGGAGGTAGCGAATCTGGTTTGCGCTTATCGAATGCCCGCCAAGCTTCTTGACATGCTCACTGAGTTGGCTGGTCTGGAACTGCGCGATTCTAGGGACTTGCCGCGTCAGATCATCGATCTCACCTCGGAGCCTTCGGAGATCCGCGGCCGACACTTCGGGGCCAACAAACTGGTTTCTCATCACATACCGCCCGGCGCTGCAAATGGTCTAATCGGAAACAGCACCTACTTACGTTCGATTATACCCCACGGCTACTACCGGTCAATGCGATCACACCCGAGTGTAATGTCGCACTCCGATACCTTGTGCAACCCCGGTAGATGCCCTAGACCACGACTATCTCGATTCGGGGTCTCAGGGTGTTGACCGGACGACTCGGTAGTGGTACGTGTTCGGATGAGAAGGGAGGTCAAGAGCATCTCAGAACTCCGCGGGTCGAACAGGACACCATTGGACACCCGATCTGGATCCTGTCACACCCGGCCGAACGCGAGTCCTGCGGAGGAGGAGACGACTAAAACTGAGGGCTTTGAGGGGCAAATATGGCATATCCAGTGGATGCGAGACAGAAAAAGCTTACACGGCAGTTCCCGGGCGAGGACATCTGGAAACTGATCGAACAAGACAGGATCAGAGACGCCGCGGACTGGTTGCGCGAGGAGATTGCAAGCCGGAATTGGGATTATGAGACCGCAGAGCAGGCGCTGAACACCGACAGGGCGCATTTATGCAGAACTGTGCACGGACTCAACACGCTTAGCCGGTACAAGGTGATGCTATTCGCAGTCACCTTCGGTCACGTATTCGACGAACATGGCAACCTAACAGCCGACAAGATCGAGTATCTTGCTGCACGCTTCGGGCAAAAGCGCGTACGCCACTAATGCTTGCTGACGCACTACCGAGACGCGAGCCGCCTACGGAGCGTATCGTCCGGATTTCCGGGTGTAAGCAAGCAGAACGCACGGGATGCAACCCACAGAAGGGTGGCACTTGGACGGCATCTGAGCGCGTGTAGGCGCGCAAACACAGCCCCTTGGGTGAGGCTCCTTGCCGACGCCTCTCTTGTCACCTACGCCCATTACTCTTGCCTGCCACTTGCAGCTTCATGCACCTGTCCTGATGGGGGCTGACATAGGCCAACTTCTCTCTCGACTTACCGAGTTGCGGCAAATAGTCTACCCCCTTTACAAACTTCGCCCAAGTGCTATGCTGTCTGGTAAGATGTACCTGCCGTTCTTCAACCTCAATGAAAAGCCGTTCACTTATCTGACGCCCAACCCGCGTTTCCTCTACTACGCTCCCCAGTACCTCTCGATCAAACGGAAAACCGAATACGTGGTCTCCGAACGCAGCGGCCATCTCTATCTGTACGGCCCGATCGGCAGCGGCAAGACCACGCTCCTCAAGACCATCTCCCAGATGCTCCTCGAGGATGAGCGCAACGTCGTGAACTTCCTCAACGCCCCCAACCTCAAGACCGCCAACTCCCTGTTGCGGCGCATCTGTGCCGGCTTTGACGTCAAGACCGAGCGCAGCTACGGCGCGACACTGGAAAACCTGACCACCTGGCTGGTAGAGCAGCACCACGCACATCGCTTTCCGGTTCTCATCATCGACGAAGCCCAGAACGTGGTGCGCGATGGCCTGAAGACCCTACACTACCTGATGACCTACGTGACCAACGAAGAGCTGCTTCTGATGATCATCCTCTGTGGCCAGCAGGAGTTGGCGAGCCGGATCGAGCGCTTCCCGGAGATCAAGAGCCGCATGTACCCTTCCGCCCTATCAGCCCTGTCCCGGGATGAGACGGCAGAGCTCATCCGCTACCGTTGGCAGGTGGCCAGCGCCGGGGCCGACAATCCTCTACCCTTCCAAAGTGAAGCCGTCGATCAGGTCTTCGCCTGTTCACGGGGTTTGCCGCGCGAGATCTGCAAGCTGTGTGACCTGTCACTGTTGGCAGCCTTTGCGGACCAGAAAAGGGAAATCGATGCCCAGATCATCGCCGCCGTTGCCACCAGCCTGGATCTTGAGGAGGACCGCCATGCCAACTGACGACATCCTCTGGCGGAAGGTTGACAGCCTGAAAAGCCAGGAGACAGAAAAGCCCAAGACTTCTCTGCCCGCGTCTCAACAGTCTCCCGAGAACGTCGTCGCTTCCCACACGGCGCGGCCACAGCAAGTACGCAGCCGGGCTAGCAGGCAGGACAATAGCTTTGCGAACAACCGGCAGCGCGAGCGCGCTAGCACGCAAGCTAGCACGCTGACATGCTATCCACCGGAGTGGGTTGAGACAATCCGCAAGGTCGTCAAGACGACGGGCAAGGAGGTTGCCTTCACGCGGCTGACGGCGCAGGAGAAGGGGCGGCTTACCGACGTGGTCTATGGCTTCCGACGCCACGGCATGAAAACCACTGAGAACGAGGTGCTCCGGATCGCGCTCAACCACGTGTTGCAGGATTTCGAAGCTTGCGGCAAGCAGAGCTTCCTGCAGAAAGTGCTTGAAGCCTTGCTGGCATGATAGCTCGCTAGCATGCTAGCAGACTGACTCAGTGATATGGACAAAGACAAGAAGACCGGCAAAACTGAACACAACGCGCCCTGGGTGATCATCCCGCCCACGGTGTTGGGTGACGAGCGCCTCGCGGCGGGCGAGAAGTTGGTCTACGGCCGGGTGTTCGGCTTCATGCAGAAGTACGGCTACTGCCTGGCCTCCAACGACTACCTGAGCAAGTACATCGGCATGTCCAAGAACACGGTCAGGAACTACCTCTCCCGCCTCTACGAGCTGGGTTATCTGCGCTACGAGCTCATCCGCGATGAGCACAACGCGGTGGTTGAGCGGCGGATCTATCCGACCCTCGTACCGCCGGCAGTACGACCTAGTACACCCCCTCGTACCCCCGAGAGTACGACCCCTCGTACTGCCGGGAGTACGAAAGAAATAAACGTTCAGAATGAAATAAATAACGTTAACGTTAGGGGAGAGCACGCGGTCAAAGCAAAGGGAGAGGAATCCAAGCCACACGTGAACGCTGATGATGCGAAAGCCAAGATCGAATACTTTGCTGACCTGCTGGCCGGGACCCTGAATGATCGAGCATCGATCTCCTACTATCGCAAGGCCTGCCGCGAGCATGATCCCATCATGCTCCTGGACAAAGCCAAGCAGATTGTCGGCGACGGGGGAGCGAGGAAGCCGGCTGCAGTGTTCACCGCATGGCTCAAGCAACAGACAGCAGTTCTGCCGAGATAGGGAATCAGAGATCTTTTCCAGGTTGTGTCTTGCCAAAAGAGAAAACTGGCGGTGAACTCTGATTTGCTCACCGCCAGTTGGTGCGGCCGTTGGCTGACACTTGGATGGGTGTCAAGCCCAGGCCAGAGGTAAACGGCTCTCAGTAATCGGACGGCAGAAGTAGACAAGTGCTGCTCCTGTCGGCTTCGGTGATGATCCAGATGCGCGTGCCGTTTCCGAGCACGTACGCTGAGAAGATGCGACAATCGCCCTCAAGTGCGCTTTCATTCTGCAGCTTGTCAAATTCGCCCATGTCACCCCAATCACCGGACAGATGCCGGCGCAGTAGGGCGCCTGGGTCCTCGTTCGCTTCTTGAAGCGCTTCCAGGGCTGCCGGTGTTGCTACAATCGCACCGGGCTGAAACAGCAACATTCGACCCTCCTTACCCTCAAGATCGTCTACGTACCGGTCTTTCTGAGCCTTTTGCCAAGGCCGAGCCGGTCAACTGGGCTAACAAGTCGGTGCTTGTTCTCGATATCCACCTGGGCTAGGTGAATGTAGACCTTGGTTACCTCAAGATCCGAATGTCCAAGCACTGCCTGAAGCGAGAACACATCTCCACCGTTTCGAAGCCAGCGCACCGCGTAGGTATGACGCCACAAGTGAGGATGCAGCCTCTCGATCCCGACCTTACGACCCAGGCGCTTCATACCTTCAGCGATGGAGTGCTGGCTCATCTGGAAAAGCCTATCATCTCCTTCTTCATCCCTGAACATATTGTACCAGGCCAGAATAGCCTTGGAGGTCGTCACCCCAAATGGGACATATCTCTGCTTGTCTCCCTTGCCCGTGATTTTGATGTGGTGCTGCTTGAAATCGATGTCCTCAAATGTGATCCGCTCGAGTTCCCCAATCCGCATACCGGTATCCAGTAGCAAGGAAAGCACGGCATGCATCCTCGCCCCAAGCTTGCAGTTGGGGTTGATGGCGCCGAAAATGCGCACGATTTCCTCGTCCGAGAGGATGTCGACCACGCGCTTGGTATCGGCCGGCAGCCTGATCCTCCCGAAGACATTCGTCTTGGTGTATCTTTCTTCGTATAGATACGATGCAAAGACCTTGAGCGCGCGCACG
This sequence comes from Anaerolineae bacterium, assembly GCA_038214535.1. Lineage (GTDB taxonomy): Bacteria > Chloroflexota > Anaerolineae > CG2-30-64-16 > CG2-30-64-16 > JBBQRS01. Next base: position 7,037 of record JBBQRS010000053.1, read on the forward strand.
TATCCTCGTAGAGTCGCCCTGCTCATAGGCTCGGGAACTTCCTTCTTGAACGGGTGGTTGACGTAGCGATTGCGCGATCCAAGGTGAAGGACCCAGTTCTGGCCATCCTGGAGTGTCAAGTCCCTGACAGGCTTATCAGAGACGAACGCCACGAACATCCTGATTTTCCCGTTGTAGAAGTCAACGGTACGCGGGCTTAGGCCATCAACCTGTTTCTGAATCACAAACGCTTTGAGCGCCTCGCTGCAAAGTACCATTTTCCTACCCTCACTAAAGGTCTTTGCTGCCATCCTACAACCTCCTTGGTTTGGTGACTATTGTCTGGAGAGATTCCACACATCGGTTCACATCTCAGAAGACGAGTCTGCTGCCTGGTTACAGAATCCGAGTCTGCTGCCTGTTGCGCTTTAAGGGTTATTTTGACCTGAAGCAGCGGCAAAATGGGCCTTAAACACGAAAAACCGCTCAGAACACGCGGTTCTGAACGGCTTTTCGGGTCTTCTAGGCGACTATTTGGGGAATCTAGTGCCGACGCCGGGACTTGAACCCGGACGAGCTATGCTCAGCAGATCCTAAGTCTGCAGCGTCTGCCATTCCGCCACGTCGGCCGATTCAGTTGTTCGCCGGGTCATACCCCCGATTCTGTCCGGCCCGCAATGAGACTCAATGCCCATTACGTCCTTGCCGTCATCCGTCTCGACCGGTTTAACCCGATCGGCCCAACCTGGCCTGGCAAGTATAACTTGCCTTCACCGGCTGTGCTGCGATGAGACCAAACGTGCCATGTAATGCACACGCCCGGCCCACTCACCTTGCTCCCGGTCGCACGCTCGCCTAGCCGGCCGCATCACTGCGGACCGCTGGTGGGCTCTTACCCACACCGTTTCAGCCCTCACCGACGCCCCGAAAGGCGCAGGCGGGTTTATTCTCTGTTGCGGTTGTAGTCGTCTCAAGATTTCTCTCGAGATGCCCCCACTTGCTGTTTCGTGGGGCGACCTCTCCCGTCGAGGCGTCCTTTACGCATATCTCGCGGGATGGGAGTCGGGAAGTTCCTCTCCGCCTCTTTTCGGGAAGCAGAGCGACGGCTCGCCAGCGAACTGACTCTATTTTAACATGAGCGCCGACCCGTGTCAAAACACGGGTCGGCTGCGGTAATTTCAAATGCTTCTGGAGTCGAGGCTTCAGCCGGTCATCTGCTTTCGGCAATCTCGGCCAAGGCGTCCAGGTCCACCAACACCACCTTGCCGCGCCGGGTCCGGATCAGTTCGGCGCGGCGGAACTTGCTCATGACGCGGATCGCCGTTTCGACGGTCGTTCCCGTCATATCCGCGACATCTTGTCGGGTCAATGGCATTTCAATCACGCGCCCTTCCGCCGAATCCGAGCCAGCCGATTCCGCCAGCTTCAGCAACACACGCGCGATACGTTGTTCTACCCGCTCGACGGCCAGGCTGCGAATCTGTTCGGCGGAACTGCGCAGGCGTTGCCCCATCTCCGAAATGATCGCCAGTGCAAAGACGGGAAACCGCCCCACCAGCGTCAACGTATCATTCCGCGAGACGACCAGTAGAGAGCAACCCTCGATCACCTGCGCCGTGCCGGGATACCCCGCCCCATCGAACACCGCTACTGTACCCAGCATCTGGCCAGGGCCGACGACCCGTAACACTACGTCCTTTCCGTCAGTCGAATGCCGCAGGACCTTGACTTTCCCGGTTTTAACGACGTAAAGCGCCTCAGGCGCTTCGCCTTCCAGGAAGATGTAATCATCCTTGTGATAGTGGCGTTCGCTGAAGAGGTCAACCACGCGTTCCCAGTCGCGGTCAGACAGGCCCGCAAATACGGGCAGCGCCATGAGGATGTCGCGGCGGTCCATTGCCCTCGCTGTCGGCGCATTGCGCCCCAAAAATACACATTAACGTCCGACAAGTAATGAGCGCGCGCCGGACGAGAAATGTGATAAAGATCATTGACGAGGCCTAATTCTAACATACGCGGAGCGATCTGGCAATATTGTGGGGCATATCACGACCGAGAAGATCGGGCGGCGCATCCCTCGGTCCGCCTAACCTGGCCGGGGGGCGCGCCTCTGCGCTGAGCAACCCTGCGAATAGACCCGTACAGGCGCCTCAGGAGGACGTAATACGGAACGCTTTATCACCAAGCACAACGATCACTCGATCTCCCAACGCAAGGTAACGGCCGATTTCGGGATACTGTCGGAGTAGATCGAAATAGCGCCGACTGCCGAAAGCGACCGCCTCGGCGTGCATCACCGACGCATCGAAGCGGGTGTCTGTCCACACCTCATCGCGCCGGATGAAGGTCGCGTCGCCGATGTGCTTCACCTGCTGCGCTGACGACACATTGGCCTGGTCGGCAGAGGCGAGTTGCTTTTCCGCCATCGCCCGGCCAACCGCCGCGGCGCCGGTGGGCGCCGCGGACGCACCGCCCGCCCCCCTTGCGTCGAAATTCCGGGTCAGCTCACGCCGGCCTTCGCTGCTCAGCGCCAGTTCCGGCTCGTCAACCAGAAAACTGGTGTACGGGGTAACGATCCCGTAACGGGTGCTCAATTCGATAACCTCGGCCACCAACTCCTCGTCGGCGCCATTCAACCTGATCTGCGAGAGAAGATAGCCAACCTTGCGCTGCGCCCAGAGCCGCGCGATAAAATCGGGGCCGCCCTCCTTCGCAAACATCAAACCGGGATAGCGATATGTCGGCGCGCGGTCGCCTATTCGCCCATCCACGGCCAGCGCAGCGGTTCCGCCGGCGTGATAACGGCCAAGCACTGCCAACTGCGTGCCCGCAAACAGGTCGGGCATCGGATAGGGATACAAATCTTCAACGTCAATACCGACAAAGTCAAGGCTCACGTCCGTCAGTACCGGCGCTTCGACCCTGGCGAAGAACTCCGACACAGCCTCGTCAATGCGCTCATCCGAGCGAACGTACCCGCTTACGCCGCGCTGGCCGCTGCTCAGTTTATCGAGCAAATACGTATCCACATCGTAGCCGAGGCCGAACGGAAATAGCCGCACCGAATCAGGCAACGCGCGTTGGGCGTTCGCGAGGATGCGCTCCGGGTCTATCTCGCCCACGGTCGGCTGCCCATCGGTAAGCAGGATCAGAATCGTCGTGCGCTGTGGGTCAGCGCTCGCGGCCGCTTCCAGCACCGCGCGGTTGATGTCGGTCGAGCCGCGTGCCACAAGCCCAGTGATGAAGGCGTGTCCGCGTCGCCGCTCCGCCGCCGGTAACAACTTGCCGGAGAGCTTCTGCACCGCGCTGTTGAAGGACACCACCCCGAAGCGGTCCCTTTCGCGCAACTGATCCAATATATACGCCGCCGCCAGTTTCGCCTGTATGAGCTTCTCGCCTTCCATGCTGCCCGACGTGTCGAGCACCATGATGACGTCCTTCGCGACTACATCCGTTGCGACGCTCTCCAACGGAGGCGTGACCAGAAGCAGAAAGTAGCCATCCTCGTCGGACGGCTTGTAACTGAGGAAGTTGATATCAATGGCGTCGGTGGATACGGAATAGTAAAGATCGAAATCGCGGTCGGGCAGCACATCTGACGCCTCGTAACTCGCCGTAGCAGCGTTCTCCCCTTCCCGCTGAACCGCAATGTCGAAACCGGGCGAATAGACGGCGCGCACCGGCACTCGGTCCTCAATCCTGACCGTGACGGCAACGCGTTCCAGCGGCCGCGCGGAAAACTTCTCCGTGTTCAGAGGATAACGATAGTGTACCAGCCCCACGGTCTTGTCCAGCACTTGCGTGTAGGTGAGTTCGATGCGTCGTTCGCCGCCCGGAGGGATCGGGAAGATGCTGGCCTGGAACGCGCCGCGCCCAACATACTCCAGCAAGGCCGGGTCGCGCTGTTCGCGGACGATCCGCTCGTAGATGGCGCGGGCTTCGTCTTTGCCCAACAATCGGCCCGTGAGTTTTTTACCGTCCACCGTCATTTCGAAGCTATTGATCACCGCGTCTTCGGTCAAGGGGAACAGATAGGTGCCTTCTACGGCGTAGTGCGCGTCGTTGACAAATACCTGGTCAACGTGGGTGGTCGCGATCTGATTCGCGATCGTGACGTCTACCTGATGGTACTTGACGGTCAGGGGCACGTCGCGCCATGAGATCGGCCGGTCGGGGGGCGGATTTGGGATGATGATCCCATCGGCGTGGGCCGGCGCGGCGGCCAGCAAGAAGGCCGCGCAAACGGCCAACAGTAAGAAGGGAATTTTAAACAGGGTTCTGACGTTCATCGTTGCGTTCTCCTGGTTGAAACAGCTTGCCGGATACGCTACATTGCAGACGATGATCATCAAGGCCAGGTTCCATCAGGTTTGGGGTCATCAGGTTACGGCGCGTCGGGCTCCAGGTTGTAGGTGAGGCCGGTGATCCACCAGCGACCGTCGCGGCGCTCGAACGTCCAGAGATCGCCCAGGGGAGCCACTTCATCCCCGATGGCCGTGGTCGCGTCCGCGGTGGCCGTGTCGCCAGTGATAGTGAGCGCCATTTCCGTCGTCCCGGCAGTTGACGGAGCGCCCGGAAACACCAACACGACGTAACGGTCGCGAATTGCATCGCGTCCCTTCCAGCGCGCGTCGTCGCCGACGTCGTTGGGGGTATGTTTGGCGTCGGTGATGACCGCATTCTCGGCCCACAATCCCATCAATCCTTCCAGGTCCTGGCTGACAATGCCTGCGCCTTCCAGGCGAACTAGCTGCTGGATCGCCTCCTCATCGGTCGCGGGCTGCGCCGTCGGCGGGACGACCGGCGCCGGTGAGGGACTGGGTTGTGACGAGACGCCCGCATCGCTCTGACACGCGCCAATCAGTAACGCGGCGATAGTCGCAAACCAGACCCAGGTAACTGTACGCATAGATGATCCTACACCTGATAAAATGCATTTACCACGGAACATACGGAATACGCGGAAAGAAGGCGAAGAGCTTTCCCCGTCGCGTGCAGCGATTTGCGCATTCAGTTTGGGAGGAGTATAATTCAACCCGTGACAGCCGTCTACCTAATGACGGCTCCATTCATTGTACACGTCGTGTCTCGAAGCCAAATGGGTTTTCGCCAAAGTGTGGTCTGTGACCACAAGCGCGCCAGGGGCGCTCTTTTTTTTGGCCGCTCACTTATTCGGGGGCGACGCGTCGTAGCATATAAGGGGTAACAAAGGCAACACCGTAATGGAAGATGACAACGTAACCTATCTGACCGCCGACGGGATCAAGAAACTCCAGCAAGAGCTTGAACATTTGACAACCGTGCGCCGACCGGAAATTGCCCGGCAGATTGCCGACGCTAAGGCCGACGGCGACCTCTCGGAAAATGCCGGCTATGACGAGGCGAAGAACGCGCAGGCATTTGTCGAGGGGCGCATTCTGACCATCAAGAGCTTGCTGGGCAACGCCGTCGTGATCAGCGAAAACGGCCGAAACGACGTGGTGGATGTCGGGGCAAAGGTCACCATCCGCGATATCGAGTACGGTGACCAGGAAACCTATGCGATCGTCGGTTCCACGGAAGTAGACCCCACCGACGGCCGCATCTCGCATCGCAGCCCGATCGGCCGCGCCCTGATGGGCCATCGCCGGGGCGATCGCGTTGAGGTTGAAACGCCTGGGGGCAAGGTCGGTTTCGAGATCGTCACCATCTCATAAAGCAAGGCCGGTGCATGGACGAACAAGAGCTCAACGAACAGCAGTTGGTGCGTCGCGGCAAGCTGGCCGCCCTTGCGACGGCGGGCATTGACCCGTACCCTCCCCGCCTGCCCTGGGAACGTAGCCACACGGCCGCGGAAGCCATCGCCCAGTATACGGACGGCAAGCTCCAGCAAGGCGCCGAAGTGGTCCTCGTGGGCCGGCTGATGACCCTGCGGATGATGGGCAAGGCCACCTTCGGGCACATTGAAGACGGCAGCGGGCGGATCCAGATTTACGTCAAGCGCGATATCGTCGGCGAGGCATGGTACGACGGGGTCTTCAAGCCGCTGATTGACCTGGGCGACTTCATTGAAGTGCGCGGGGCCATGCTGACGACGCGTACCGGCGAGATCACCTGCGAGGCGCATGAGATCGCGCTGATCAGCAAGACGCTGAACCCGCTGCCCGACAAATATCACGGCGTACGCGATATCGAGACGCGCTACCGGCAGCGCTACGTGGACCTGCTGGCGAACGCGAAGACGCGCGAGGTGTTCCAGACGCGCGCCCGCATTATCTCGGCAAGCCGGCGCTATCTGGATAGCAACGGCTTCCTCGAGGTCGAGACGCCGGTGTTGCAGCCGATCTATGGCGGTGCAGCGGCGCGGCCCTTCACCACGTTCCACAACCAACTGCAACAGGAGCTTTTCCTGCGTATCAGTTTCGAGCTGTATCTCAAGCGGCTGCTGGTGGGCGGCTATGAGCGCGTCTACGAGATCGGACGCGACTTCCGCAACGAAGGCGTGAGTTTCAAGCATAACCCCGAATTCACGCAGCTCGAGTTCTACGAGGCATACACCGACTATGCGGGGATGATGCGGCGCGTCGAGGAGATGTTGCTGGCCGTGGCGCTGGAGATCAACGGCTCGCCCGTGATTCAGTACGGCGACCATGAGATTGATCTGACGCCGCCCTGGCAGCGCATCACCATGCGCGACGCTATCCTGGAGGCCACCGGCATTGACATTCAGGCCTACCCCGCCGCGGCGGCGCTGGCGCAGGCGATGCGGGACCTGGGCCAACACCCCGAGCCGAACTCGAGCCGGGGCAAGTTGATTGACTCGCTCTTCAGTACGCACGTCGAGCCGAAGCTGATCGCGCCGACCTTCATCACCGACTACCCCGTCGAGATCAGCCCGCTGGCGAAGAAGAAGGCGGACGATCCGCGCACCGTGGAGCGCTTCGAGTACTTCATCGGCGGGTTGGAGCTGGGCAACGCGTTCTCAGAACTGAACGACCCAATTGATCAGCGCGCGCGGTTCGTGGCGCTGCTGGATGCCGTGACGGGCGATGACGAGAACGTCCACCCGTTGGACGAGGACTATCTGTCGGCGCTGAGCTACGGCCTGCCCCCGACCGGCGGCTTCGGCACCGGCATTGACCGGCTGACGATGTTGTTCACCGACAACAACTCGATCCGCGAGGTGATCCTCTTCCCGCACATGCGCACGATCGAAGACCACCCCGTGAAGGAATCAGGCGGGGCGGAAGGGATAGCGCAAGTCGGCGATTGACGGCCCGACAACGCGGATGCCGGCCAACCGATTTGTGCCCAGCCCGGCGACCCGCGCCAGGTTGAGATGATTCTCGCCCCGCACAAACGGCGTGGCGGGATACTCAGCTTCAGGATCGAACCCCATCAATGCGGTCGCGACGGCATCGGTTGCGACCGCACTTTTGCCGGCGGCCAACACGCCGGGCTGCACCGGCGCGAAGGTATTGCTCTCGCGCGGCACCTCCCCCGCTTCCCCGGTCATGACCCCATCAATCACCGCCAGATGGATCGGGCGCGCCCGGTTCAGATCCACGATCACGCGCGGCAACCGCGACCCCATCTCGGCGTCGGTTCCATGCAAGGCAGAACGCCACCAGTGGTCGGGGCTGAGCGTGTATCTTGCGGCAGGCACGAGGCCCACCAGATTCTTCATCGTGTGGGTGACGCCGGCGTTGTAGTGGCACTTCAGCTTGGAGACGGAGACGAACGCGTCCACGTCCTGCAGGATGTGGTTGAAGGTGAAATCGCCGTAGATGGCGTCTGCATCACCGCCGACCGGCGCGGCGGCGAAGTCGGTGTAGGGGTCGGGGCGGTTCAGATCGAGCAGCGTCGCGCCCAGATCGTGCGCCACCTCCTCATAGCCGAAGACCGGGTAGGACTCTTTGTCATACACGGCCTCTACGATGAACAACTCACGCGCGCCGGCGTCGCGTAGCAGTTCGCCGACCGCGCGCACGACCTCAGGATGGGTGAGGAAGCTTTCAGTGGGGAAGAAGCCGGGCGGCGGCTTGAAATACGTCCCGCCGGTGAGGTTGGTCTTGATGGCGACGCGGTCGCCGCCGCGGATGATATCGCGCAGGCCGCCGATGCCGTCGAACATGTCGCGCACGGCCTTGCGAATGACGGCGCGGTCATAGGTGCGCGCGTGGGCCAGCGCGACGGCGGGTTGTTCAGCGGGTGCGGGCAGCGGCATACAAGAAACGAGGGGCAAGCATATCCCTGCGGCGACCGCCCCCCTGAGGAAGTCGCGCCGCGAGATCAACGGTCGTGGCGAGTGAGGATGCTGTTTATCGTCCATGATAAGCCTCCAGGTGGAGTGTAGCACCAGGCCGAAACGGACACAAGCGCGCCGCGGCGCGTTCTTGACAAGACGAGCAGGCTGCTTATAATGGGAGGCGTTGCGGGTATAGTTCAGCGGTAGAACGTCAGCTTCCCAAGCTGAATGTCAGGGGTTCGAGTCCCCTTACCCGCTCCTGCATACGACCTGTAGTGGCTCAAGCTGCTACAGGTCTTGTATTTAGTGGTGTGGCGACTTCCAAGAGGAGGAAACCATGTCACGTAACACTCAGCTTCGTGTACTTCCCCACCCTACCCAGGGACTCGACCTCGCGCTGGATATCTTCATCACGGCAAAACAAGCCGAACGCTGCACGCCGCGCACCATTGACACCTACACTTGGACGCTAAAACGCTTCCTCGGTTGGCTCCAAGAACGCGGTATCACCGACCCACAGAGCATCACCGCGCACCACATTCGCCTCTACCTTGCAGACCTTGATAGCCAGGGTTATGCATCTTCGTACATCCACATCTACGCGCGCACCATCAAGACCTGGCTACGCTTCCTGTTCGCCGAAGACCTGATTCCGACCGACCCGATGGCGAAGGTTGCCATGCCGAGGCTCGACAAGGAAATTCTGCCGGCTTTCACGCCGGAAGACGTGAAGCGGCTGCTCGCCGTCTGCCTCACCGACCGGGATAAAGCGCTGGTGCTATGCCTTCTGGACTCCGGCTGTCGCGCCGCAGAATTCGTGAACCTGAACATCAGCGACTTCGACCGCAAGACCGGAGCCGTAAGCGTGCGCCAGGGCAAGGGTCGCAAAGACCGCGTTACCTTCCTGGGCGCACAGGCGCGCAAAGCGTTACTGAAGTATCTGATGCTACGCCAGGATGCCGAAAACGATGGCCCGCTATTCCCATCCGCGACGACCGGCGAGCGCCTCACGCCGAATGGTCTGCTGCTGTTGTGTCGCCGGCTAGGCAAGCGCGCGAACGTTGACCACTGCCACCCGCACACGTTCCGACGCACCTTCGCCCTCTGGAGCCTGCGGGCAGGCATGAGCATCTTCGCCTTGCAACAAATCATGGGTCACAGCGACCTCGCCATGTTACGTCGGTATCTGGCGCTGGTGGAAGAAGACTTGGCTGACGCCCACCGGCAGCACGGGGCGGTGGACACTATGCTCGCGCGCGGCCCCAAGCGCAAGACACCGTAGGGCCATAGGGGGGAACCTGTAAGGGTAGCACAACGCCCTACGGGGCTGTAGCGGCCCTACAAGGGGCATTGGGGCCGCAAGCCCCTGTAGGTAGAGCAAGGGAACGGGTGACAGGTGACACCCATCTGCGCTATAATGGGCGATAGCGTAAAAAAGCCCTCTGCGACGTGGCAAACATCCAGAGGGCTGGCAAGCCGACGTAACCGGCTCGCATGAGGTAGGATACCACAGCGGCCCGGTGCGTCAAGTGACGTTGCCGGGCCGTCATCATTGCCCTGGCAAGGCGACGAAAATGTCTGACATGCAGTGGTATTATGGCGACTTCGCGGACGCGCGCCGGGCGCTCTGTCGCTGGCTCCTGGAATCACCGGGGCTTCGGCACGGGCGTATGAACCTTGATGCCGTTGACCCCAAGAACCCGAAACCCGAAGCCTACGGCTACATCGTGAACGCCGACGGGGCAAACATCGCGTATGCCAACCTGCATCGCGTTAAGGAGGTGGGCTTCGAGCTTGAGACCTGGGCTACGACCGAACAGGGGCGGGCAGCGTTGCAGGTCTTGACGCAGAGGCTCCAGGAGGCCGGGGACTTTCAGGAGATAGTGGGGCCGTTTCCTAAGGTACGGAAGACGACTGCACCCGAAACGCCCACCCCGCGCGGGCCGCGTGCAGGAACCGATGACCGCGTGCATGAGTTCCACCGCTTGCGAAAACAGAGCCCGCAGAACAGCCAGAATTGGGCAAGCCGCATGTCGAGATGCGACCCGCGCACCTATCAACAACATTGCAAGCGCGTGACCGGAGAAGACCCAATATCCGCAATGGAGTAACGGAGTATTGGAGAAACGGCGTAGCTCCATCGCTTGGTTGCTAACATGAGGGCAGTCTAGCGATGGAGGTACGTAACAATGAAAACGGAACGATTTGGGGCGAAAGTCACACCGGCGCACAAGCTGGCGCTGGAACGCATGGCGCAAGCGGAAGACCTGTCTGCGGCGGCTGTCTTGCGGCGGCTGATTCGGCAAGAAGCCGAACGGCGCGGGCTATGGCTCGTGCCCGACGCTCCGCACCCCCTGGAGGGTACGAATCGGGAGGCGGCGCGCCCATGACCCCCACAAAGACCAAGCCCACCGTTCGTAGCGGTGGGCCGGGCGGCAATGGTAACAAGCGGGCGAGCAAGCCTTCCTGTCGCGCCCATCCTACACCCGGCGGCGCGCAGCGTCAAGTTTATCAGAATGAACGCGGGCGAGTTGTGGCGACCTTGCGCGGCGATACGCTGTACAAGCCCGTACACGCATCGCGCCACTTCCTGCGCACGCCCCCCGCTATCGCCTTCGACGCGGTCATTCTGGAGGCCGCCGAGCGCGACGGGGCGGTGTTCGTGGAAGTGCTCGACCGTGACAGCGGCGCGACCTACCGCGCACCAATGGCCGACCTGCGCGCGAAGGGCTTCCCCTTCGACCGGGGCCACGGCAAGCAGGTTGCCTTGCCCCTCGCGTGCTGGCAGAAGCAGACACCGGCAAAGGCCGCCACACCGCAGCCGGAACCGAAACCCGCCGCGCCGCAGCAGTGGGCGCTCGACCTGTGACCGGCTCCCTGGCAGCGCGCGCCTGGGCCGACGAGCTAACGGCGCTCGACTTCGACGTAATTCCCGTCCGGCCAGGCAGCAAGCTGCCTCTGTGCAAAGGCTTCGGGACGCGCCCACCCGCTGAACAGTGGCTGGACGCGCCCACGGACGCCAACATCGGTTTGCGCGGCGGCGGAGCGCTGTTGAGCGTTTTCATAGACTGCGACGAAAAGAATTCTCTCGGTACTATCGCGACCGTGCAGCGCATCCTCGCTGGCCTGGGCCTCGACCCGGACGGCGACTATCCCTTTGTGCGGACGGCATCGGGCATCGGGCGGCAGGTGTACATCCGCGCCACGCAACCCCTGGCCGGGCAAAGCAAGCTTCTGCGCCCTGGTGTCGGCGCGGGCGAACTGCGCTACGGGCAGAGCGCGTACGTGGTGGGGCCGGGCAGCGTTGTTGACGATCATACCTATGAACTGTTGGCAGGCGACCCGCGCCAACTGCCTAAGCTGACACTGGCCGACTTGCGCCTGTTTGCGGACGTTGGCGCGGCGCAAGCCGCAAACGCTGAACAAGTTCTTGAAGCGCAGACCCCTGCGCCTGGCAAGACCCCCCACATTCCCGACAAGGCGTGGTGCATCCTGCGGGGCTACAGTGCTGACGAGCGCCAGGACGCCAGCGCGGTCGAGCAGAGCGCCATTGCGAGCCTGATAGGTGCGGGGCACGACTACGCCTCGGTGCTGGCCCTGTTCGTCGCTTATCCTGGCGCGGGCCACTTCCAGCGCCTGCGCCGGGAGCGTGGCGAAGGACACGCGCGGGGCTGGCTTGAACGGTCTTTCAAGAACGCGCTAGCCTGGAGCGAGACGCATACCTCACCGGGCCGCGCGGCGGCGCAAGCAGCCCTCGCCTGGGCCGAAGCGCAGCCCTGGCCGGGGCGCACTGGCAGCAGCGACCGCGCGGTGTTCCTGGCGCATTGTCACATCGCCTGGCGCGCGGGTGCATTGGAATACGCGGCGTCGGAACGTACCCTTGCGGAACTGGCAGGTATCGCCGGGCGGCAAACCGGCAGAGCCGCCACCGCGCGCTTGCTTGCTAACGGCTTGCTCCTGCTCGTCAAGGCGAGTGTGGGGCAATTGGCCGCTGTCTACAAGCTCGCGAACCTGTCCATACTCGCGGGAAAGGACGCGAAAACGGGACAGTTGCGTACCTTACCCACTTCTTCCCCTCCCCCGTGTGTAGAAGTGGGTAAGGTACGCAACTGCCCCGACGCCTTCCGATACGCAGGGCTTGGCAAGGCCGCCTATGAAGTGTGGGAGCAACTACAGGCGACGCCCGGCCTTGAAGCAGCAGAACTTGCGCGACGCACCGGGCGCAATAAGAGCACCATATCGCGCGCGCTCCAGCGCATGGCAGACCTGTTCGACCCATACACCGGCGAGTGTCTACCCCTCGTCAAGCAGGAGGGCAAGGGTTGGCTGGCCCTTGACCCTGACCTTGACGACGTGGCCCGCGCGGTGGGCACTTACGGCGCGGGCGAGCGTCAGAATGTGCAGCATCAGGCCGAACGGTGGGCGTATCAATACACGCTTGACCGGAAGCGCCCTGCATCAGAGGTAGATACCTGATGGCTTGCCCAAGCCATGCTCGCTTCGCTCGCACAGCGCGGCTCTAATGAAGCCTAATACTGGTGACGTTGGCATGAACAACGCAAGGTGTGGGCGGTTGGCGGCGCTCCGAAGCAGGCTACCAGCCCCGCAAGACATAACGCCTGACTGTCTGCTAGAACGGGGGGCTTGTAGCGACACGGCAGGAGCGCAGTGAGCATACCACTTCCTTGCTTGGTGTTTCGTCAGTCATTCACCGTGTGTTATACTCTCACATGATACTGCTACCCCTTTCCTGCTCAATCATTCAGCACAGTCACAAGGACTCAATGGAGGACAATCTTCTATGCGCTTCGTAGTGGCTCTCATCCTCTTGGCAACACTGGCAGCGTCTTGCACTCGTTCGGTTCCACCGGACGCCGAAGTAGTGGAAGTGACCGTCAGCGCAACGCTGACGGTTCAGCCAACTCTCACCCCTCTGCCAACTATGACTCCAGCCCCGTCCACTCCTGTCATGCTACCCGCTGGCTGGAGCACCTATGAGTTGATTGGGTGTCCTCTGGTAGTGGCGTATCCGCCAAGTTGGGAGGTAGAAGCTGAATGGGTGCAGCAAGTGGTATTCACGCGAGACGACTTGCCTTTCGTGATGATTTCGGTCTCATATACAACTCAAGAACTGAACCCAGGGGTCACAATTGACGACCTAGTCTGGACTTATGATTATGATGCGCAAGTGAACTTCCTCAAGCAAATGGATATTGCCTTTAACCCGCTGGGTGGCGCGGCAAAGTTCTTAGGCGAGGGAAAACTTCCGACAAGTGCAGGTCAGGCCTACGTGCGTTCGGAGCACCAGGGAGGTGAATCTGACGGTCAGGCGTTCACAACATTCGTACGAGGAGAGAGATGGCAGGACTTAGCTATAGTGATGGCTATCCAACCTATCCCTGATCAGGATTTGCCCGCCGAGGCTGAAGAGGCGGTGTCCCTAATCGCACAGTACGCTAGTTGGAAATCCGCAAACACAACTCCCGGCTTAGTCGCACCATCCCCATCCCCCACTGTAACACCAGCCATCGTCAAGACAGGCCCAACCCCAACCGAGTTGGAGCAATTGCTAGACCTGGAGCAGCAGAAATATCTCGATGCAATTCGCCCCATGAACGACTTCCTGGCAGACACCGATGCCGACCTGAAGAGGCTTGCCGCACTGATACAAGACGAGAAGCTGATGACTGTGTGCGAAACGCCTCTGCGGACAACTGACGATGTGACGGCGGCGCTATATTCGGTGACAGCACCAGAGGGGTTTGAGGGCCTGGACGACCTGTTGGGAACGCTGCTGTTTGATTGGCAGCAGGTACTCCTGGCACACGAGATGTTCTGCCGTACCCCTTCCAAAGCTCAGGCTATGGTCTTGGCAGACCGCTTGGACACATACAATGCTGACCTGCTGCAATTGAATGAACTCGATGCATTGCTCAAGAGCCAGATGCAGCAATGAGAGTGGCAGCCAGCGCAGAGCATTCATCGCCCCCGCGCACTCTGTGCGGTATCGTTGACAAGTGACACGCGCGGGTGTAAACTGAGCTTGTGCAAATGAAGTTGCCGGGGCGACTCTTGAGAAGTCCCCCGGCGTGGCCTAGCGATTGCGGCGCTAGACGTGTTGAAGATAACACGGCTCACGCTGCATCGCAAGGCGGCGTGGGCCGTTTGCGTTAACTCTCAACATAGCCCGCATCGCCCGTCAAAGGGAGTACGGGATTTGGGTTTGACGGCAGGCAGAACAAGCATGAAGGCTTGGCTGCCAAGTACATGACATTCAGCTTCGCCGAATTTGTCATCGAATCGGAATCGTGCAGCGCATCAACTCGACCATGCTACACTACTAAATACAGGCATTTAGAGCCAACACCACTACATATAGTATGCTATATCCCGCAGGCAGGCTGCTTATAATGGGGGGACGTTGCGGGTATAGTTCAGCGGTAGAACGTCAGCTTCCCAAGCTGAATGTCAGGGGTTCGAGTCCCCTTACCCGCTTCTTGATAGCGCCCCGGAGCAGCAAAAGCTCCGGGGCGTTTTTTGCCCCCGCACGCGACGTTTCACCGAAATCAGCAGCGCATCACCCAATGCGGAAGTTAAGTTGCATTACCCCCACCGGCCGGTGGGGGTAATTGAATTAGCCTCGCGCGAGGCCGCCGCCGCCTATCTCTGGCGACCGCATCGCCATACCCCGGCGATGACATCGCCTATCCCTGAAGATCACCTCGCCTATCCCGGTCTACCACGTCGCCATACTCCGGCGATCCGCTCGCCTATCTCCGGCGACGACGTCGTCAAGAACAAGACCTATTTAACGATATCCCATGACAAGATCCATGAAGAAGACTGTTGTTGATTAGACTTAATTGACAAGAGCCAGCAGGTAAGCAAAGAAATCAACAGCAACAATTTTATTTTTTGACCATATCCCCTGAATATCATTTTTCGACGCTGCCAAATGCGGCCAGAGGCGCTTGCGTCAGGCTGTCCAGTTGCGCTATCATCAGGCGGCACTTTCTGATTATCCCGGCAAACCGAGAGAGACGTCATCGCCATGACTGAGACTGAAACACTGATCCCGAAGCACGGCGGGTATCGCAACCTGAAGAGTTTCCAGGTGGCGCAACTGACGTATGACGTGACGGTGCGGTTCTGTGATCGGTATATTGACCGGCGCAGCCGGATGCACGATCAGATGGTGCAGGCGGCGCGCTCGGGAGTGCAGAATATCGCGGAGGGGAGCCAGGCCAGCCGTACGTCGAAGAAGATGGAGATGAAGTTGACGAACGTGGCGCGCGCCAGCCTGGAGGAGTTGAAGCTGGACTATGAGGATTTTCTGAGGCAGCGCGGGCTGCCGATGTGGGAACGGAGCGATCCGCGCCGCGACGCGCTGATTGCGCGCCGGCCGGCCAGCGCCGATGATGTGGCTAGATGGGTTAAGGAGATTCATGATGGTGGACTGGGTGGACGTGGTGGACTGAGTGGACAGTCTGGACAGTCCACTGAGTCCACACCGTCCACAGGAGCTTCATATCAGGAGATTGCTGCGAACGCCGCACTGACCCTGATTGCCGTGGCAACGACCCTTTTGGACCGCCAACTGGCCGCGCAGGCTGCGGCCTTCGAGCGGGACGGCGGTTTCACCGAACGGCTATTTCGACAGCGACAGAGCCGGAGACGCGAGCAATGACCCATTTCAGGGACGCAAGAGATCTCGCAGCTAACCGGAACGAGGAACAATCCACCCGCGCCCGGCCTCAGTCTCCGCCGCCCAGAGTGTTGTGACAGGCGGTGCACTCAGCGACGGTGTGCGGCTCATTGAGCCACGCGATATCGGCCCGGCCATCGGTGGCGTGCCCGGCATGGCACGTCACGCAGGTGGCGGCGTTCGGATCGGCGGCCTGCCAGCGCGCGAGGAAGAAGTGGAAGTGCTGATTGAAGTCCTGCGTCTGGGTGACCTGCTGGTGGCACTTGAGGCAGTTGGCGTCGCTGATCGGGCGCGTGAGCTTGCCGAGCTGAACGGCGGTGTGCGAGTACCACGCCAGCGCGTTGTGCGCGCCGAGCAGTTCCGCGCTCACCCGCCCGTTGATCCCTACGCCGGAATGGCAGTCAATGCATCCCACGTCCTTCGCCGTGTGAGCCGACGCAAGGTCGGAGGCCTGGCCGGCGGTAGAACGCGCAAGGTAGGTGGATTCCGGCTGGGTATGGCAGGAGCCGCAGAAGGCGTCCTGCTGCTCCTGTGTGGCGGCGAACGCGAAACCGCCGGCGGTCAGGAGTACGCCCACCAGCGCGACTCCGGCCAGCGCGGCGAGGATCGGGAGCAACTTTTTTGAACGCACCGATGGCTTCGGCGCAGAGGCAGAAGGCCGGCTCGTTTTCGGTTTCGACATGGGTAACGTTTCCTCCCGGGTTTGGGGAATGTGACGATAGTGACTTCCGAAGGTTGGCGTGGGCGTTGCCGGCAGGCACCGGCAGCGGCGTCACCGGGGGAGGTCGCGCGATAGGCAAGTCTGATATGATACTCGCCCCGGCCCGATATGCAAGTCCAGAGGAAGGCCGAGCAGGAATGCCAGTTTTCGACGCTTCTCAGGCATGATGATTCGGGGGAAATTCGAGCAGATTCTAGAGATTCTGCAATAGCCCAAAGTAGGTAATCACCCCCAGGCTGATGTTGTAGACGGCGTGGGTGATCATCGAGGTGGTGGTGTTGTAGCGCTGACGCAAGAGACCCAGGACGAGACCGACGAAGAAGACGATGAGGGTGGAGAGCGTCAGGCCGTAGGTGCTGTGGAGCAGCGCGAAGAGGACCGCGGTGAGCAGCAGCCCGAAGCGCGGCTGGAGCGCGCCGCGGAAGACGGTTTCCTCACCCAGCGCCGCCGCCAGCCCCAATGTCAGGATGCCGAACGCCGATTGCGTCAACGGGCCGATCATCTGCTCGGTGAGACGCTCCACGTCGGGGTTTGCGCCCAGCCCCACCCGCCCCGCGAGGTTCTCGAACAGGATCACGACAGGCACCAGGATGAGGCCCGCGCCCAGGCCGATGAGCACCTGTTTAAACGTCGGCTTGACGATGCCCAGGCGCTCCAGCGCGTTGGGAAAATATCGCCGCGCAAGCCACCCCACCCCGATCAGCCCCATGATCGCCATCGAAATGTCCTGCGCCCAGATCGAGCCGATCGGGTTGATCATCCCCCCGGCTTCCGATTCCATGGTGTTGGCGAGGTTGCCGATGCCCATCCCCAGGGTGAAGAAGAGGTTGATGAGGATCAGCGCGATGTAGGAGAGCGCGACGGCGTGAACCGCGCGATCGGCGCTGATGGGGATGATCTTCGCCAGCAAGTTGCGCACCGGCTGCCACAGCAGGAGGATACCCAGGATGGAGGGTCCCCACAGACTGAGACCCATCGGGCCGAACGCGGCGGGATCGAAGCCCGACCCGGCCAGACCTTCCAGCATGACCGGGTTCTGCGCCGCGGCGAAGGCGATGCCCTGAAGCATCAACCCGACGGCGATCAACGCGCCGAACGTGGCGATGAGTAAGCCATACGTCACCACGGCCAGCGAGTTGGCCGACGAGGGGTTATCGGTGGCGCGGTTGCGGTCGGCGAGGCTGGCAAGCCACAGGAGAAACGCGGGCCAGGCGAAGAGCATGACGGTTAAGACGATATCCATAGAATCCCCTTGCGAATGAAGCGGACGCAGGCCCACGCGACGGTCGCTCGGCGTCGGCCCCTTCGTATTCTACATCAAAAATGGGAAACCGTCTGCAACGAAAACGCCGAACGAAGAGCCCGAGGGTGAAGTTAAGAAAGATTTACGTGGTGTGCGGAAAGGCTCACGTCGGCTTAACGCGGGGTTAAAACGCGCGTGAGAGAATCGGGGCGTATCTCATTGACGCTCAGCGCGGGAGCCACACGCATGACGAACCGAACGGATGCGCCACCCCCACCCAGCGATCCAAAGACACTTCTCAAAGAGTTGCGAAAGATCTATGCGAAATCCTCATTGAAGGAAGACTACTTCGGAAGGCGGCAGGCGCTGCCGGGGGAGATCGAGCGGGTCATCAAGGCGCGGGCCGCCGAGTAGATGCGGGGCGCCGAGCGCGAGCGCAGAGAACTGCGCGCTACGAGCAAGACGCGCGGGCCGGGCGCATCTGAGGATGCGCAGTCCGCGAGGAAGTGGGCCGCGAGCAAGACGCGCGGTCAGGGGTTGAGGTCGAGGAGCGCGCCGGTGGCGGCGTAGATCACGCGTTCGGCGATGTTCGTGGCGCGGTCGGCGGAACGCTCCAGCTCGTGGGCGATCTGCAACAGGTGCGTGCCGACGCCGATTTGTTGCGGGTCGGCGAGCATGAACGTCAGCGTCGCATCGAAGATCTGTTTGTAGAGGGCGTCGGCGCGGTCATCGTCGACGCACACGGCCTCGGCGGCGGGGATATCACGGGAGCCGTAGGCGCTCATGGCGCGACCGAGCATGACGATGGCGATGTCGGCAAGGCGCTGCACGCCATCGGTGGGAATGGGCCGCGGGTTCTCCATGATGCGCAGGTAGGCGCGGGCGATCTTCTTCGCGTGGTCACCGATCCGCTCCAGATCGCCCACCACCGTGAGCGCGGCGACGATGGCGCGCATGTCACCGGCCACCGGCTGCTCCGTCGCCAACAGCAGATAGCATTCCTGCTCGATGGCAAGCCGCAGGTCGTTGATCTGCGCGTCGGCGGCGACCACTTCGCGCGCCAGGTCCTGGTCGCCCTCGACCAACGCACGCATGGCGCGCGTCAGCGCAACCTGCGTCAGGGCGCCCATCTCCATGACCATCTCGCTCAACCGTTGCAATCTTTTTCCGAAATGCGTCCTGCCCATTGCGGTCATCACAGCCTCTACTCTCTACACGCTTACCCAAAACGTCCCGTGATATAGTCTTCCGTCTGTTGATGCTTCGGATTCATGAAGACTTCCTGGGTCGCGCCGAACTCGATCAGATGGCCGGCGCGGTCGTCGCCGATGTTGAAGAAGGCCGTGTAGTCCGAAGCGCGCGCGGCCTGCTGCATGTTGTGCGTCACAATCACAATGGCATAATCATCGGAAAGCCCGCGCATCAGCTCCTCGACCTTGAGCGTCGCAATCGGGTCGAGGGCGGAACACGGCTCATCCATCAGGATCACTTCGGGACGCACGGCAATCACGCGGGCGATGCAGAGGCGCTGCTGCTGCCCCAGGGAGAGGCCCAGCGCGTCCTGCTTGAGATTGGCCTTGACTTCATCCCAGAGCTGGACCTCGCGCAGGCTTTGCTCGACCAACTCGTCAAGCCGGCCGTTGCGCACCACCATGCCCAGCACGCGCGGGCCGAAAGCGACGTTGTCGTACACGCTTTGGGGGAAGGGGTTAGGCCGCTGGAAGACCATGCCGACGCGCGAGCGCAAGGCGACCACATCCGCGCCGGACGCGTAGATATCCTCGCCATCGAGAAGCACCTGGCCCTCGGCGTGCGCGCCGCGAATCGTATCGTTCATCCGGTTGAGGCAGCGCAGGAAGGTAGATTTGCCGCAACCGGAAGATCCAATCAGCGCGGTAATGCGTCGGTCGGGAATGGCAATCGAGATGTCCGTGAGGGCGCGCTTCTCGCCGTAGTAGAAGTTGAGATGCTCAACGACGATCTTGTCCATCGTGCCGTCCATCATCCAAAGCGCCCCGTGACGTAATCTTCGGTGCGCTGGTCGCGCGGGTTGGTGAAGATGTCCGCGCCGGGCCGATACTCGACCAGGGCGCCGTCGAGGAAAAACGCGGCATTGTCGGCCACGCGCGCCGCTTGCTGGATGCTGTGCGGAACGATGACCACCGTGTATTTCTCCTTCAGCGTCAGCAGCGAACTTTCAACCTTGTCGGTAGAAATGGGGTCGAGACCCGAGGTCGGCGCGTCCAGCAACAGGATTTCCGGCTCCAACGCAAGGCTCCGTGCGATGCAGAGGCGTTGCTGCTGGCCGCCGGACATCGCCAGGGCGGGACTGTCCAACCGGTCTTTGACTTCATCCCACAGGGCGGCCTGGGTGAGACTGCGCACGACGATTTCCTCGAGCACTTCCTTGTCCTTAATGCCGGCCAGCTCGGGGCCATAGGTCACGTTCTCGCGGATCGTGCCGGGCAGGGGCAACGGCAGGGCGAACACCATGCCGACCTTGCGGCGCAGATTCGGCACGTTCACGCCCGGCGCGTAAATATCTTCATCCTCGATGAGGATGCGACCGGTCATGCGTGTGCCGTCCACGAGGTCGTTGAGCCGGTTGATCAGGCGCAGGAGGGTGGTTTTGCCGCTGCCCGCCGGGCCAAACAACACGGTGACGGCGTTGCGCGGGATGTCGAACGTGACCCCGGAGAGCGCGTGCGTGTCGCCGTAGAAGTAGTCCACGTTTTCGATGCTGATCTTGGGCCGACCCGCGCTCGCGGGGTTCTGGCCGGCAGTCGTCGCGGCCGTGCGAGAAACCGGAACCCGAAACCCGCCCGCAGTGGTGGTTACCATTGGCGTTTCCGCCGGAAGTGGCTGCGCGTGATCGTCGCCAGCAGGCTCATGGATAAGACCACGGCGAGCAGGACGAGCGCGGTCCCATATTGCACGTTCTCAGGCATCCCCGGCACCTGCGTGCTGATGACGTACAGATGGTAGGGCAGCGCCATCGTCTGATCGAACGGCGAATGGGGCAGTTGCGGCAGATAGAAAGCCGCGACCGTAAATAGGATGGGGGCGGTTTCACCCGCAGCGCGCAACAGGCCCAGGATCACGCCGGTGATGATGCCGGGCAGCGCCTGGGGCAACACGATGTTGCGAATCCCCTGCCAGCGGGTGCCGCCCAGGCTGGCGCTCACGGTGCGGAACTCGGTGGGCACGGCCATCAGCGCCTCTTCCGACGTGCTGATGATGATCGGCAGGGTCATGATCGCCAGGGTCAGCGCGCCGGCGATGATGGACGTGCCGAACTGCAAGAAGAGGACGAACAACCCGAGGCCGAACAACCCGTAGACCACGGACGGAATGCCCGCAAGGTTGACGATGGCAAGCCGGATGGTGCGTGTGGGCCAACTGTCGCGCGCGTACTCGGAGAGATAGATCGCGCCGCCCACGCCGATGGGGATGGCAACCAGGCCGGTGCCGATGATCAGGATGATCGTCCCGACGATGGCCGGGAAGATGCCGCCCTCTTTCATGCCGTTACGCGGCATGGCCGTCAGGAACTCCCAGTTGATGGCGGAGATGCCGCGCACGAAAATGACGCCGAGCACCAGCAGGATGGGCACAACGACGATCAGGCTCGCCGTTGCCAGGAGGGCGTAGCCCAACTTTTGCGTCAGATGACGGCGGTTCGTCGGAATCTGCGTCGGGGCTTGAGCAGACATTAGCGCAACCCTCCTCTCCGCCGCTTGCGGAACATCGTTTGGGCCGCCGCCATGTTAATCACAAAGGTAATCACAAAAAGCATCATGCCGATGGCAAACAGGACGTGGTAGTG
This sequence comes from Anaerolineae bacterium, assembly GCA_038214535.1. Classification (GTDB taxonomy): domain Bacteria; phylum Chloroflexota; class Anaerolineae; order CG2-30-64-16; family CG2-30-64-16; genus JBBQRS01. The sequence continues at coordinate 28,738 of JBBQRS010000053.1, forward strand.
ATCGCTGCCCTGGGCCACCTCGCCCATTTCAGCCGCAATCGTGGCGGTCATGGTGCGGACGGGCATGAAGATGGCGTCCAGCCCCAGCGGCATCCGCGCGGCGTTGCCCGTCACCATCATCACCAGCATCGTCTCGCCGATGGCGCGGCCCATGCCCAGCATCACCGCCGTGAGGATGCCCGACTTTGCCGCCGGCACGATCACCCGCCAGATGGTCTGCCATTGCGTCGCGCCCATCGCCAGGCTGGCGTTGCGATAACCGATGGGTACGGCGTCGAGGGCGTCTTCCGCGACGCTGATCATGGTAGGCAGCGCCATGTAGGCCAGGATCAGCGCGCCGGTGAAGGCTGTCAACCCGGTCGGTAGGTTGAGAAATTCGCGCAGGAAAGGCGCAAGCAGGGTCATCCCGAAAAAGCCGAGCACCACGGATGGGATGCCGGCCAGCACCTCGATCATCGGCTTCAAGATTTCGCGCGCCCACGAGGGGGCGACCTCACGAATGAAGACCGCCGTCGCCACGCCGAGCGGGATCGCGATGACGATGGCTGTGATGGTCACGAGCAGCGACCCCAGAAGCAGTGGCATCGTGCCATAGAAGCCGGAAGTCGGATACCACTTTGTGCTGAAAATGTTCGAGAGGGGTAGCCGCACAAAGGCGGGAATCCCCTCACGGAAGAGGAAGATAAAAATCAGCAGTACGAACCCGATCGTGGAAAAACCGAGCACGCGGATCAATGCCTCGACGAGAAATTCCCCTTTGGGCGCCCCCGCGTTGCGTGCGCCGGGCGTTCCAAGCAAGCTATTCGCTCTCATGCAGTCAACCTTTGCTATCTGATCGGGACAAAACCAAGCTCCGTCACCAGGACCTGACCATCGTTGAGGATCCAATCCAGATACGCGGCAGTTGCGCCTTCGGGCGCGTTCGGGGTGTACATATAAAGCGCGCGCGAGATGGGATACGTGCCGTCAATCACGGATGCCTGCGAGGGCAAGACATAGGGCATCCCCGCATCTTTGGCGATGGCGATCATCTTCATGTCGGATGTCACGTAACCGAGGCCGTCGTAGCCGATCACGTTGGGGTTCTGGCGCACCTCGGAGCCGATGCCCTCGGAGGAAGGGAGGAGCAGGGTGTCGGGCGAAAAGAGCAGATCGCTTTCACCGTCGCCCATGCGAACGACGTTTTCAAGAAAATAGACGTAGGTTCCCGAGTTCGACTCGCGCGAGAGGAGCACGATCGGCCGATCGTCGCCGCCGACCTCCTGCCAGTTCGTGATCTTGCCGGTATAGATATCGGAAATCTGTTGCAGCGTGAGTCGGTCAACGGGGTTGGAGGGGTTCACGATCACGGCAATGGCGTCGCCGGCGACCGTGAACTCCACGGGGTCGAGCTGTTGCGCGCGTGCGTTCGCCAGCTCTTCATCCTTGATCGAGCGCGAGGCGTTGGCAATGTCTACCGTGCCGTTGAGCATGGCCGCGATGCCGGTGCCGGAACCGCCGCCGGTGACGGAGATGCTCACGTCGGGATGAAGTTGGGTATATTTTTCGGCCCAGGCCAGCGCCAGGTTGACGAGCGTGTCCGAGCCCTTGTTCTCGATGACTTCGGACGCGGCGAGCACCCCGTTGGACTCTCCCGGGCGCGTGCAGGCCGATCCGGTGACCGGAATGATCGCAAGCAAAAATACAGACAGAGCCAACCGGGCCAGCCTGTAGGAGTGTTCTCTCATGTTTACCTGTAGGCGAATCTATGGGCGACGGATCAAGGGGCAACCCGATAAAGCAGGATTCCTTGTTGCCCAGATTACTTATAGCCTACAGTCATACATTTAAGGCTACATTATGCGACGCTTAAGGTTAGGTTATGCTTTCGTTATGCGATCTTAACAATTGGGGAGACAAGGGGACAGGTAGACAAGGAGGCAAGGAGGCAAGGAAGACAGAGAGGGAAATTGGTTTGGTGGTTATTCGAAAATTGCGCGTTTTTCCCTTCGTAGTGACGGCTTCAGCCGTTGGGGCGTACTCCAACGGCTGAAGCCGTCACTACGAAGGGGAAATCGTAGTGTCCTAGACGTTCAGGTCAACGAGGTGGGCGGTGGTGGCGGAGATGGCCCGTTCGGCGATGTTG
>JBBQRS010000054.1:0-30529 GCA_038214535.1 Anaerolineae bacterium
GGCTCGCAGCCGCAGTTCCGTTGGCTTGCAGCGTCTCCGCAAGCGGTCTGCCATCCTGCCTCTACCTAATGCGCCGAATGGCCGTGCAGGTGAGACAAAGAGTCTCCACTCGCTGCGCCAGGCGGCGTCGGTCGTCAGGGCCGATCATGCGCATGCCAGCAGGTAGTGCGCCAATCCTGCCGCCGCCCCACCCGCCACCAACCACAGCGTATCAACCCGAAAGCGCAGCAGCGCCAGCAGCCCCGCCAGCAGGATGACGACCGTCCACACGTCCACGATCGCCGAACGGAAGAGGGCGACGCTCACTGCCAGGATCAGGGCAACCACCGCCGCGTTCACCCCGCGCAGGAACGCTCCGGCGACCGCGGATTTCCGCAGGCGTGGGATCCACGGGCCGATCAAGGCGATGATGACAAAGGAGGGCAGGAAGACGGCTACCGTGGATATGATGGCTCCGGGCAGTCCGGCCACCAGGTAGCCGATGAAGGTGGCCGACGACAGCACCGGGCCGGGCGTCATCTGCCCTACGGCGATGGCATCCAGCAGTTGCTGCTGCGTCAGCCAGCCGAAGCCGCTGACCACGTCGCGCTGGATGAAGGCAAAAAGCACCATGCCGCTGCCGAAGAGCAACGCCCCGACCTTGAGAAAGAATAGCCCCAGCCGCACCAGACGGTCGTCCAGCCAGGCGAGGGCAGGCAAGAGAGGCAGCGCGAGTGGGCTCCAGGCCAGCAGCAGTAGCGCCGGCGGGGATCGGAAACGTCCGGGAGCGACATAGAGCAGGATGCCGGCCAGGCCGGCGGTCAGCAACACGACGACTTCGTTAACGCCCGCCAGCGCGACCGCCAGGCTGATCACGCCGATGCCAACGGTGCGTTTGTCCCGCAGGGCGGTGCGGCCCAAGCGGTAGGTCGCGACCAAGATGATGGCCATCACCACCGGGGTGATGCCGTAGAATAGGCCCGCGACCTGGGGCAGGCTGCCCAGGCGGACATAGGCGATGGCCAGGGCCAGGCTGATCAGGAAGGCCGGCACGATGAAGGCCACCCCGCCGGCAATCAGTCCCGGCCACCCGGCCCGCACGAAGCCGATGTGGATCGCCATCTCCGTGGCGTTGGGACCGGGCACCAAGTTGGTGGCCGCCAGCAGGTCCAGGAAGTGCTCCCGGCTCAGCCAGCCCCGTTTGCGCACCGTCTCCTGTTCCATGAGGGCGATGTGGGCTGCCGGGCCGCCGAAGGAGATGGCGCCCAGCTTGAAAAAGAGCTTGGCCACGGCAGGCCAGCGCGGCCGGGAGGCGGGGGTGGTGTCTTTCATAGGCCGCGCTGCCGCCCTATCTCATGCAGGCGCAACCCGGCCAGCAGGAATACAGCCCAGAAAACCAGCAGGGCCGCCCCGTCTACGGCTGGCGCCAGATAACCATCGCCGCCCATCGCCTGCTGGATGATATCGTTAGCGTAGGTCAAGGGCGACAGGTAGACCAGCGCCTTGCCCCACCAGGCCAACGCGGTCAGCGGGACAAACACCCCGCTGACGAAAAGGAGTGGCCAGCGGATCAGGGTGGCAGGCATCATCACGGAGCCGACGTTCTGGCCGGGGAGGGTGGAGAAGAGCACGCCGAGCGAGGCGAAGGCGCCGGACGAAAGCACCAGGCCGATGACCAGACTAAGGGGATCGGTCACCCGCGCACCGAGCGCCAGACCGACCAAAAGGGGGATGAGCGCGACAGCCAGGCCGAACACGACCCCGGCCAGCGTCTTGCCCAGCAGGATCGCGGGCAGCGAGACGGGGGCGGTCAGCAAGCGCTCGAAGGTGCGTGCCCGCTTCTCCCAGGGGATGACCACCGGCCCGATGGATGAGGCGGTAAAGAACACCGTGATAGCGATCAGGCCTGGAATCAGCGCGCCCGCCGGCTGGTTGCGGCCGACCGACCAGGACAGGAACATGAAAAAGGGCAGCGCAATGCCCCACATGATCACGGGCGGCTTGGCGTAGTAGATGCGAATGTCCTTTTCGGCGATGATCCAGGCCCGCGCGGCCTCGTGGCGCACGCGGCGCCACACTTGCGTCACTTTCATCCTGCCCTCCTCTGCCCACCGCCGGGCCGGCCCTGACCGTTGCCCGGCAGCCTATCCGCCGGGCGCTCCGGCGGGGTGATCCCGGTCAGCTTGACGAACACCTCTTCCAGGCTCGGCCCCAGCGTATTCAGGCTGGCGATGGTCAACTGACAGGCCCGCGCGCAATCTACCACCGCCGGAATCACCTGCCCCGGTACGTCGGTGAGAGGCGCCACTTGTCCCCGCTGCGGCGCACCTCCCGCACGCCCGGCAAGGTATCCAGGCCCGCCGTCCCCGCGTCGCCGCCGGCGAAGGCCACCTCCACCGACTGCATCCCCGTGAAGGTAGCTCTGAGGTTCTCGGGACTGTCTACCGCGGCCAGACGCCCGTAGCTGATGATGGCCACCCGGTCGCAGGATTGACTGGCCTCCTCGATGTTGTGCGTGGTCAGAAAAATGGTCACGCCCTCGGTACGCAAGCGGTGGATCATCTCCCGGATCACCAGCACGCTCTGCACGTCCAGCCCGCTCGTCGGCTCATCGAGGAAGAGCACGTGCGGCCGGTGCATCAGGCCCATGGCCAGGCACAGCCGCCGCTTCATGCCCTTGGAGAAGCCGGCCGAGAGCACGACGCGTTTCTCCCACAGGCCGAAGGCCCGCAGCAACTCCTCGGCCTGGCGTTCGCGCTCGGCCCTGGGCACCCCGTAGAGGCGGCCGGTGAACATCAGGTTGTCCCAGGCCGAATATTCCTCGTAGATATTGGAGATCTCCGGCACGATGCCGATCTCTTCGCGCACCCCGTAGGCGTCCGTCACCACATCGTGACCCATCACCCGCGCCACGCCCTCGCTGGGCGGAATCAACGTCGTGAGGATATTGATCGTCGTGGTCTTGCCTGCGCCATTTAGGCCGAGGAAGCCAAACGTCTCGCCGCGATGCACGGTGAAACTGATCTGATCCACGGCCTTCACCGGGGTCACGCCGTGTTGGCTTGCGTGGTAGTTTTTCGTCAACGCTTCCACTTCGATAGCAGCACTCATCTATCCTGCCTCCAGATCCTTCAGACAGTCGTATCCGCCTTGCCGGTCGACTCGCAGAAAGAATTCGCGGCCCAGGAACGCCTCTTGTCGTTCGTTCGGCTGCGACAAGATGGGCGCTTCGCCCAATTGGGTCTTATGACAGCGTATGGCTGCCAGCTTCTGGTCCCAGACGGACATGACGTCTACGGCTACGGTCACGGCCTCATCTGGTATCGCGCGTAGGTCGGGAAGCTCCAGGAACTGCTGGATGGAGCGAGGCATGGCGGTGTGGTAGAGTGTGTTCGCGGTAGCCAGCCCCGCATCCCGTGCCCGGCTAAGAGCCAGTGATGTCCAGCGGCTGACGGCGCAATGATCCAGATGCCCCGAGATGCCATCTGGGGGCCAGGTCAGCAGGACGTCGGGCTGGATCTGCTGCATGACTGCGACTATCTGGGCGATGCCTTCGTCCTCGTCCAACACGGCGAGTTCGCCGTCCTGATAGTCGAGGAGCATCGGCGGCTCGATCCCAAGCGTGGCACAGGCGCAGCGCAGCTCACGCTCGCGCACCTGGGGCAACTCATCGGGGCTGCAAAGCGGCGGGCTACCGCACGAGCCGGCCTGGCCGCGGGTTGCGGTGAGCACCTGTACGCGCACGCCGCGTGCCGCCAGCAGGGCCAGTGTACCACCGCAGCGAAACGTCTCATCGTCGGGATGAGCGAAGACGGCCAGGAGAGATTGCTCGTTCATGGTAGCAACCGTCAATCACATCAGGGGGAATGTGCTGGTTTGAAACAGCGCAGCCGAGAGACCCTGGCCACCGTGCAGATAGGACCAGGATCTTCACTGGAAATCAGGCGACCTTCAGGGCGGCGATGCGTTCTTCGACGGCCCTGGCCTCGGCTTGAATATCCTTGAGATAGGCCTCGCCGGCCTCCGCCTCAGCCCGGAGTTCGCTCAGATAGGCTTCCAGTTCAGCGATACGCTCCGCCCGGCTGATGAACCGGCGGTGGGAGCCCCGCGCGTGTTTCGCGTGGTGACCGTGGTGTTCGTGATGCTCACCGTGTCCACCTGAACCGCAGCCACAGCTTTCGGATTCGCTGCCCTCACAGCGGCAGCCGCCTTCCTGCTTGCAGTCGCAGCCACCACCGCAGCCACACCCGCCCGCCTCGCCGTGGCAGTGGTGGCCGTGACCACCATGCTTCTGGTCGCCGCAGCGACATTCATGCCCACAATGGCATCCACCTTGTCCGCACATCGTCGTCATCCTCCTGTTTTGATCTGGAATTGCTGTTCGTATTCCGCCAGGAATCGGTCCAATTGCGCCCGGGTGCCACGGATGCTGACCGCCCAGGCGTGCAGGAACTCGACCCCTTGATCGGTCAACTCGTACACGCGGCGCGCTGGTCCGGCGCCCTCGGTGTTCCACGTCGAACGTACCAGTCCGTCCTCTTCCAGCGCGCGCAGCGTGCGGTAAAGGGTGCCCGGATCGGGCGCTTGCCCGGCGTCACCATCTTCCAGGGCTTCCATCAGTTCGTAGCCGTGAGCCGGCTTGCGGGCCAGTTGCAGCAGCAGTCTCGGCTGGACGGAGCCGCGCATCCGCCCTGTGTTGCAGCGGCTGCCTGTGCCAGATTGCCCTTGATCACACATCGCCCACCTCAGATTCTCTACAGCATCTATATGTATAAGCCATCTATTAGTATAATCCAGACCCGCTTCTTGTCAAATCACACGCATGCTCGTAGGGGCAGCATAGGGGCGGCTGGAAATGAGGAAGCGGGCAATGCGTCGGGCAACCTGATCAGCGCCCCGGTGGCCGGCTGGTTATGGGCACAACGCATCTGGCGTGCTGCGGACCTGGGTTGCGGCGGCGCTCTTGGCAATTGGCAGGGTGAAGGCGAAGGTGCTGCCCTGGCCCACTGCGCTCTCGGCGGTCACACTGCCGCAGTGCGCCGTGACGAGTTGCTTGACGATCGCCAGGCCGAGTCCGGCGCCGCAATCCTGAAGGGCCGCAATCTGGCCGACGTCGCCTGTTCGGTGGCCCCGGCCGGGCGCTTCGGCCGGCCTGCGGCGCCGTTCGATGACAGCGGCGTGACCGCTACTCGTTTCCAGCGGCCTTTGCGACCGTAGGTGCGGACCATCGCGCCGTCATCCAACAGCGTCGGCTTCCAGCTCACCCGGTAGTAGCGCCGCACGTCGCGATTACCTCGAACCTGATCTTTTCCGAATGGAGTCAGATCTTCAAAGATCCGCTCACCACCGCCGCCGCCATCGACCGCGTCGTGCATCACGCGACCATCATCGAGTTCGGTGCGGACATTCCCAGCTACCGCGCCGCGTACCAGCCGGCGCCAGCGCCGCGTTGCTGAACTGGCGCCAACCGCTCAACCAGAAGCGGAACCGGCATGATCGCGGCCGTTGTTTTCGCCGCGATGGGCACTTCTAACTGTCGTCAATGTCCATCTCTAATTGTCGCTTGACAAGTCACTCGCGAAGCGGGTGCAAGAGATGGTAGGGGCAATCTGAAGTCCATATGATGCCCATCCAAACCGGCAACTTAGCTGTGAGTGGGCGTGCCGCTCGATACAGCACGCCCACTCATATCTACTGGACAGCTATCTTGAACCGGCGGCTGACGTCCTTATCCGCGGTTTTCACTTGCACATCGATCTGCCACTCGCCAGCCATGCTGAGGTTGGCGCGGGTGGCGTAACGCCCGTTGGCTTGCCTGGTGGCCTGGCCGGACAGATTTCCCATCGAATGACCGATCATGTCCGCCTTCAGGGTCACGGTCGCGCCGTCTACCGCTCGGCCATCAGCGTCTTTCACATCTACAATCAACTCCACCTGCCCCGGCTTGGCCTGGGGTGGATTGGTCTGCAGCGTCACCAGGAGACCTTCGGACGATGTGGAGGGTCTCTGACCGCCCGACCCACCGCACGCCGCCAACACCAGCGCGCTGAAAAGCCCCAATATCGACAGCATCACAATTCGTCGCACGCTTGACTCCTGACTTCTGGTTCTCATCTCTCACTCCACCTCGATAACCATCATAAGCCCACCGGGTTCCTCGCCATCGTTCGTCGTGTGGTGCGGGATATGGCAGTGCAGCATCCATTGCCCTGGCATGTCGGCCACGAATTCCACATCGTAGCGTTCCCCTGGCGCGACCGACACGGTGTCTTTGGTGAGTTGCGCCGCCTCAGGTACGGGGTAGCCGTCGGTAGCGACGATCTTGAAATGCGGCCCGTGCAGGTGCATCGGGTGCACGAACTGGCCGGCCGCCACGAAACGCAGACGCACGCGCTGCCCCAGCTTGACTTTGAGCGGCTCCACCGCTGGGAAAGCTTTCCCGTTGATGGTGAAGTAGTTCGGATCCATGCCCGACATCGGCATGGCTGGGAAGGTCTGGCCCCCGATCACCCGCCATTCAGACAGCATCAGCGTTACATCCACATCAGGCCGTGGCTCAGCCGGCTGTCTGGGTTCGATGATGAACGGCGCATAGAGCCCGGTGAGCACCTGCGCGTCGGTCTGGACGTGCGAGTGATACCAGTACGTGCCGGCTGGCTCCGCCGCAAACTCATAAGTGAAGGTCCCGCCCGGTGGCACTGGGACCTGTGTTATGTCAGGCACACCATCCATATTGTTAGGCACCAAGATGCCGTGCCAATGGATGGTCGTCGGGTAGGGCAATTCGTTCTTCAGCAACACCTTCACTCGGTCACCCTGGGTCACGCGAATCTCTGGGCCGGGCACCGTGCCGTTGTAGGTCATCGCGGTTACCTGGACGTCGGGCAGGATGCGCCACTTGACCAGCCGCGTCGTTAGCTCGAAGACCTTGACGCCGCTCTCCGTGCGGTAGGCCAACGGCTGACCGCCTTGCGCCGCGGTGGCCTCAGGGATGTCGGTGTCCGGCAGAGGGTCGCCGTGGCGCAGGTGGCCTGGTTCTGCCGCCGCACCCATCATGCCAGGCGTCGGCGTAGCTACGCTGGGCGCGGGCGCAGCCCTTGGCCCAGAACATCCGCTCGCCAATGCAACTAGCAGCAGGCAAGCGAGCCAGGCGACCGTGCGCCGACCCCACCGCTTCTCGTGAGTCAGTTGATCCGTATTTCTGAGCGTCATCTGTTCTTCACCCAAGTTCTTCGTCCCGTTTGATCACTTCCCCCAATCCGATAGCACGACCAGTTCCTGCTCCGGATCGACCGGATCGTTGGTCTTTATCTTAATTCGGAAGTCGTGTACGCCTTCCATGCCTTTGTGCATCATGAATTCCATTGAGAGCTGCGTGCTTTGCCCGGGCTGGATGGTCGTCGAACCGACGACAGCTTTGGGCGGTCAGCAGCCCTGCTTGACTTCGACGACCGGTATGCCTTGCAGCGCCAACGGCTGGTCGCCGATGTTGCTCAAGATAAAGGTGGCCTTGACGGGTTTGTCGAGGGGCACCTTGCCAAAATCAATCTGTGCGCGATCGACCACCAGTTTCGGTTGGCCGGTGACCTGTGGCGGCGAAGCCTTACCGGCGGATGATCTGCTCCCGGGATTCCATACCAACACGATCCCGATGATGATCACGAGCAGCGCGCCGCCGGCCAGATAAAGCGGTAGGGTGATGCGCTGCCGTGGCGGGACGGTTTTGACCTTCCCGTCCTTTGGTAGTTGATTGGCCTTGCTGGACATCTATACCTCCCTCAGATAGGTTAGGACCTCTATGGCTTGAACAGAAACGCGCGTAGATAGGCAATCATTGCCGACTGCTCTGCATCTGAATAGAGCGAGCCGAACTCCGGCATGCCCGTGCCCATCCCACCACGCAGCAGCTTGCCCTGGAGCAGCACGTCATTGGCCGCGAGCATGCGGGCCGGATCGGTGAAGTCGGCCGGGCCCTTGGGCATGGCGGGATCCATCTTTGCCATGCCGGGCAGATTCACTCCGGCCGGCCCTTTCCCCTTGCCATCCGGGCCGTGACAGGCCGCGCAGTCGCGGGCGTAGAGCACCTCGGCGCGGGCGAGCGCGGCGGGCGGCGTGTCCTTGAGCCAGGCCCACGCCACCAGATCCCACACGTCACCATCGCTCAGCGCGGCGTTGGCGGGATCGGCCCGCAGGTTCTGGAACGCGTCGGCGGGTGTCACCGTGCGGCGTTGGTCCGAGTCGGTCAGATCCTGTGGCAGCCTGGCCTGCAACGCTGCGCCCGCACCGCTCGAGGGCCTAACGTCGGGCGTGACCAGCGCCGCATGCCGCATGGCGTCGATATCGATGCCGAGCTGCTGGAAAAGGGGCGGCTGTTCCATCGGCAGGACCGCGCCGGCCTCGCCTGTCACCTCGATGACTCCACGCATACGCCAATGATCCACGCCGCACCAGCGCGTGCACGCGAAGGCGTAGCGGCCCGGCTTGTCCGGCGTCACGTCTACCTCGACGACCTTGCCGGGGTAAATCTCATCCACGTTCACGCCCAGGCCGGGAATGGTAAACCCATGGACCACGTCGGGCGAGCTGAGCCGCAACCGCACCGGCTCGCCGGCACGGAGGCTCAGCCGGTCGGGGCTGAACCCGCCATGTTCGGGCGTACGTGCGATGATATCCACGACCTTGACGCTGGCCGACGCCGTCCGAAACGCCTGATAGCCGAAGATGCCCGCCGGGAACGCGACGAGCACCAACAGCACGACACCCAGGGCGAAGATTTCAGGTTTACGTCTCATAGGGACCTGAGAACGCTCCCTTCTCGACTGTGTGATCATGCGAGGTACAGACCCAACAGCCCGACGGTCGCTGCTGCGCAAAAAGCCGCTACGGGGAGCGCCGACCAGGCCGGCTGACCGTGTTGGCGGGCCGTACGCAGCGCCAGCGCGATCGCCGCGGTCAGGCCGATCAGCATCACCGGGACTTGCAGGTAAGGCACGAGCCCCGGAATGTAAGGCGTCCATTTGAGACCCACCGTGCCGAACAGGTTCCATCCCCAGCCCAGCGGGTCGGACAGCACCGACCAGGCATAGGAGAAGTTGATCAGGACGAACGACAGCGAGAACGCAACCCAGGCGGTCAGCCCCAGCGGCACGAGCACGGCCGCATAATCGGAGAAGAGCTTCCCGATGGACGTCTTCACCGATTGGCCGATCCACTGGCCGCTGCGCACCGCCAGCCAGAACAGACCGGGCAGGATCGCCAGGTTCAGCGCCAGGAAGATGCCGGCGTAGGCAAACCAGCCCGGCGTGCCCACCGACCGCGCGGTCTCCTTCAGCACGCCCCACGGCCCGATCAGCACCGTCGAGTAGATGAACGCGCAAGCCAACATGATCAAGCCCTTGTAGGCCTCGTCGAGCTTGTGGCCGGTGGTCTTCAGCAGGTCGGCGCCCGGCTGGCGCACGAAGATGGCGATGTTGTCGCGCGTGCAGGTCTTCAGGCACTCAGTGCATAGCCCGCAGTAGGTGTTGTTCGTCAGGCCGCCGGGGAAGACCAGCCAGGGGCAGCCGTAGCCTTCGTCGCTGCCGGTGTAGCAGGTCTTCTCGGTGTGGCTGGCGCAGACGGCGGTGTCCTTCACCCGCAGCTCAATCGGCGCGACCTGGCTGTACAGCCCGATGAAGCCGCCGACCGGGCAAAGGTAGCGGCAGAAGGTGCGCCGCTCGAAAATCAGGCTGGTTCCCACGGCAACAATCATAAAGCCGAGCAGCACCAGCGCGGTCGCCATGGGCGTCGTCAGGATGACTGTCGAAAAGAGCGCCACACCCAGGAAGCCGGCGTTTTGCAGCCAGATGTTGCGAAAGGCCTTGGGCCACTTCTTGCCCAGCGTGTAGAGCTTGCCGCCCGGCCGCGGCTGGACCAGGGCGCGGCGTTGGAGCCATTCGCCCGGCGCCGGGATGGGGCAGACGCCGCACCACAGCCGGCCCGCGAACGGCACCAGCAGGAGGATCAACAGCGCCCACCAGACGATCCAGACGAAGACGATGCCGAAGTTGCGGTTACCGGCCGGCGTACCGACCAACCCCGCGATAATCGCCAGCACGAAAAAGAGCAGTGTGAGCGCGGTCAGGCTCCACTGGAGCCAGCGCGAGTGGAGGACGCGCTTGATGACCGGGATTTCTGAAAGGGCGTAACGCATCAGCGTTTCCAGAAGACAACCAGGGCGCCGACCGTCGTGATCAACGTGGCCGCGATCGCCCGCAACCAGGTCAGGTTCGGGCCGACGACCAGCTTGCCAATCATGAACGGGTGCAGGTTGCCGCACGCCACGTTACAGCGGAAGCGGAAGGCCCCACTGTGGTCGGCGACAAAGGTGAGCTGCCCCGGCCGGCCAGGCTCGGCCTGGGTCGCAACGCCGTAGCCATCAACATACATCCCGTGCACCACATCGGTTGATTCCAGGTCAACGATCACCGTATCGCCGCGGTTCACGCGCACGGTGCCTGGCTCGAACGCAAAGCTGCGGGCCGCGATCGTGACGTGCCGTTCCTGCGGCGCCGCGCCCACGGCTAACGCCGCCGGTAGCGGCGCCAGCAAGGCCAACAGTACGAGCGACACAGCAACTCCACCCACCCACCACTGTGTTCGGCTCATGCTCAGCGCCATCTGCTATCTGCCATTTGCCATTTGCTCACTGGTTGGCCGGTCCGTACTTGCTGTACGTATCTACGATCTGTTGGCGGATGGCGATTGGCGACTTGCCCTCGCCGGTCATCTGCATCACATCGGTGACGATGTCCACACAGATGCTGCAGCCCATGGCATGATCATCGAAGACCGGCTTACCGTCCGCGCCGAACTCCTTGATGTAGCAGGCCAGGTTGCTCTTATGCCCGATCGCGCCGCAGCCGCAGTAGCACGGCACGTTTTTCAGGGCGTCCGGGTTGGTTACAGCGAACTGGTAGGCTGTGCGGACGGCCGCAGGAGCCTGCTGCATCTGCATAGGCAGCGCCGAGACCGGGGCCAGCTTGACTTTGGGATTCGCTTGCCCGCCGCCACAGGCGGCCAGCAGCAGACCGCCGATCATAAGGATCGGAAGTAGGAAAATGAGTCGTTTTGTCAAAGTATTGCTCCTGGCGCAGTGCGGGAGGCGCGCCTCCCGCACTGCGTAATGATCGTTTGAACTGGGCCGTGGCAGATCAGCCGCCCAGGGCCGCGATCACGTTCTCGGCGTGCATCTTGAGATGGCCCGCGTGCTCGGCGTCGATCTTCTTACCCGCTTGAGCATTGACCTCATTGATGAAGGCGTGAAGCTGATTGACGGCCGCAGACGTGTTGCCCCGATCCAGGGAGGCCTGGGCCGCATCCAGCTTGGCCATCAGACTGTTGGCCACACCCTTGTTGGTGATGTGCCCCATGTCGAAGGCGTGCATGACGCAGTCGTGCAGTGATTGGATCGTGGCGCCGTTGTGATCGCAGGTCATCCCATCGGCGGCGAAGGCCGGCGCCGCCAGCAACAGCAGCGCGGCAACAACGGCCAAAACGGGCAGTAGTCTCTTCATGGTGAGTTTCTCTCCGTCGTGGGAAGGATACTGGCAGGAACATTCATCGAGAGTATACCAACCGGGCGTCGGGCTGGTAAGCGCCGTCCGGCGCGATGTGAATGCGCCATTTGGCGCGATGATCACGCTGCGCGCGGAACACGTGCGGTGACCGCGCCGAATGGCCTAGCGCGATCTGCGCTGAAAAGCTCTTGGCGCGCCGTCCCGGCTGCGCGATAATGAAGATTAGGTTGCGAAGGCGTACGCGGCAGAGCCCTGCGTGCTTCGCCTGCCTACGGAAAGTGAGGGTAGATCTATGATGGGTGGTTGGGGTTGGGGGATGGGCCTCCTGGGTGGTTTGGGCATGCTCCTGTTCTGGGGGCTGATCATCGGCCTGATGGTTTGGCTGGTGGTGACGCTGACGCGTCCGAGCCAAAGCGGTGCTGAGCGCGGCGCACAGCCCGGTTCGGCGCTGGAAACCTTGCGCCGCCGCTTGGCGGCCGGCGAGATTACGCCGCAAGAGTTTGATGCGCTGCGGCAGAAGCTTGGCGTTTGAAATAGACATGGCTGCGATGATCCGGTTTATCATCACAGCTACGTTCGCGTGATCGGAGCGTATCGCATGAAGATGCCGATCTTTGTCTTTGTATGGCTCGCCGCGGGCGTGATCGTGAGCGCCTGCGCCACAACTCCGCCGCCGCAGTCTGCGCCCCTGCCCACCGTGGCCACCGGCGCAGCGATCACCCGGCTTACCGCGGAGCAACTGGACAAAATGCTGGCGGGGTCGAAGGATTTCACCCTGGTCAACATGCACGTGCCCTATGAAGGGGAGATCGCGAAAACGGATATCCAGATCCCGTATGACAAGGTTGATGCTCATTTGACCCAACTGCCTGGCAAAGACGCCAAGCTCGTGCTATACTGTCGCAGCGGCCGGATGAGCGACATCGCCGCGCGGCGCTTGGTCGAGTTGGGCTACACGCATGTTTACGACCTGACAGGCGGCATGGTCGCCTGGGAAGCCAGCGGCCGGCCCTTGCTCAACCACTAGGCTGGCGGAGGCATGAGGACGACACTACAGTGACACCTTCTGTGTCTGAACCACTGCGGGTCTTGCTGGCCGATGACCACGCCATCGTGCGTAAGGGGATTCGCGAATTCCTGGAAGAGGACGGCGAAATCACCGTGGTCGCCGAAGCCGCTGACGGCCGCGAAGCCGTGCGGCTGACCGGCGAGCATCGACCCGAGGTGGCGGTGCTCGACGTTCAGATGCCTGGCATCAACGGCATCGAGGCGACGCGCCAGATCAAGGCCACCCACCCGGACGTACGCGTCCTGATCCTGACGGCCTACGATGACGATCCCTATGTGTTTGCTCTGCTACGCGCCGGCGCCGACGGCTATGTGTTGAAGAACACCGATCCTGACGAGTTGGTGCGCGCAGTCAAGCTGGTGGCTACTGGTGGTAAGGTGCTGGCGCCCGACATCGCGGCCAAAGTCGTCGCCCAGGTAACAACGGGCAAGCCGGCCGCCGCCCAGGAGCAGGTGGAAGCGTTGACCGAACGGGAAGTGGCGGTGCTCCGGTTCGCGGCGCAAGGGTGGACTAACAAGGCAATTGCCGCAGAGTTGCACATCAGCGACCGCACGGTGCAAGGTCACCTGGCGAACATCTACGGCAAGCTCGGCGTGACCACCCGCACCGAGGCCGTCACGAAGGCGCTCAAGTTCGGGTGGCTGGTGTTGGATGTCCGGTGAGACGGCCGGCCTTCATCCAACAAAAGGGGGCCGACGCCTCCTGCGCGGCCTGCGCGCCCAACTGCTGCTATGGACGATCCTGCCGCTGGCAGTGGTGTTGGTCGTCTTGTCACTCGCCGGCGTCGCGCGCCATCGCCAGGCTATGACCCGCCTGGTGGAAGATCGCGACCGGGGCGTCACCGTCGCCGAGGCAAACCGTTTGGGCCGCGAGATTGCCCAACAGGTCGCCCTGCTCACCCGCCTGGCCGCGACGTCGCCTGTTGTCACTACGCCCCCTACGACTTTGTCAGATCAGCCTCCTGATGCCGTTGGCAGCTTCACCGGTGGCCTGGCCTGGTTGGATGGCCAGGGCGCGCTCGTCGCGACTTCGCCGGCCGCGTCCACCTGGGCAAAGAGCGACACAGCGCGCCTCCTGGCCGCGCGCGCCGCCACCGTCGGCCAACCGCAGTATGAAACCGATCTCCCAGGCGATGTTGCTGCGCGCCTGTTGGTCGCCGTGCCGGGGTCCGGCGGGAAAGTCCTGGTCGGCGCGCTGCCGGTGGAGGCCTTGAGCCTGGTCGAAAGCAACTTACTGTTGGAAGGCGAGATGCAGGGCGCCATGTACGTGCTGGACCAGACCGGACGCCGGGTCCACCACCATGACCCCGCCGGCCTGGCCGTGGATCCAGCGGTGCTGGGCAGCTTGCCGCCGGACAGCACCGGATCGACCTATCTGCGCGATCGGAATGGGCGGGAACTGCTCGTGTCGTATGCGCACGTCGAACCCCCGGGCTGGACCCTGGCGACCGTCGAAGATGTCCGCACGATCACCGCGCTGGGCATGAGCGCAGTCGAGGTTCTGCCGCTGCTCCTGCTCTTCGTGGCCGTGGTCGCGCTGTTGGCGGTCTCTTTCGGCGTCCTCAGCGTCGTGCGGCCGTTGCAGGAGCTCGATCGTCGGGCCGCACGGGTGGCCTGGGGAGACTTCGACGCGGTTGAGCAGCCAGTGGGCGGGGTGCAGGAAATTGACGACCTGCGCGTGACCCTGGCCCAGATGGCTGAGCGGATTCGGTCATACCAGAGCGGCATGCGCGACTATCTGAGCGCGATCACCCAGGGTCAGGAGGCAGAGCGCACCCGCCTGGCCCACGAACTGCACGACGTCACGATCCAGGGGTTGGTCGCCCTGAAGCACCGCGGCCAGATGGCGCGCAAGGTGGTGGGACACGATCCCGAACGTGCCGGGCAGCGGCTGGATGAACTGAATGGATTAATCGACGCTGAGATGGCTAACCTGCGCCGACTGATCGGCGATCTACGGCCGATCTATCTGGAAGACCTCGGTTTCGTGCCGGCGCTGGAGATGCTGCCGCGTCAGATGCAAGAACGCTACGGGCTGCGCCTGCACCTGACGGTGCACGGCGAGGCAGTGCGGCTGGCCCACGATGTCGAGCTGGCGGCCTATCGCATCGTGCAACAGGCGCTCGCCAACGTAGCGGCCCACGCCGAAGCCCACAACGTCTGGTTGGATGTGACTTTCAACACCGAGCACCTCGTGTTGGTCGTTCGCGACGATGGGCGCGGCTTCACCCCGCCGGATCAGCCGGCCGATCTCACCCGCCAGGGCCATTTCGGATTGATGGGCATGCGGGAACGCGCCCTGCTCTACGGCGGCCAGCTTACGATCACCTCCAGCCCAGGCCAGGGCGCCACTATTACCGCGCGTCTGCCGCTGTTAGCCTGACGCTGCCAGCGGAGACAATTCCTCGCTGGACTTCCCGCTTTTGCCTGGTGCAGCGCAAGGGAAGCGCTGCCGGTTGTCATCGCAGCTCCCCGTTTCTCCCGGCGCGCCTGTGCCGGATCGCTTGCCTCCCTGTGCCACTTGCCACAACCGCGCCGAATGGCCGAGCGCAAGACCCGCCGTCTGGCGCTGCACAGCACTCCTGCATTGTACTACCATGGGTTTTGCCAGCCCGGGATCATCAGGGCTTGAGGGAAGGCACACGATGCACGACCAGACTGTTTCCAAAATGCTCGTTCTGCTGCTCGCCATCTGCTGCCTGGTGCCGCTGGCTGCGCTCGCCGCGGTGCTCTACTTCGCCGCGCCTGTTTGGCTCGTGACTCTAGTTGGGCTATTGGCTCTCGTGCTGCTGGCTCGACGGCTGATGCACATGCTGGCGCCAGACGACGGAACTGGCCCATCCCGTGATCTTCCTACGCCACGGAGGCTTTCGACGCATGATCACGATTAACATGGATCCCATTCTGCTTCACCTGGGTCACTTCGCACTACGCTGGTATGGCCTGATTGTCATGATGGCGATTGCCGTCGGGGTAAGTGTGGCGCTGCGCGAGGCCAAGCGCAAACGCCTGAGTGATTTCCAGTTTGCCGATGCGATCCCCTGGGTGATCGTCGGCGGGCTGATCGGCGCGCGGCTATTCCACGTCATCGATCATTGGCCGGATGAGTATGCCTTCACCCCCTTGCGGGCGCTCTACGTCTGGGAGGGTGGCCTGGCGATCTGGGGCGGGATCATCGGCGGGCTGGCGGCCCTGGCGCTGTTTGCCTGGCGGCGGGGGCTGTCCCTGGCCGTGCTCCTGGATACCGCGGTCCCCGGCGTGGTGCTGGCGCAAGCCATCGGCCGAGTCGCATGTATCATCACAGGCGACGCGGTCGGCAAGCCCACGACCGGGCCGTTTGGGTTGGCCTACACCAACCCCGGCGCGATGGTGCCGCAGCTGGGCGTCTACTACGCCCCAACGCCCATCTACGAGATCCTCATGAACCTGACCATCTTCGCCGTCGTGTGGCGATTGCGCAAACGCTCGCTGCCGGGTGGCGCGCTTTTCCTGATCTATCTCGTGCTCTACTCCTTCGGGCGCTTCGTAATCACCTTCTGGAGCGCCTACAAGATCGTGGCCCTGGGCTTCAACCAGGCCCAGTTGATCAGCTTGGCGGGGCTGGCCGTAGGCGTACCGGCCCTGATATACCTGCTGTGGCGCCAGCGGCCTGCGCGCACGGTAGTTGCCGGATGACGAGACGCCGGAGAGGATCAGACGTGGTCGTCAACGAATGCGCAACGGATGAACTAATGGAGGGCGCACGTGGAACGCAACACGGCACACGGCGACCGGCACATGTTGCTGCTGACCCTCTGCTGCCTGATTCCGCTGGCGGCCATGGGTGCGATCTTCGTGCTGAAGATCCCGGTACCGCGAGTAATGTCTTACGGCCTGATCCTGCTCTATCCATTGAGCCACGTGTTGATGATGAGGCTGATGGGGCGCGGGCAGCACGACCACGCCGCGGACACCGTAACTCGGACAGGCGCAGAGACCGCCGAGATCGATGCTATGCAGACCCCTGGGCAAAGGGGGCGCGGCCTGCCACTAAGGCCGCAAAGTACAAAGCCGATCCTGGCGAGTGCAAGAAGTGCGGCGTGATGATTCAAGATAACCACGTGGAAGCACCGTGCCAGACCAAGGCCTCTGCCCCCGCGCCAGCCCGGCGTGGCGGCAATTCGGTGAACGCTGGTTGCCGATCATGCTGGTGTTCATCGGCGCTGCTGTACCGACCACCTTGACGCCCACCCGCCCGACGCCGGCCACCCTCACGCCGCGAAACATCGGAGGCTATGTGGTTGAAAGCTTGGTCTCAATCGATAATTGTTAGCTGGCTGCCGAACCGCGAGAAGAATGTGATGGGGATCAAAATCCGAGAGAAGCTCCTCCGGTCCGACACCTGGCTGGTGATCGCTTTCCTGGCTTTGGCCGGGTGGAGTGTGGATGCCCTGCGGATGTTCCTGACGATGCACGGCAACTGGCAGGGCGGTCTGGCCGCGTTTGCCGGCCATTTCTGGTACGCCCTCCCGATGACGACCGCCATCGTTGTGCTCAGTCGCGTGAAACCTAAGGCTCGGCTCCTCGGTACTGCAATCTATGACGAAGCCGGCCGGCTCACGCAGTCGCAAGGCGCTTGCTGCCTGGAAGAGCTGGTGGCCAAAGGCATGGTGGCGGCCCTGCACGATAGCGGCCCTAATACGCTCCAGGGACTGACCCTGCCTTCCGGCGTCAGTGCCTACTTCATACGGCAAGGCGGCCGCACCGTGGTTCTCAACTTCTCAGGGCCGGCCTCGCCTGAAGCCCTGGGCGACAGCGTCCGCCAGCTCACCGCGCGATCCACCGTTACCTTCGACATGTTCGACGGACTGGAGCCGGCCGTAGCTGCGTTGGCGGCTAATGCGCTCAACTCGCCGGTCAAGCGCGATGTGCTGGCTTACCTGTACCGATTCAAGCTGTCAGCGGTCGAGCTCAGCGACTTGATCTACCGGGTCAGCGCTGAACCGGCAGCGGTCACGCAGGCGCTCGACGATTTGATGCGTCTGGACCTGGTGAGTCGCCTGTCGGTCTGCAATCTCACCTTCTATCAGCTCAACCGCACACCGGAAACGCTGCGCTTGCTCGATCGGCTTTTTGCCTGGCAGGCCGACTGGCAGTCGCAACTCCAGAAGCTCAGCTCATACCTACTGACGCGGCCAGAGTACGGCCGCGCCGCGGAGCGCAAGTAGGACGTGGAACTCATGCGGGTTCTGATGAGCATGTCCCTCTCCGTCCTGACAAATCTTGCAGCCTTCAGGAGGCAACCGATGCGATCTGTGCAAGTTCTCATCGCCATTGTGATGTTCGCGTTGGTTTCATCCCCGGTCGCCGTTCAGGCCGCTGACGGCCCGACCTACGTGGTCCAGCCGGGCGATACCGTGGCGTCGATCGCGGCGGCAAACGGCGTCGCTGCCCAGTCGCTCGCTGATGCCAATGGACTGACCGATCCCGACCTGATCCTAGTAGGACAGGTCTTGATCATCCCGCGCGCCATGGCGGCGCCTCCCGGACCCGCCGTGGCTGCTGTGAAACCAGTGTCAACATCCGCGGGGCCTTCCCGCCTGACCGTATACACCGTCAAACCGGGTCAGACCCTCTCACAGATCGCACGAGAGCTTGGGGTCAGCGTGGCAGCTATCGTTGACGCGAATGGCCTGGCTGACCCGGATCGGATCTACACCGGCATGGGTTTGCGCATCCCCGGCGCCCAGGATGTGACGGCGTTGATCGGCGCGGTCACGGACACGCGTTTCATCGCCAGCATCTCCGGCCAGCACTGCTGGCTATACCAGGCCGGCGAACTCACCGGCAATTGGCGTTGCTCTACCGGTCGGAAAGCCTCGCCGACCGTTCCCGGCGCCTACAAGATTCAGTCCAAGATCAACCCGGCCTACGCCTCGCGCTGGGATTTCTGGATGCCGTATTGGATGGGGCTTTACTACGCCGGCAGCACCGAGAACGGGATTCACGGCTTGCCGTACGATCCCAAGACCGGAAGACAGACGTGGGCGGGAGCGGTGGGCACACCTATCACCTACGGCTGCATCATGCTCGATGACGCCAACGCCAAGGCGCTCTTCGATGTCGCCTACATCGGCATGCCGGTGGTCATCCTGCCATGACCGAATTCACGCCCCCGCCGAATGGCGGGTACAAAGACAGGCCGAATACCCGTTGCAGCAAGCTCGGTCTGGTGCGATAATCTTCCCAGATTGAAGTGACGAAAACGCAGGCGCTGAATTGCGGTAGAAGTGGCCGGCACGCGATTCAGGCGCTATCACAATCATCAGGGGGAATCAAGATGACAAGCGCTGCAGTTGCAGATAAACGCCGAAATACGGTGGCATTCGACGATCCGCCGTTCGTCCAGAGACTATTCAGCACGACTGCCTGGGCTTGGCTCTGGCTGATCGTTCGTCTATATGTGGGCTATTTCTGGCTCACATCCGGCCTGGGCAAGCTCAGCAACCCGGCCTGGGTGCAAACCGGCGTGGCGTTGAAGGGTTTCTGGGAGAAAGCGGCGGCCGTGCCAGACGCGCCGGCGCGTCCGCTCATCGCGTTCGACTGGTATCGCACGGCCATCCAATTTCTGCTCGACAGCGGCTCGTACACCTGGTTCGCTAAGCTGGTAACCGCCGGTGAGATCCTGATCGGGATCGCGCTGATCCTGGGCCTCTTCACCGGCATCGCCGCCTTTTTCGGCGGTTTCATGAACTGGAACTTCATGATGGCCGGGACAGCCAGCATCAACCCTGTGCTATTCCCGCTCGCGATCCTGTTGGTGCTGGCCTGGAAAGTGGCGGGCTGGTGGGGGCTTGACCGTTGGGTGCTGCCTGCGCTGGGCACGCCCTGGCGGCCCGGCCGGATTTTTGCGCCGAACACAAGCACAACTTCATAGATACTGCTCGCCTGCCGGCGCATGGCGCTGGCGATATCATGCAGACTGCTACGCCTTCGGTGGGTACAACCAATGCGGCTGTACCCACCGAAGTTTATAGAACCACAGTAGACAAAATGGCCTACTCGCGGATGCGGCACTTAACGCTTACCACGAACGCTAAGCTTCGGACGTATGTTAGCTGAGAAGTCGTACTTCCCTGGTGAATTCCGAACGATTCCCGAGTGAGGAGAAACTCCATGACCTGCCAACACATCCAACTGAGCCGACGCGCGGCTCGTTCGCTGGTTATATTCATCAGCCTGACCCTCCTGGCTGTGATCCTGACTGCTTGTACCGGTGTGCAACCGGGCGCTGCCCAGCCGGTTGCTCCGGCCCAGGTTCCCGCCGCGGCAACCGTCGCGGCGACCCAGGCCCCTCCCGTTGCCGCCGAGAAACCAGTCACCGCCCTGTCCCAGGTCCCTGTCGCAACCCCGGCCAAGCCGGCCGCATCGGTCCCGGCGGGCAATCTGACCCAGAGCGCGGAAGCCGGCGCAGTGACGGTCGAGATCACGCCGTTGAACCTGAGCGACCTCAAAGTCAACACCCTGGATTTCAAGGTCTCCATGAACACGCACTCGGTGGAGTTGGGCGTAGACCTGGCGAAGCTGGCCGCGCTGAAGATCGGTGCGAACGAAGTCGCGGCAAAGGGGTGGCAGGCTTCGGCCGGCGGCGGGCACCACGTCGAGGGCACGTTGAGTTTCCCGACCAAGACTGCCGATGGTAAGCTGCTTCTGGCCGGCGTCACGGGCTTCAACCTCATTATCCGCAACCTGGCCAGTGTGCCAGAACGCACCTTTACGTGGGATCTTGGCCAGGCCGGCGCTAATGCGGGAGGTATGCCGATGTCTGGCGCCGCGACCCGCGGCGACATTGGGCTGGCCGCAACCGCCCCTGTGACCGGCACGATGCCGATGGGTCAGGGCACGACCAGTATGGGGATGGGCGCAGGTAATGCTGTCACCGGCACGATGCCGCTGGGCGGCCAGGGCGCGGGCATGATGGGCGCGGGCAGCGCCATCACCAGCACGATGCCGATGTCCGGTACAATGCCCATGTCGGGCGACATGATGGGCATGATGGCTAATATGCAGGGCATGATGGGCATGATGAAGAACATGCCCCCAGCCGAGCACCAACAGATGATGGCGAACATGATGAGCATGACGCAGGGCATGATGGGGCAAATGGGCGGCATGTCCCAGGGCGCCCAGGCGCAGATGATGCCCCAGATGATGAGCATGATGTCCCAGATGCTTGAAATGATGAAGGGCATGCCCTCTGATACGCAGGGCCAGATGATGCCGCAGATGATGGGCATGATGGGCCAGATGATGCAGATGATAGGCGGCGCAGGGACGGGTGACATGGGCGGCGCCGGAAGCATGGGCGGGATGAGTGGCGCTCACATGGAACCCATCCCCCCAACCGGCGTGCCGGACACCGCGGCGAAGACCGGCGGCCAGCCGCTTTCGTTCAAGGTGGAAAACGGCGTCAAGGTCTTCGAGTTGACCGCCAGTCCCGTGCGCTGGAACATCCTGGACAACGTCAAGGTCACTGCGTGGGCGTACAACGGCAGCGTTCCCGGCCCCATGATCCGCGTCACCGAAGGTGACAAGGTACGCATCATCCTGAAGAACGAGCTGCCCGAAGCCACGAGCATTCACTGGCACGGCATCCCCGTGCCCAACGCCATGGACGGCGTCACACCGATCCAACCCGGCGCAAGCTTCACCTATGAGTTCACCGCGCCGCCGGTCGGCAGCTTCATGTACCACTCCCACGTGAATAGCGACAAGCAGCTCGGGCTCGGCCTGTATGCCCCGTTTATCGTGGACCCGAAGACGCCGTCGGCCAACAAACCCGTCGTGGATGTGACCTGGATGCTCTCTGAGTGGCGCGTCGGATCGGACGGGCAGACCTACGCCACTATGCCGATGGCCGGCGCCGAGCCGAACTACTTCACCATCAACGGCAAGAGCTATCCGAACACTCAGCCGATCGAGGTCAAAAAGGGCCAACGCGTGCGCGTACGACTGGCAAACGTCGGTCAACTCACACACCCTATGCACCTGCACGGCATGAATTTCAAGGTCGTAGCCTACGATGGCGTGCCGCTGCCTGCCAGCCAGCAGATCGTGCGCAACACGATCCCCGTCAATCCCGGCGAGCTGGTGGACATTGAGTTCGTGGCCGACAACGTGGGCACCTGGATGTTCCACTGCCACGTGCTGCACCACGTCACCAACGACAACGAGGAGCCGGGCGGCCTGGTGACGCTGGTCAAGGTCACCGAATAAGCGAATCGGACCGCGGAGGTCTCGCCGGCCTCCGCGGCCTCCGCGTTGGAGGATAGGGAATCACATCATGGCTGCTTTCTTATTGAGCCTGCGGGAGGGCCTGGAGGGGGTGCTCATCGTCAGTATCCTCCTGGTGACGCTCCGTCGTCTGGGCCGTGGCTACCTGGCGCGCTATGTCTGGCTGGGAACCGGCGTAGCAGTGGTCGTCAGTTTAGTCCTGGCGGTCGGACTCAGGTTTGCAGATGCGGAGCTTGGCGGGCGGGCGGAACCGATCTTCGAGGGCGTCACGCTGTTGCTCGCCGCCGCCATGTTGACCTGGATGATCTTCTGGATGCAGCGCGAGGGGTCCCGGGTGCGGGTCGCCTTGTCCACGGGGGTGGCTCAGGCGGTAAATACTTCTCCGCATGCCGTCGATGGGCCTGACGCTGGCCGCCTGGCCCTGTTCGCTATCGCCTTCCTCGCGGTCGTGCGCGAAGGGATCGAACTCGCCCTGCTGTTGGTCGCCGCCGCGTTCAACGCCGGAACGACCTCGGTGTTGATCGGGACCGCCCTCGGCCTGACGGCAGCCGTGGCGTTGGGCGTGTTGCTCTCCGCGGGAGTCGTGCGTCTCGACCTCAAGCGCTTCTTCGGCGTCAGTGGCGTCCTTTTGTTGGTCTTCGCCGCCGGGATGGTTACGCTCGGCGTGCATGAGCTGGTCGAGGCGGCTGTGCTGCCGGGCCTGGTTGATCCGGTCTGGAACCTCAGCGCCGTCTTGCCCGCGGATTCCGTCATCGGGCAGTTGCTGAAGACGCTCCTCGGGTACGATCCCGCGCCCTCGCTGACCGCAGTTCTAGCCTACGCCGGCTACCTGGTGGCGGTCGTCTTGGCGCTGAGGCTCAAGCGTGTCCCGACGCAAGTTGTTCCGGCCAGGACGTAGCAGAGAGCGGACCGACCAAATCAGCGAGTCTTGGCCGGAACGCACACAGGAGTGACACGATGACAACCATTTCCCCAACAGCTCCAACTTCCCGCTTGGTCGCGGGGGTGGATCGCTTCGTCCAGGGCTTGCTACGGCACTGGTTGCTCTTCCTCGGCCTGGTTCTGGGCATCTGGACGATCCTGCCGTGGCTGGCGCCGGTCTTGATGCGTGTGGGTTGGTACCAACCGGCCTGGTGGATCTATTTCGTCTACAGCCTGTTCTGCCACCAACTGCCGCAGCGCTCCTGGTTCCTGTTCGGCCCGAGCTTCACGCCCACGCTGGCCGAGATCCAGGCAGCGAGCGGCTCCGGCGCCGATTTCTTCGCGCTGCGCCATTTCCTCGGCACACCGGAGTTGGGCTGGAAGCTCGCCTGGAGCGACCGCATGGTGAGCTTTTACGGCGGGTGGTTCCTGTTCGCGCTGCTCTACGGCTTGCTGCGCGGCCGGGTGCGTGGGTTGCTGCGCCCCGCCGGCCGGGGACTGCCCTGGCAAGTAGCTCTCTTGCTGATGCTGCCGATGGCCCTGGACGGCGGAACGCACATGGTCAGCGATCTGTGGGGCGTAACAGCCGGCTTTCGGCAGAGCAATGCCTGGCTGGCAATCCTGACGGGCAGCGTGCTGCCACCGACGTTCTACGCCGGAGACGCCTGGGGTTCCTTCAATTCCCTGGCGCGTCTGATCACCGGCCTGTTGGCCGCCTTCGGCCTGATCTTCTGGCTATTGCCCCTCGTGGACAGGGCGCTGCCCCGCGCTGGATCGTTCACGACAGAAGCCGACCAGCCTCAAAGAAGGGACATCGCATGAACGACACAGAAGCCGTCGCGGCAGAATCGAACACCGCGCGCCACCCACTCCCCCAGCCAAGCCAGGGTCTGCACCCCGTTGGACCGCCGTAGCGTGGTTACTTCTGGGCGTGCTGCTCGGCATCGTCGCCATAGTTGCCTACACACGGCTCATCGGATGGCCGTCGCCAGCGCCCGTACAGGTGCCCCTTGATGCGGCGGCTATTCGCAACGCGGCGCGCGAGGGCACGCTGGACGCCATCGCCACGCTGCAGGCCGGTGGCTCGCCGGCCGAAAGCCGCGTGACGAGCACACCGGTGGTCGTGAAGACCGCGTTTGCAGCGCGACCGGCCAACCAGATCGGCAATCAAGACGCACCGGTGACAGTCGTCGAGTTCAGCGACTTCCAGTGACCGTACTGTGGGCAGTTTTACCGGCTCGTGAAGCCGGCACTATTCAAACAATACGTGGACACGGGCAAGGTGAAGTTCGTCTACCTGCACGCCGCCTCCCTGGGGCAGGAATCGGTCTGGGCGGCACAAGCCTCGGAGTGCGCCGCTGACCAGGACAAGTTCTGGGCGTATCATGACTTGCTGTTCAGCCGTCAGGCCGGCGAGAACCAGGGGGTGTTCACCAAGGATAAGCTCCTGGCGATGGCACAAGAGCTGAAGCTGGACATGACCCGGTTTGAGCCGTGCCTGAAGAACGATCAGACGCCGGATCGCGTGAAAGGCGATACGCAAGACGGCCAGCAGGTCGGCGTGCGCGGCACGCCCACCTTCTTCATCGACGGCCGCACGGTGGTCGGCGCTCTACCGCTTAAGGACTTCCAACAGATCATCGAGCAGGCGTTGAGCGGAAAGTAGCATTTGGCCGCGGGCGATTGGCGCCCGCGGCTCAGATTCGTTTAGCGGAGATTCGGCCTATGCTTCGTCCCACCCGTCTCGTCGGACTGACGCTTCTGTTGATGTTGCTCGGCCTGACCGCCTTCCTGGCGGGCTGTGTTTCTTCTGCCCCATCCAGTACACCTGCGCCCACGGGCCGGCCGACGTTTGTCTTCTTCTATACGGATGCCTGACCGCAGTGACAACAGATGTCGCCCATCGTGGATGGGCTTGCGCAAGACTACGGCGATCGCATCGTCTTCCAGCGCCTCAATGCGCAGCAAGAAGGTGAGAAGTTGTTTCGGCAGTATGGGCTGCGCGGTCACCCCGCCTACGTGATCCTCGACCGCCGCGGCAAGGAGGCCTGGCAAATGGTCGGCCAGGTGTCTCGTCAGGATCTGGAAACGGCGATCCGTCGGGCGTTGGAGTGAGAGCGCCCGGCCGAAGCGCGTTGTGGAGTTGGTGGGCCAATGGCTAACGGCACGAAATACATTCCCGCCCTGCGATTCGCCTGGCTGACGCGGGTCTACGACCCCGTGCTGCGCCGGATGATGCCCGAGATCGCGCTCAAGCAACGACTCATCGCCCAGACGCAGATCATCTCCGGTCAGCGCGTGCTCGACCTGGGCGCGGGCACGGGCACGCTCACGATCACGATCATGATCAAACAGGCATATCCAGACGCGGACGTCATGGGCCTCGACGGTGATCCCGAGATTCTGGCGCTGGCGCGGGAGAAAGCGGCCGTTGCCGGCGTAGCGATTCGGTTTGACCAGGGACTGGCGACGGTGCTGCCGTATGACGACGCTGCCTTCGACCGCGTCCTCTCCAGCCTGATGCTGCACCACCTGACCACCGAGGACAAGGGGCGTGCGCTGCGCGAGGCGTGGCGGGTTTTGCGGCCCGGCGGTGAGCTGCACGTCCTCGACTTTGGGCCGCCGCAAAACGCCCTGGCCTGGCTGATCTCCCTGGTCTTCCGGCGCCTGGAACTGACGGCCGACAACATCGCAGGCCGGCTTCAGCGCCGTAGCGTAGACGGCGCAACAGATGACGATCCTCGGTACGCTCGCACTATACCGCGGTCGGAAGTAGTTCGTGCCGTCGCGCGGTGGACCCTGGGGGTAAACCCAGCCGGGCGCCACAACAGCAGAATGAGGTCCCGCATGGCGGCTTCAACTACGGCGTTGAGCCGTCCGTTTACGTTTAGCTACCGATGATTAGGTAGGAATGCCCGGCCAAGACCAGGCAAAAGGGCGTTTTCTCAGGAGAGTCCGGTGATGGTATACTTGCAGGCAGTACGGTCGAAGTGGTTCCTTTTTCGACAAGAAGGCTTTGAAACATGATGATCTTCTTCTTCCTGTTGCTACTTGGCGTGGTAGCCTAAGCAGCGGGCTGGCGACCGCAATTGGGGCAGTGGACACAGCCGAGGATCCCAGCAGGTAGGAATGGCAGCAAGTAACGCTTTGGAGATCTTGCGTGAGCGCTATGCTCGTGGTAAGATCAGCCAGGACGAGTACCAGCGGATGCAGCAAGATTTGAAGGAGTAACGAGACTGCATCCAGAGCAATAACCCGGACAATTGCTGCGTTCGCGCTAACCGGACGCAGCAATTGCTCAAGACGTAGGCAGACTGTCTGTCCCGCAACTTGACCTTGAGGAGAGAGACACATGACCGAGACAACTGCAAACTATGCGTTTCGTGCCCGGCTAGACCTGTCGTATGAGCAGGCAGTCGACAAGGTCATCGCGGCGCTCAAGGAACAAGGGTTCGGTGTGCTGACCGAGATCGACGTGAAGGCCACGCTGAAGAAAAAACTGGATATCGACTTTCGCAAGTACGTGATCCTGGGTGCTTGCAATCCGCCACTGGCCCACCGGGCACTCAGCGCCGACCTCGATATCGGCCTGCTGCTTCCCTGCAACGTAGCAATCTACGAGGATGAGGGCGCAAGCATCGTGTCGATTGCCGACCCAATCGCCATGTTAGGCCTTGCCGATAAGGCCGGCGTCGAACCGGTAGCGTCGGAAGCCCGCGAGCGGTTGCAGCGCGTGCTTAAAGCACTGGAGGCCTGACTGCCAGTGGTGGGGCGTGTGGTCGGCGAGAGCTGTTCGCACGCCCTGAACTGACTCAGGCGTCTAAACGTAGCGCCGCTGTGGGTCACGCCCGCGTGGGGGTTACGGCAGGGTTTTCAGGTACGCGATTGGGTCATCCAGATCCTCGGAGCTCATGCGTCGGCGAGGCAGGATGGTCTCCAACGGTTTTCCGGCCAAGTCGCTGCCCTCAGTAATGGCCCGCTTGATGGTCTCCTCCGAATAAGGCGCTAATTCTTTGCCAACGGCGACCTTGCTGTCACGCAACGTGTCATCCAAGCGCGCGGTGCCAGCAGTCGTCGGCTGCCTGCGCGATGATGCACCAGTATAGCCATCGTAAGCGGCGGAGATAGGCGGGCTCTGCGGGGCGAGCAGAGCCCTGAACCGGTTCTGCGCGGTACCGGCGCGGCGACGGATCTCCTGGACAGAGGTGGTTGGCCATAATGGATTTGATAAGCTCGAATGGGACGGCGCCCGCCGCGTATCTTCAGGTAGATCCGCTATCTCACGGCCAAAGAGCGCTGTGGTTTTTGTACAAAATGGCTTCGGGGGCAGTCGCCTACAACCTGGCCGGCGCCGCCGCCATTCCCGGGGACACCGATCTGGATGGCCTAAAGCGAACCTTCCAAAGGCTGGCCCAGCGGCACCCGCTGCTGCGTACGACATTCGCTGCGCCAGCCGGCGAACCAGTACAACGCGTCCACGCCAATGCAGACGTCGCCTTTGACTCTGAAGATGCGTCAGCATGGAGCCCGGCGCATCTGGACGAGCAGCTCGCGTCGGCGATTTATCGTCCCTTTGACCTGGAGCAAGACCCTGCCTGGCGCGTCCACGTGTTCCGCGGCGCGCCCATCCCGAAGGAAAATCCGGAAACCGCGGGCGTTCCCGATCACCTGGTTCTACTGACGCTCCATCACATTGTCGGCGACCTCTGGTCTATCGCGGTGCTCATGTCAGAGGCGGCTGCTCTCTATCAGGAAGAGACCACAGGTGTTCCGGCACTGCTGAAGCCGTTGCGGGCATGCTATGCTGACCATGTGTACCGCGAAAGGGAGACGTTGGCCGGACCCCGCGGGGAAGCGAGTTGGGGCTACTGGCGCGAAGTCCTGCAAGGAGACCTCTCGCCGCTTAGCCTACCCACAGACCGCCCCCGTCCACCCGTGCAGAGCGAACACGGTGCGCTGCACTCCTTCCTTCTCGGACCCGAGCTCACGGATCAACTCAAAGCACTGGCAGCAGAACGCCAGGTGGCCCTGTATACGGTCCTGCTCGCCGCGCTGCAAACCCTGTTGCACAGGTACACCGGTCAGAATGACATCCTCATAGGCTTCCCAAAGGCTAGCAGGAGTGCGGCCACCGCCCGAGTCATCGGCTACTTTGTCAATCCAGTGGTGATACGCGCTCGCTTCGCGGAAGACCCGCGCTTCAGCGATGTGCTGCTGCGAACCCAACAAGCGATCGAGGAGAGCGCTGAGCACGACTGGTACCCGTTCCCCTTACTGGTCAGCCGCCTTCGGCCGTCCCGCGACTTGAGCCGTTCGCCGCTCTTCCAGGTCATGTTTGCCTGGCAAAAGACCACGCATCTGGTGCCGAAAGAGGACGCGGGGGCCTTTGCGCTGGGGCAGACAGGCCACCGCGCCGACCTCGGCGGGCTGCCTATGAGACCCGTCCCAATACCACACCGGACCGCCCCCTTTGATCTCACGGTTTCAGCAGCCGAGGTGGCGGGCGGGCTTGCGGTGACGGTGGAGTACAACACGGATTTATTTGATGCGCCTACGATCACGCGCCTGGCCCTGTGCTATCGTACGCTCCTCGACAGCGTGACGGCGGCTCCGGACCGGCCGGTCTCGCGGCTCGCGATTCTGACGGAGCATGAACGCCGGCAACTGCTCGTCGACTGGAATGCGACGGCGGCCCCATACCCCGAGCTATGCCTGCATCAACTCTTTGAGGCACAGGTGGAGCAGTGGCCGGACGTGGTTGCCCTGGCATGCGAGGGACAAGCACTGACCTACCGGCAGCTCAACCGCCGCGCCAACCAACTCGCCTATTACCTGATGCAGCAGGGCGTTGGTCCGGGGTCAGCGGTCGGGTTGTGTTGTGAGCCCTCGCTCCAGACCATCATCGGCGTCCTGGGCATCCTGAAAACTGGCGCCGCGTATGTGCCGATTGATCCTCACTACCCGCAGGATCGCAAGGCTTTCATGTTGAACGACACCCAGGCTCCAGTGCTGATCACCCACGCTGCCGTGCATGACGGCCTGCCCAGCTTCCCCGGAACCATCCTCGATCTGGACGCCGACTGGCCCTTGATCAACCAGCAGCCAGACACCAATCCGCCCACCCTGGGCGCCGCCGACAATCTGGCCTACATCATCTTCACCTCCGGCTCCACCGGTCAACCCAAGGGTGCCGGGCTGGCCCATCGCGGTGTTGTGAATCTGCTGACCGATTGCCAGCGACGCCAGCCTATCGTTGCCGGCGACCCCTGCAGCTGGTGGACCAGTATCAGTTTCGACGTCTCCGTCTACGAGATTTTCTCCGCCTTGCTGGCAGGGGGCACTCTCCACGTGATCCCTCAGGCTCTGCGTCTGGATGCACCGGCCCTGCTGGATTGGTTGCATACCCACCGTATCCGTCACGCCTACCTGCCCCCTTTCCTGCTGGCTGATTTCGCCGCCTGGCTACAACACAACCCTGCCCAGTCTGAACTGTGCCGGCTGCTGGTGGGCGTCGAACCGATCCCGGAACAGCTGCTGATCAACATCAGCGCCCAACTGCCCGCCCTGCGCATCCTCAACGGCTACGGCCCCAGCGAGACCACCATCTGCTCAACCCTATATGACGTGGATGTCACCCGGCCAGCCCGTGACAAGACGCCGATCGGCAAACCGGTCCTCAACACGCAGATCTACCTCTTGGACCGCCAGATGCAGCCGGTGCCGGTGGGCGTGACGGGGGAAATCTACATCGGCGGCGCCGGCCTGGCCCGCGGCTATCTCGGTCGCCCCGAGTTGACTGCCGAGCGCTTCCTGCCCAATCCGTTCTCAAGCCAACCCGGCACGCGCCTCTACCGCACCGGCGACCTGGCGCGCTATTTGTCCGATGGCAACCTCGAGTTCCTGGGCCGTCGCGACAACCAACTCAAGATCCACGGCGTCCGCATCGAACCCGCCGAGATCGAAGCCGCCCTCGCACGGCATCCCGCCGTGCGCCGGGCTGCGGTGCAGGCTCGCTCGGATCAGCGGGGCGATAGCCGTTTGGTCGCATATCTAGTTCCGATCCGGACCCCGCCGCCCTCGCCCCGCGAGCTCCGCCGCTTCCTGGCGCAGAGCCTCCCCGCGTATATGCTGCCGTCCACCTTCGTCGTGCTCGACGCGCTCCCACTGACGCCGAGTGGCAAGCTCGACCGCCGCGGCCTGCCCGCGCCCAAGGATGGCAGGCCCCCAGAGGATCGTGTCTTCCTCACACCGCGCACCAAGGCCGAGGAGATCCTCGTGACGATCTGGCAAAAGGCGCTGGGGATCGACGCGATCGGTGTAGACGACAACTTCTTCGAGCTGGGTGGGGATTCGATCATAGGCATGCAGATCGTTGCGCGGGCCGCTCAGGCCGGACTACATTTGAGCCCGAAGCACCTTTTCCAGGCTCCTACGGTGGCTGGCCTGGCCGCGTTGGCGGACGCCTCTGCGTCCATTCAAGAGCAGCCTGAACAGGGTACACTGACGGGTGCGCTACCTCTCACGCCGATTCAGCGTTGGTTTTTCGAACAGGACTTCCCGCATCCCCACCATTGGAACCAGACGCTGATGTTCAGCACGCCGCCGCTAGAATCACGCCACTTGCGCGCCGCCGTGGCAGCTCTGATCGCGCAGCATGACGTCCTCCGCCTGCGCTTTGTCATGGGTCCGCTCGGCTGGCAACAGAGCTATGCGGGGCTCAGCGAGGAGGTCCC
>JBBQRS010000055.1:0-30302 GCA_038214535.1 Anaerolineae bacterium
CGGTCAACCACCTGAAGGCTCGACTCCAGGTGAACATCGCGCCGATGCGCAAAGGAGCCTGTGATGCCTCCACTGATTGATGGCCCCGCCTCGTTCCGATTCTCCCCCCTCATCTTGTCTGGCGGCGTTCCGCTGACCGAACTTGCCGCGACAGGTGTTTCCCCGGAAATGGTCGCGGCGGCGCAGTATGCCCCCGTCGGGAGTTGCGTCTCCTGGGGCATCCCGTTTGAGGTCGGCGCGGCGCACGTCGCGAGCGCACAACCCGTGACGCTTGCCGTTGCGCCCACGACAGCCCGCTGGCTGATCTTCCTGCACACCTCCGACATTCGCCCCGTGGAGCCGGGGCCGGGCGGCATCATCTCGCCGATGCGCGGGCGCGGCCAACTCGCGGAACACGCCGCCGACTACGTGATCGGCTACGCAGACGGCGAAGAGATCCGCCTGCCCATCCGCCGTCGGCATCATGTCGGGATGTTCACGCGCGGGTGGGGCGAAAACTGCTTCGAGGCCGTGTCGCACCACAAACCGCAACCCGACCGCCCGGAAAATGCGCCGATCGCGCACTGGGGCGACAGCCAGAAGCGCGCAACGGCCGCCGACGCTGGGCCGTGGATGAACTGGCTGTGGGCGTGGGAGAATCCGCGCCCGGATGTGCCCATCGTCTCCCTGCGCATCGAGCCGGTGGCCGGGATTGTGGTGCTATCGGGGATTGCCGCGGGCGACGTCAGTGAACTGCCGTTGCGCTGGCAGCCCCGCCGCAAAGCGGTCGCCACACTCCCCGACGGCGAATCGTTTCATCCAGACCTCGACGCGGACGGTTTGCTGACACAAATCCAGTTGGATATGGGGCAAGTGATCTCCGCGACCCCCCGCACGTTGTATCCCGACGCCGACTGGCCGATGACCTATAACAATTGCCCTGCCGATCTCAGCGCGACCGAGCTGCTGGTCGAGTACACGGCGCACCCCGACGCCGCCTTTCATCTGACAGACGGCAGCACGGTATCTGTACGCGACCTGAACGACGACGGCGCGGCGGGCGCGCTGCGCGTCGTCGCGCCCGCCGCGCAGCGCGTGCGGTTGCGCGCCGTGGAGCGCGCCACGGGCCGCCCCGTACCCGTCAAGCTGCACCTGCACGGCGAGGCGGGCGAGTACCTGGCCCCGGTGGATCGCCACCGCATCCTGAATCCCCGCTGGTTCGAGGATTACTCCGTGGATTTCGCGCACCGCCGTCCGGCTGAAGGGCGCGCCCACGATAGTACCTACATCAACGGCGAGACGACGGTAGACCTGCCGTTGGGCAAGGTCTACGTCGAAGTGTCGAAAGGGTTCGAGATGCGCCCGGTCCGCGTTGTCTGTCCCGTCGGGCCGGACACCGAAGAAATCACGGTGGAAATCGAAAAGGTGCTGCCGTGGCGCGAGCGAGGCTGGGTCACCGGCGACACGCACGTGCATTTCCTCTCGCCGATGTCGGCGCTGCTGGAGGGCGCGGCGGAAGGCGTGAACCTGGTCAACCTGCTCGCCAGCCAGTGGGGCGAGTTGATGACCAACGTCGGGGACTTCGACGGCAAGACCACCTGGGGTTCCCGCGAGGCGGGCGGTGACGGCGAGTATCTGGTGCGCGTTGGCACGGAGAACCGCCAGCACGTGTTGGGACACATCTCGTTGCTGGGCTACAGCGGCCCGATCATCGCGCCCATGACCACCGGCGGCCCCGATGAATCGGCGTTGGGCGACCCCATCGAAATCTTGCTGACGGAGTGGGCGCGCCAGTGCAAGCAGCAGGGCGGGCTGGTGGTGTTGCCGCACTTTCCTAATCCGCGCGCGGAACACGCCGCAAGCATCGTCCACGAGGTGATTGACGCCGTGGAACTCGGCACATCGTGGATGGATCTCTATAGCGGGATTGACCCCTATTCGCTCTCCGACTGGTATCGTTATCTCAACTGCGGCTATCTGGTGGCCGCGGTCGGCGGTACAGACAAAATGTCCGCCGCCATGCCGCTGGGCGCGGTGCGCACCTACGCGCAGATCGGCGCGGATCAGCCTTTCACGCACGACGCCTGGATGGACGCCGTGCGCCGCGCCGAGACCTTCGTCTCTTACGGCCCGCTGCTGGAGTTCGCCGTAGATGGCCGCCCACCGGGCAGCCGGATTACGTTGCCGCCGGGCGGCGGCGCGCTCGATGTGACGTGGCAGGTCGCCAGCGTCACCGTGCCGATGTCGCGTGTCGAGCTGATCGTCAACGGCGAGATACGCGAGAGCCGATCGGTCAGCCCGTGGGAGGCCGCCGGAAGCTGGCGTGTGCCCATGACGCAAAGCGGCTGGCTGGCGCTACTGGTGCGCGGCCACTATGAAGATCGGCCCGAGATCATTGCCGCGCATTCATCGCCCGTGATGGTGAAGGTGGAGGGAACCGAATTGCTGGCCGCCGCCGACGCCGTCACCATCCTCGAACAGATCGAGGGCGCGCTGGCTTATCTGGACACGGTCGGCACGCGGGCGGGTGCGCGCGCCTACAAGCGGATGCGGCTTGAACTGGTTTCGGCGCACCGCGCCCTGCACAATCGGATGCACCAGGCCGGGCATTATCACGAGCATTGACGCCGTAGACGTGCAACGCACCTCTGAGGTGCGTTGCACGTTTTGCTTTGTAGCTTAATTCGCGCAGCCGCCGTCGCCGCAGCCCGGACATGGGTCATCGCACTCACAGGGCGCGCCGATCTGGATGCCGTTGCTCAACGGAGAAATCCAACCGTCCTTGCGGGTGGCAATCGCCATCGTCAGGGTGGTGTCGCACAGCACCTCTCTCGGTTGGGCGAAAGACCAGACGCCATCGACTTTGACCGCGTCGGACGGGTTCGCCTGCACCGTGTCATAGGGCTGGTTGTTGCCGCCCTGGATCAACTCCATGTCGAAAAACCAATCCCGGCCGCTGACCGTGCTTTCGCCATCCCACTGCCACAGGACGTTCGGCGCTTCATAGCCAACGATCACCGGCGCGGGAACGGCCGCGGGCCTGGGCGTTGCCGTCGGCGGCAGCCCCGGGGCCGCCAGTTCCGCGCTGACCCAGCCGCGCGTGTCCGAGTTGCTTGGATAGATGATTTCGTACCAACCGGGGCGCTGCCCCGTGATCTGCACCTCGTCTCCGCTTTTGAGCTTGCCGAGGATCGCGGTTGTGGTTCCAGGCCCGCTGCGTACGTTAACCACCGCGCCGGTGATGTGGCCGGTTTGGGGGACAGGCGTCTGTGTCGGCTGTGACGTGGGTATTGCGGTCGGAATCTCGGCTGGTGCGGGCGTCACGGTTGCGGCCGGCGGTTGGGTGGCCTGTGCGACCGGCGACGGGGCTGAAGCCGGCGTATCTGTTGCCTGCATCCCGGTTGTCGGGGCTTGCGTTGCCGGCGCGGCATCGGGTTGCGGTGCACCGGCGCAGGCGGCAATTCCCCAACTGAGCCACAACGCGAGGATGACGCCAAACAGCCTTTCCCGCGTTCGTCTTTCGGTAAACTTCATGCTGTTACTCCTGCCCTGAACCCGCACCGGATGGACAGGGCTTGTCCTTGAGGTAGGTCTGGCATTCCTCGTCAGTCCAGTGACGATCCACTCGGCTGCGTGCCAGGGTGATCAAATCCTCATCATGGGTCAGATAGAGACGCCACGCGCCGTCGTCGCCCACCGTCGCGAGCGTGCGCCCGTCCGGACTGTAGGCGGCATCGCGCACCTTGTTCTGGTGGCCGCCCAGCGTCAACTGAAGCGCCCCCGTTGCGGCGTCCCAGAGGCGTGTCTTGCCGTCCCAACTGACCGTCGCGAGCTGTGCGTTGTCGGGCGCGAATGCGACGCTCTCCACCCGGTCGCCGTGTGCGCCCAGGGCTAGAATCTGCGCGCCTGAGGCCACCTCCCACAGTCTCACCGTTTGATCCACGGATGCGGTTGCCAACTGGTTCCTATCGGGGCTGAAGGCGAGATGATAGACCTCGTCGCTGTGTCCTTCCAGCCGGTGCAGCTCGCGCCCGGTCGCCGTATCCCACAGCCGCGCCGTGTGGTCGCCGCCCGCAGAGGCCACGAGCTTGCCGTCGGGGCTGAACGCGACGTCATTGATGAAACCGGTGTGACCCTGAAGCGTGCGCACCAGTTGCCCCGTCTCGATGTCCCACAAACGTACCAGCGAATCGGACGCGCCCGTTGCCAACAGCCGCCCATCGGGGCTGAGGGCTACGGCCAGCACCGGAACCGGGTGCTCGGCAACGAACGCCGCTGGCGCGCCGGTCGCGCTATCCCAGATGCGCGCGGTGCGGTCGTTGCTGCCGGTGGCAAGCGTCCGTCCGTCGGCGCTGAGCGCCACATCATTCACGGGCAGCCGATGCGTCACCTCGAAGCGCAGCGCGCCGGTGGCGCTCTCCCAGACCCGCGCCGCGCCGTCATCGCCGGCCGTCGCGAACGTCGCGCCATCGGGGCTGAAGGCGACCGCGTTGAGCTTCTGGCCGCCGTGCGCGATCTTCGTCATCACTTCCGAGGTCGGCCCCGCGTTCCAGATTTTCGCCGTGCCGTCGCGGCTCGATGTCACGATCCGGCCGCCGTCGGGGGTGAACGCCACGCCACGCAGGTCGGCGGTATGCCCCGCCAGCGTGAACAGTTCGCCCCCCGAGGCCACATCCCACACCTTCGCGCGCCGATCCCAGCTCGCGGTGGCGATGCGGCCACCGTCGGGGCCGAACGCGACGCCGCGCACCCAGTTGGTATGCCCCGGCAGCGCCAGCAGTTGCCGGCCGGTTTGCACATCCCACAGGCGCGCGGTCTCATCCCAACTGCCGGTGACGAGACGGGTTCCATCGGGGCTGAAGGCGACGGCTTCCACGGTGTCGGTATGCCCCCTCAGCGCCAAAAGCTCTTGCCCGGTGGCAATATCCCAGATTTGCGCCAGCCCCGGCTTCTGGTCGGGATTCTTCGCGCCGGACGCGGTCGCCAGGCTCAGCCCATCGGGGCTGAACGCCACGCCCCACATGGGGTCGGGGGCCGGGCCGATGGCGCGTCTGACCTCGCCTGTGGCGGCATCCCACAGGCGCGCCATGCCGTCCTCGCCGCCGGTCGCCAACAGCGCGCCGTCGGGGCTGAACGCCAGATCATGGAGTGAGCCGCCCGAGTCCGCAATGTGCAGCGTCTCCGTCCCCGACGCGACATCCCAAACGCGTGCGCCGCCGTCTTCTGAAACGCCGGCCAGTCGCGCGCCACCGGGGCTGAACGCCACGCCCCAAACCCGCGCTGCGAAAGGCGGATCGAACGTCCGCAACGGGTCACCGGTGGCCACATCCCACAGGCGGATTGCGCCGTCGTCGCCCGCCGTGGCAATGGTCTTGCCATCAGGGCTGACCGCGACATCCCATACCGGCCCCGCGTGCGCGTCAAGGGTCGCCAGCAGCCGCAGATGCCCGACGGCGGTGTGCAACGCCTGGTCGGCCTCCTGCGTGTGCGCCGATTGCAACGCCGCGATGCCCAGCAACGCGCTGAGTTCGGGGTCAACGTCCAGGTTATCCATCGCGGCCGCAGCAAGCTGGCGCGATTCGGCGAGCCGGCCCTGCGTGCGCGCTTGCGAACTGGCCAACAGCGCCCAACCGGCCAACAGGGCAAGCAGGGCCAGTCCGATCACGCTTGTGAACGCAAGGGCGCGCCGCCGCCGGGCCTCGCGGTACGCGGCCTCGCCGGCGGCCAGAAAGGCCGCTTCATCGTCAGTCAGATCGCCCGGATGTGCGGCGGCGAACGTGCGTGCGGCGACCAGTGCGCGCCCCTCCAACAGGTCCGCCCCCTGGCTGCCGCCGGCCCGCCACCTCAGGGCTGCGTCGGTGAGTGGATTGACATAAGCTGCCTGCCAGCGCCGGTTGGCCTCCTGGATCGGTTCGACCAGCCGGTCGTGCGAGAACTCATACCAGGTGTCATTGCCGCGCCGCACCGGGCGCACCAGGAAGCCGGCGTCGAACAGGTCAATGCCGGGATGGGGGAGGCCGTCCGTCTCTGTCGCGCCGCGGTACACCAGCCCGCGCGTCCCTGCCGGAGTGATGAGTGCGCCCGACACCCAGGCGCGCAGGGCGCGCTCGCTGAGGCCGGTTCCGGCCATCACGCCGGGCAGCGTCGCCTCGTAAAAGCGTTCGAGCGCCTCATTGACATCGCCCGACCGGCGCAAATCTTCGGCGGTGATGTGGCAACCTTCGCTTCCAGTCCGGTCGGTGGGCAATTGCTCCCAAAGCTCGTGGCAGACCACCTGCAACTGCACCGGCTCGACGGTTTGCCCCGGGGTGGGATCGCCCGTCGCGTCCAGGCGCACGCGGCGCAGGTCATCCACCAACAGTTCGGCCACGCCGGGCGTGAAGGGGCAACCGCCCAGCTTCGCCGGCTCGCTCACCGCCTCCAGCGCGGCGTCCGCGCCCATGCGCTCCATGTAAAAACGCGCCCGCAGCCGATCGGCCAGCAGCGCGGCGTAGGGGTCGAGCGCGGCGACGTAATCCTCGCGCAGCGCCAGCACGACCCAGAGGTTCGGGTCATCGCGCAGCGCCTGATCCAACTGGCGAAAGAACTTGGCGCGTTCCGCCCAGCGGTCGGGGTGCGCTGTGATGATCTCCTCGAACTGGTCAACGATCAGCACGAAGCGCTGCGTTGCGTTGTCACCGGGCGTTTCAGACGGCGGTTCGGCGCCCGCCACAGTTTCCGGCTGATACTCCCAATGCTCGCCGTCTTCGGTGACAAGGCGCGCCAGGAAGTCGCTCAACGAAAGATTCATCCACGCATCGGGGGCGCCGTCGCCCTGATCGAGGCCGCGCATCAGGTTGAAGAGGAAGATGTTTGGCGTGTCCACATGCTCTGCCGGCGGCTCGCCGCTCACCCGACCGATGGGCAGCACGGCGAAGCCCTCCGCTTGCAGGCCGGGGATCAGCCGGGCGTTAATCAGCGAAGATTTGCCCGCGCCCGACTGGGCGTAGAAGAGCAGCAACCGTTCGGAGATCACGCGGGCCAGCAGGTCGCGCGCCTCGCGTTCGCGGCCGAAAAAGAGATGGCTTTGCTCACGGCGAAACGTACGCGGCCCGACGTAGGGGTTGGCGCGCGGCGCGCGCGGCTCAGAGGTTGTCATCGCTTCAACTTCTCTTGCAGTTCGGTGATGTACTGCCCCGCTTCGCCCCAAAAGACATCGAAGCGGGCCTCGCGGCGCACGTAATCATCCAGGTAGGCCTTCTCGTTCTGATCGGGCACCACTTGCAACGCGACGACGCCCCGATCGTCCTGCCGCCCTCCGGTCTTGATCATCCCGGCGTAAAGCCCCCGGAAGGCCCAACTTGACAGGCTGTAACCAAGCAGGATCAGATCGTCGAAGAGCGCCTGGCGCACGAGCGCGTGTACCCGGTCGGCGGCGTTGTTGCCCTGGTTCTGGCACACGTTGACCAGAAATTGCAGGTGGTCGTCCTCCGTCAGCACCAGCGAGTCGGGGTAAGCGTCAAGCCCGTGCAGGTGATAGACTAGCGGTTCGGACGCGCTGGGGCGGTAAGTCGCGTCAATTGCCGACTCGATGCCGTCCAGTTCCCTGTGCCAGCGGCACAGCTCGGTGCGCGGCGACTTGCCCGCCCGGCGCAGGGCATCCTCCAGGAAGGTGGTGGGGCTGGTGGTGATGATGGTGCGCACCGGCAGGTCGGCGATCAGCAGCAGTGGATCGGCCGCGCCGCGGTCCAACCGGGGATAACCCAGCCGGTTGGCGAAGGCCGAGACGGTCAGATCGTCTACTTCGGCCTCTGCTTCGGCCAGGGCATCCGCGCCCGCGCCGGCGGTCTGCGCCGTATAGTAGACGAAGCTCTTGAACCAGGTCAGGTAGTCCGATTTCAAGGCCCGATCCGGCAACTGCTCATGCAACTGGCGGAATTTGGCGACGCGGGTCAGGTTGCCCCGGTCGGGCATGGGATAGTGCGCCAGGTCGGCGTAACCTTCGATCAGGCGCGCGTAGCTGCCCAGCGCCATGTTGACGATGGCCTCATCGCTGAGGATGAGGGTCACGCGGCCGGACCGGACGCTGTCCAG
Source organism: Anaerolineae bacterium (assembly GCA_038214535.1). GTDB lineage: Bacteria > Chloroflexota > Anaerolineae > CG2-30-64-16 > CG2-30-64-16 > JBBQRS01. Next base: position 8,053 of record JBBQRS010000055.1, read on the forward strand.
GAAACTCTGCTGGATGGGGTTGACGCTCTGTGCGCCGCTGGGCCGGTAGATTGGCATAACGCGCTTGCTCCGTTCTCTTTACGAGATGTCCATCACGACGCGAAAGCCCCGCCAGGCCAGGTGGCTATCGGGCGGGGACGCGCCGCGCGCCGTGCAGCGCACCCCGGCCATCGGGTCACGATAGGAGCCGCCGCGATGCACGCGTAGCACACGCGCATCGGCCGGGCCGGCGTCCGGGTCTTCGCGGCCGTCATCGCTGCGATAGGGGTAGGGATAATCGGGCTGTTCGCGCCGGCGGCCCCAGGCGGTGCTCGTCCACTCCTGCACGTTGCCGATCATGTCGAGGCAGCCCCACGGGCTTGCGCCGGCCCCGCCGTAATGCTCGCAGGGCGTCGTCGCCCCGATGCCGGATTCCAGCACATTACAGCGTTCCAGGGCGAACTCATCGCCCCAGGGGTAGCGGCGCTTCTGCCCGGTCGCCGCGTCCCACCCGGCGGCCTTCTCCCACTCCGCCTCGGTGGGCAGGCGGTAGCGACGACTCGTAGCGCTGCTGAGCCAGGCGCAATAGGCCAGCGCATCGTGCCAACTGACGCCGGTGACGGGATGATCGAGCCGGTCGGCGGTCGGCTCGCGCAGAAACCAGCCGACATCGCGTGGCGGTTCGGCGGCCTGCACGCGGCGCAGAAATTCCCCGTATTCGCGATGCATCACCGGGAACCGGCCGATGCGGAACGCGGCCACATGCACCTGATGCAATGGGGATTCATCGGGTGAGAGGTCGGGGACCGGCTCGGCGCCCATCATAAATGGTCCTGCGTCCACCGGCGCCGTTTCCGGCTCGAAGGGCCGCGTCGTGGCGAGGGGGTCAGGTTCCGCGCCGGGCGGTTCGGGCGCGTCCGCTTGGGCGAGCAGCGCGGCGATCGTCGTTTGCAGGGCGGGCAGGTTCGGGCGTTCGGCGGCGATGGCGCGCAGCAAGTCGCCCGTCCAGCCTTCACGCTCGGCCAGCGTGATCATATCGAGCAGGATGGCGGGCAAATTGTCACCCACCGCGACGATCCGGTTGAGGTATTTATCGAGGTGAAAAAGCAGCAACTCCTCCAGCGCGTCGTAGTTGAACGCGTCCAGCATTGCCGCTTGCAGCGTTTGAATTTGTTGCCCGCTCAGCTTCGCCATCGTGCCGTCTTTCGCATCCGTCCCGTCGTGCTCACAGATTAGTATGGTGCAATGATAGCGCAAGTAGCGCGCCACGGCAAGCGCGCGGCGTGAACACGTGCAACGCATTTCTGAAGCGCGTTGCACGAAACCCGCGCCCCGTATGCTTCCGCACCCCCCGGCGTTGATATGGATAAGACCGGCACATGCTGCCGAGAACCGAGGAGGAACAGATGAAACGCTGGATTATCACTGGGATCGTGATCGCGCTGGCGATGTTGACGGCAATGCCCGTCATGGCCGACCGCGGCGGAGGACAGGGCGGCAATGAAGACCGCGCCGGACAACAGGAAGCGCGCGGCGGCCCGGAGCGAAACCAGGCTGAGACCCACGACGCCGATGCACCGAACGGCGATCAGGATCACAGCCGTGACCGCGACCGCGACAACGAAGGCGACCAGGATCAGAATCGCGAACGTGACGGCGAAGACGCGCAGGAGCAGGTCCGCACACGGAACGGGGACGGCGACGCGGAGGCTGCGCTCACACAGGCGCGCGTCCGCACGGAGATGCGCGCCGGCTTCGAGGTGCAGGGGGAGATCGTCGCTTTTGACCCGGCCACGCGCCGATTGATGCTGCGCATCCGTATCGTCGGGAACCCGGACGCGGGAGAGACCGAGATGGTGCAGGTGCAGGCGATGAATGGCGCGTTGTACCAGCAGCGAGTCGGGACGGCGTGGGAATCCGTCGGGCCGGCGGCGCTCAAGGTAGGGCAGGTTGTCGCCGTGCGTGGTACAATTCACGATGAGACGTGGACGGCATCGCGCATCCGGCTTGGCTTGAGCCGGTAGTTTCGATCTTAGCCGTCCTATCACCCGATGCAGGCCGGACGAATCATATCTCCGGCCTTGCATCCTCAAAGCGAGTCATGGCCCTGCAACCCGCGCTCACCGACGACCAGATTACGCCCCTCGTGCTTGCCTGCCGGCGCGGCGAAGCCGCCGCCGCCGAGGCGTTGTACGAGTTCTACGTGGATCGTATCTACCGCTATCTGCTGGCGCGCACCGGCGACCCGCATACGGCGGAGGATCTGACCGGGGAGTTGTTTGTCAGGATGATCGAGCACATTGGCCGCTTCAAGATTAACCCGGATCGCCCGGCTGCATCGTTCAGCGCCTGGCTGTATCGCATCGCCGGGAATCTGGCGGCGGATCATCACCGCAGGGGCATGCGCTTCAGCGAGGAGATCCCCGCAGCTACCCGCGCGACCGATCCCGAACCGTCTGTCGTCGCCGAACGCCGCGAGACGGCCGCGCAACTAGCGGCGGCGCTGGAACACCTTACCGAGGAACAACGGCTGGTCGTGATCGGCAAGTTCGCCGAGGGCATGAGCAACCGGGAGATGGCCGGCATGTTGGGCAAGAGCGAAGGGGCCGTGGAGTCTATGCAGCATCGCGCCTTGCGCCGGTTGGGCAGCCTGCTGCGCCGGGAGAAGATGTAGCATGTCTGATTTCGACGCCATTCTCGACGAGTGTACCGAGCGCATCGCCAGCGGTGAGACAGTGGCTGCCTGCATCGCGCGCTACCCGCAGTACGCCGCCGATTTGGAGCCGTCGCTGGTCGCCGCGGAGGCGCTTTCCCGGCTGAGCGCGTACAGCATGACCGAACCGGCGCGCACGCAGGCGCAAGCGCGGATGCGCCGCGAGTTGGTCGCCGCCGGAGCAGCGCAGGCGCACGGAGCAGGATGGTGGGGTCAGGGATGGCTCCGCGGGTTGGCGGGGATGGCGGCAATCCTCTTTCTAGTGATGCTGCTTGGCGCGAACGTGGCGGCCAGCCAACCCGGCGATTGGGGCTATCCGCTGCGCGCCGTGGTCGAGCGCGCCCCCGCCCGTTTCGCGCCGGATGCGGATGGGCGCGTCCGCGCCGAACTACGCGCTGCGGAGCGCCGCCTGGCCGACCTGGATCACCACGTGGGACGGGGAGTGTCGTCCGACGCGCTCGCATCGCTGCTGGCCGCCGACGAAGCTGCCTTCGAGGCGGCATTGACGCTGCCCGGACCCGAACGCGCCGCGGTCGCTGCGCAGTTGCGCGCCCACGCTGAAACTCTTGAACGGCTGGCAACGCGCGCTGGCGGTGAACAGGGCGACGGCGAGGCGTTTCGACTGGCGGCGCAGCGCGCGCAGGCCTTCGCGGGGCAACTCCAGCTCGGCCCGCGCCCGGATACATCGCCCGGTCCGTCACCGACGGAGACGCCGCGCCACACATCTACCGTAAGACCGACCCTCACGACGACGATGCGTCCCGCGACTCGCACGCCCCTGGCTTCCCCTGAGCGGGCGCGCCCGACCGAGATGCAGGTGACGCCGCGTGCAACGGTTGCTCCCCGCGCCACGCATACGCCCGAACCACAGAAACCGACGCTCACGCCGCAAGGCCCGCGCGCGACATCAACCATCGAAGCGAGCCGCCGGACGCGCACCCCCGAACCTGCTGCGACGCCCGGCGAAGGCGGCCCCGGTCCCGGCGGGGGAGAGAACGGCGAGCCGGGCGATAATGGCGGGGGCGGCGATCACGACGGCGACGGTGGAGGCGGCGGCAATTCCGGGGCGGGCGGCGGACAGTGACGCAACGGGCTACCTCCGCGCTGTAGCGGATCAGTCCAGCCCGTAGCGCTGTCGTTCTTCCGGCGTGAGCCACGGGTTATAACGTTGCACCTGCCTGCCTGCCATTTCCAGCATGACCTCCGCTGTGGAGGGCCAGGTTCGCGCCGTGCCGTCACCGCCCGCGGTGACGATGCGCGCCCCGTCGGGGCTGTACGCCGCCGAGTTGATCCCGCAATTGCCGTTTTCATCGCAACCATGCCCGCTGAGGGTCAGCAGCGCCGCCCCGCCGGCCGCCTCCCAGACCCTGGCCGTGCCGTCGGCGCCCGCGGTGACGATGCGCGCCCCGTCGGGGCTGTACGCCGCCGAGTTGACCCCGCCTTCGTGGCGCTGGCGTGGCAGGTTCATCACCCAGGGTGGCGCCTCCCGGATGGCGTCTACGATGGCCCGGCTGGCATTATGCGTCACGTAGTCGTCCAAAGGTAATGTTGCGCTGATCGCCTCCTGCGCCAGGAGCAGGTAGAGGGAAGGATCAGGGACGTTTTTTGCCATCTCTAGCTGGGCCTCGGCGGCCAACTCGCCGGAACTCGCTCGGCGGGCGTTCTCCTCGGCCCGGTGCGCGTTCTGTCTGCTCAGGATGCCGAATCCTCCTGCCGCGATCCCCGCAAGCACGGCGATCACGGCCAGCGCCACGGCGATCAGCGCGCGTTGCCGCAGCCGTCGAAGCTGCTCTCTCCGCACGGCCTCGCGCGTCTGCACGGCCGTGCGGCTCGCCTCGACCAGTTGCTGCAGATCGTCGCTGGTGCCAAGTTCTTGGGCATCAACGCTCGCCAGCCAGCGCTCCGCCTCGGGCAGCTCCGTCTCGTCCAGCAGCCCGCCCTCGCCGCGCCCCAGCCGCGCCCACTCCGCTGCCTTGTCCTCTAACCGCCGGCGCGTCTGTTCGGCGGCGCGGCGTTCTTTCACCCACGCCTGCAAGCGCGGCCACCCCGCAATCAGCGCCTCGTGCGAGATGTCCACACGACGCTCGCCGTCCTCCTCCTCGCCGGTCAGCGTCAGCAGCCGGTTCTGCGCTAACTCGTCCAGCGTCGCCGCGAACGCCGCCGGGTCATCACTGGCGCTGCGCAGCGTCCCTTCCGGCTGCTGGCGGCGCGTGTCCTCCCGCCCCTCGCCGAACTGGATCAGCCGCAGGAAGATGCGCCGCGCCGTCGCCTGTCCCTCCGGCGTCAGCCCGGCGTACACCGCGTCCGCTTTCGTGCCAATCGCGACCGCCAGCCCGCTTCGCCCGTCCTCTCCCAGCTTCTCATAGGCATCCAGCGTCAGCCGTCGGTCGGCCATCTCCGCCCACAGCAGCACCAGCGTCTCCTGCAGCATCGGCAGCACGCCCGGCTCGCCCGCGGCGTCTGCCAGGAGCCGTTCGATCAGCGCGCTTTCGACCGCGACATCCCGCTGTTCGGCGGGCCCGACGATGGCCGCCTTCAGCGTCTCGCCGCGCAGCGCGACCACCTCCATGCGCCTCTCTTTGGCCGCCTCCCACAGGTCGGAGTTCATCAGATCGGGGTAGAAATCGGCGCGCATGGCGATCAGCAGCGCGCACGCCTCGACTCCTTGCAGCGCCTCGATCTCGGCAAGAAAGTCTTTGCGCGCTTCCGGCGTCACCTGTGGCGTGAAGACCTCCTCGAACTGGTCAATCACCAACAGCAGGCGTTGCGCGGGTGGGTTCACGGCCAGCAGCGCGGCCACGGCCTCTTCCGGCTGCGCCGGATCGCCGCCCAGCACGTCACGCAGCGCGCCCATCGGGTCGGCGCCGGGGCGCATCGTCCGCGCAAGCCAGTAGCCTTTCGTGAACAGCTTGCTCCGTCTATCCGATGTGGGATCGAGTTTGGGCAGCAGCCCGGCGTTGATCAGCGAGGACTTGCCGGAGCCGGAGGCGCCGATGATGAAGACCAGCCGCTGGTGGCGGAGATGGCGCAGCATTTGCTCGATCTCGGCCTCGCGGCCGTAGAAGAAGCGCGCGTCTTGCGCCGTGAAGGGGATCATGCCGGGGTAGGGGCAGTCGGGGCGTTCCTCCGGCGCGGCCAGCCGGGCGCGCAGCCGCGCGACAACATCTTGGAGATGCGCGTCTCTCGGGCGTGCCGAGGTGGCGGCGACCAGTAAGTCCGTCGTCCAACCCTGTTCTTCAGCCTGCTTAACCGTGCGTTCGACGGCGACGGGGAAGGCGGCGCTTTTTGGGGCGATCAGATCAAGGCGCTTGTCCAGCCGGAACAGCAGGAGGCTCTCGAACTCCTGCTGTGTGAACAGCGGGAGAAGCGCCTCACACAGTTCGCTGATTTCGGGTCCGCTGAGCTTAGCCACGACACAACCTCAAAAAGGGCCGAGCCAGATGCTCCTGACACAAATTAACCTGACGCAGGCGACACTGCATGTCAAACTTCATGGATGGCGTTCGCCTGCGCCTGTGTCTTGTTATTCCAACACCACGCAGCCCGCGCCGAGTTTCTGTTGGGGCGGGCCGGCGAATTCCAGTTTGATCACGGAGATTCCGGCGATCACGTCGGGGTTCTCTGCGGGCAGGTCGCGCAGGATCAGACGGTTCTCGGTTTGCTCAAAAGGAACATCCCGCCCGTCCGCCAGCAGCGTCGCCTTTTGCACGCGCTCGGTCAGCCCGCCGATCACCAGCTCACTCCCCGGCCAGCGCGAGCACCAGTAGTACGCCGTGTTGCCCTTGATGCTCCACCCGCCGGTCGGCATCCACTCCATGCGCCCATCGGTGCGCTCCACCGGGCCGTACATTGCCTCGCCGTAGGTGTCAACCCACTTGCCTACCGCTTCCAATCGCTCGATCGCTTCGGGCGGGATCGAGCCGTCGGGCGCGGGGCCGATATTCAGCAGCAGGTTTCCGCCGCCCGCGCTGGCCGTGTTGAGCATCTGGATCACCTCGCGCACCGAGCGCCAGTCGGGCGAGATCGGCATGTAGCCCCACGAGCCGTTGAAGGTCATGCAGGCTTCCCAGTTGCGTCCCGGCCCCGCGGCCGTGACGTGCTCTTCCGGCGTGCCGAAATCTTCGGGCAGTTGCGCGCGGTCGTTAATGAGGATGTGCGGTTGCAGCCTGCGGATCATGCTATCGAGTTCGACCGACTCCCACGCCTCAGGCGACTTCAGCGGCCATGACACGTCGTGCCAGAAGATGTCGAGCTGCCCGTAGTTCGTGCAAAGTTCGCGCGCGCTTGCCTGCACGAAATCGAGGAAGCGCCGGCGCGCGGCTTCATCCAGGGCGCAGTTGGCGCCGTCCGGGTGATGCCAGTCCATCAGCGAGTGATAGAACCCCATCTTGAGGCCCGCCCCGTGGCAGGCGTCCGCGTACTCGCGCACCAGGTCGCGCCCCGGCGTACGCTTCACGGCGTTGTAGTCGGTCTGTGCCGTGTCCCACAGGCAGAAACCTTCATGGTGCTTGGTGGTCAGCACCATGTAATTCATGCCGGCGCGCTTTGCGAGGTCGGCCCAGGCCGTCGCCGGGTTCTCCGGCATCACCTGCCACGTCTCCGCCAGCTTCTCGTACTCGGCGACCGGAATACGTTCGCGGTTCATCACCCATTCGTGCCGCGCAGGCTGGGAATAGAGCCCCCAGTGGACGAACATCCCGAATCGCGCCTCGTTCCACCAGCAAATCCGCTCAGGTCGGGTGGCCGCGACTTCCGCCATGTATGCCTCTTTGTCCATGATGCCTCCTCAAACGTTTGTAGCCGCAGGGCTCGTAAGAGCGCCGGAGCGCACTGAAGTGCGCGCTACGAGCCGGCCGCTGTTTGTAGTGCGCAGTTCTCTGCGCTCTGTCGCCAGGGGTCCGCATCCCGGAACGCGTCGAGCATGATATGCTTGGTTTCCGGCGGCACGCCGATTGCGCCGCCGTCGCCATAGTCCGACAGGACGAATCCCCCTTCAGGTGTGCCCCATTCGTGTAGTAATAAGACTGCTTCCTCACGGATTTCATCGGGCGATTTGAAGGGCAAGGTATGCTGGATATCGCACAGCGACTCGAAGCAGATGCGCCCGCGGAATTGCCGGCCGATCTCCTCGATGCCCAGCGCGCGCGGCTGTTGCAGGTTGATCGCGTCCAGCCCGATCTCGATCAGCCCTTCGATGTAGGCGTTCATCTTGCCGCACGAGTGCATCCAGATGTGCCAGCCGGCCGCGTGCATCGCGTCGAACAACACCTTGTAGCGCGGTTTGAAGAATTGATCCCACAACGCCGGCCTGACGAAGACGGCCTGCTGCGTCCCCCAATCATCGGTGCAGCATATCCCGTGGATGCGACCCGGGAAGCGGCGCGTGATGTTCTCGATGATGCCCAGGTCTACCGCGACGATCCGGTCGGCCAGCGCCTCGATCCGTTCGCGCTCCAGGTAGAGGTCGGTCAGGGTGGCCTCGAAACCGTGCAGCGCGTGCATCCGCTCGAACAGCAGCATGAAGATGCAGGTGCGGATGTACTTATCCTCGGAACCCGCGAAGCGCGCCTCCATTCCCTCATAGAACGCGGGGTCATTGGGGTCGGGCCACTGATACGTATCCCACGCGGCCCAATCGGCCAGCGGATGCCCCTTGACCTGCCCCATGTTGTCCATCTCGGAGCGCGCCCAGGTGCAACCCCACTCGTCCACCGTCTCCCGCAGGCTCCGATCGCCCGTGCCAATCTGGTTCCAGTTGAGCGAATGCACGTCGCTCAGCCCCAGGCTCTCGAAGATCAGCGGCAGCCGGTCGGGGTGGTCGAATTCCACCGCGCGGCGCACAACTTCATAGGATGACATGGACATGATGGGAACTCCCGATTGTGATTACGCGTTCACCGCGTCCAGCATGGCGACGATGTTCTCCGGTGGCACGTCGGCCATGACGTTGTGGATCGCCTGGAAGACGAACCCGCCGCCGGGCGCGAAGATCGCCACGCGGCGCTTTACGTCCGCCGCGACCTCTTCCGGCGTGCCGTGCGGCAAAACCTGCTGCGTATCACAGCCGCCGCCCCAGAAGCAGAGGTCCTTGCCGAACTCCTGCTTGAGGCGCTCCGCCTCCATGTCGCGCGCCGAAGTCTGCACCGGCTGCACGATGTCCAGACCGGCGTCAATCAACCCCGGCAGGAACGGATAGATGCCGCCGCACGAGTGCATCATCACCTTGACTGGCGCGAGCTTCTTGGCCGTCGTCCACATCAGTTTGTAACGCGGCTGGAGGTATTCGCGGAACATGCGCGGCGAAAGCTGCGGCCCGGTCTGCATCCCCAGGTCGTCGCCGAAGTTGATGATGTCAATATACGGCCCGACCGCGGAGAGATACTTCTCAAGGTTCGCCAGATGGCGCGCCACCATCGCGTCGAGAAAGCGGTGGATCAGCGGAGGGTCTTCCGCCAGCAACCGCAGGAAGTTCGCCATCCCGAAGAGGGACTGCCCCAGCTCGACCTGGTTGCCGCCGAACAGCCCGATGATCGCGCGATCGGTGGACTCCCGTAGCGCCCTTGCGCCCGCCGCCAACTCCTCCAGCCCGCCGGGGTCAAAGCCGGCTTGCGTGGGCGGCGTGCGCAGCGTTGACCACTGCACCTTCTCCAGTGGCGTCTCCAGATCTTCGAAGGTCGCGTCGGTCGTCACATCTGACAGGGGCCAATACGTCTGTTCAAAGTAGAGTGACCCGGCTTTCTGGATCGCGATCAGCGTGCCGTCGTCGTGATAGACGCGCCAGTCACCGTTTTCCTTGATCGGATGAATGAACGCCGGGATTTTGCACGGCGTGCCGTCGGGCAGGGTCCAGGGCCGCCAGTCTTCCGGCTCCAGGCTGAACCCGCGCCCCAGCTCGACCGTATCCACGCCGAAACGATCCAGCACCTCCGGCTCGATGATGGCGAGTTGCTGGACGAAGTCATAGACGTAGATGTCACCTGACGTGATCCCCAGATACTCCTTGAGTTTCGCATAGGCAATCGCCATGATGCCCGACGAACGATGTCCGCCCAGGTCAATCGGAACCCGATCCGGCTCGCGGTGATTCACTGCCGTCAGCACGCGTTCGCGTGAAGTGACCAAATCAGCCTCCTTGATTCGTCCTGCAATCCAATCCAAAACTCACGCGGGGCATGGCCCTTCGCGTTCTTCGTGCTTCGTGTTCTTCGCGTCCCTTCGTCGAAGATCCCCGATCAGGGGGCGACTTCGTGTTCCAAACCCCACCGCAGGGCGACCCTATGCCAGCCAGGGATACATCCAGCCGTGGACGAAGGCGTGCTTCTTGAGCGCTTCGACTGTCGCCTTGTCCAGCGGGACGCCATCCGAGACGGCGACGTTCGCCCGCACGTGTTCCGGGCGGCGCATACCGGGGATCACCGTGCTGACCGCGGGATGCGCCAGCACGAATTTGAGCGCCAGCGCGGGCAGTGTGGGCCGGTCGGGCGCGAGGAACTGCCGCAGGGCGTCCACGCGCGGCGCGGCTTCGGCGCGTCGCTCCGGCGTCAGCCAGTCGGCCCGCCAGTCGCCTTCGGGGAAGACGTAGTCGGGCGTCAGCCGCCCCGTCAGTAGCCCTTCCTCGAAGGGCACGCGCACGATGATCCCCGTCTCGCCCTCGATGGCCGCCGGGAAGAGCCGCTCGGCGGGGCGCTGCTCGAAGATGTTATAGATCACCTGCACGCTGTCCACCCGGCCCGAATGCGCCAGGTTGGTCGCGCCGTAGGGGTCCCAGTCGTTCGCCGAGACGCCGAAGGCGCGAATCTTGCCCTGCTTCTTCAGCCGCATGAACGCCTCGCGCCACTCGTCCAGATAAGTGTACGGATCAGTCCACGCGTGGAGTTGCTGCACGTCGAGGTAGTCCGTCCCCAGTTGGCGCAGCGATTTTTCCGTCTGTTCGATGATCCAACTTGCGGGGAAGGTGGTATAGAGCGGCTCGTCCGGCTTGACCGGCCAGCTATCGGTCTTCGGTGGCAGCTTGCTGGCGATGACCACCTTGTCGCGCCGGTTGCGGAACGCCTTGCCGATCAACTCTTCGCTGTGCCCGTCGCCGTAGCCCAGCGCCGTATCATAAAATGTGACGCCCAGGTCGTAGGCCAGGTTGAGCGAGTCGAGGGCAGCCTTGTCGTCCACCGGCCCCCAGCCGCCGATGCCCCAGCCGCCGTACCCGACCTCGCTGACCTTGATGCCGCTGTTGCCTAATTCACGGTATTGCATCTATTTTCTCCTATGGGTTGACAGGTTGCGCCGTCCAGGCCCCGGCGGATTGCTGAAACATGATCCGCCGATGTGGGTCTGCTTTTACATCCAGATAATCCACGTGTTCCGGCGTGAGGACAAGCAACCCGAATGGTTCCGGGGGATCTAAGGGCGCGGGTTTTGTGAATTCGTTTTCGGCGGCTAACGGTGCGCCGGGCGGCGGCCATGAATAAACCTGACGCGCCTTTTCCGACAAACCACCCCAGACGCGTGTCCGGGCCTGCCCCAACTCGCCGCCGGTATTAGGTCGCACCAGTTCCAGCCGGCCTGCTAACCGGTATTGCTCGCGCGTGGTCGGGAAGTACCAGCACGCCTCGGCCAGCGGTTGCGCCGCGAGCTGTTCTACCTTGGCGCTGCGCAGATCGGTGCCGAAACACAACCGGCTGCCCGGCTCCAGGAACGCCCGGAAGACCACCGTGCGCACCGCGGGCGCGCCGTCTGGTCGGGCGGTGGCAAGTTGGACGAATTCCGTGGCCCGCGCCGATTTCGCCAGCGACGCATCGAGCATGTCACGCCAGCGGGAAATATCAGGCATAGTCGCTCCTTCCGCTTGTTGTTACCGGTGAATTATCGCGCAGGGTTGGCGCTGCGGCAAGGGCGCAGCGCAGCGAGAGCACACTTGCACTCTTGTTCGTAGCGCGCTCTCCTGAGCGCCGGGGACGGCGCGCTACGAACGGTTGCTGCTCCGGTGGATTACACCGAGGGCGCGGCAGACGCCGCGTAAAACTCGTCCAATAACGTCCGCGTCACCGCGTCCGTCTTGACCGCCCGCACCTGATGTGCCAATGCCCGTGCCATCGCGTCCAGTAGAAGCTCGCCCTTTTCTGCCGTACCCGGTCGCCCGTCGCCGCGATAGTGCGTGGGGTGATCGGCGTACCACCAGTTCGGAGCGCGCACGCCTGCCTCTTGCAGCGCATCGAGCCGGCCGCGCGGCTTTCCCTCGCCATCGTCCGGCAGCGCCTCGCGATGCACCAGGTCGGGCCGCAGCGCCAGCATGATGCTGGTCTCGACCTCGCCCGCGTGCCCGTCCACCGCCGATTCCCACAGCGCGCTGACTGTCGCTGTGTCTTCCGGCAACAGGTCTGATCCGGCCAGGTAGACGGTATAGTCATAAGGGCGCGCCAGCCGGGAATCGAGGAAGAAGCGCAACAGGTTGGTGTTGCCGCCGTGCCCGTTCACCAACACGATCTTGCGCAGCCCGTTGCGTGCGGCCTCGCTGCACACCTCGTCCAGCAGGCGCAGCATGAAATCGGGCGAGACGGCGACCGTGCCCGGCACGTGGCGCGCCTCGAGGATCTGCGTGAAGTAGACATCGGGGAAGATCAGCGCGGGTTCCAGTTCGCTCGCGCGGCGACACACCTCGCGCGCGGTGATCATGTCGGTGAATAAGGGCAGGTGGTGCGCGTGGCGCTCCACGCAGCCCAGCGGAACCAGACACACCCCATCGGCCTCGCGGACGGCCCCCGGAAACGCATCGCTGGTCAACTCAACCCAGAACATGGTAAGCTCCTTTCAAGATGGAACGCGGACGAGCGCGGATGAACGCGGATAAGCATACCATCTTCTCACATCCGCGTCATCCGCGCTCAGGAATTCTAAATGTCGGCGTTTCTCAGGTATTGGACTGGAGGCTTTAGCCGGTCGCGTACATGGCCCTTATAGCCAGAAAAACCGGCTAAAGCCTCGATTCCGGTACATTTGGGATTCCTGATCCGCGTCCCATTTTTTACTTTATCTGCGCGACGACTTCCAACTCCCCGGCGGGCGCTGACAGCGTCACGGTTTCCGCGTCGGCGTCGAAGCCGGTATGCGGCGCGCCGTTCACCGTCACCGCTGTGATGCGCTTGCCCTCCGGCAGCCGCAGGTGCAGCACGATTTCCGCCGGTGTGCGCCGTTCGGGCGCGGTGAGCGTCGCCGTGACCTCGTCTGCCCCCGACACGATGTGATAGGTCAGCGGGCCGAAGTAGGTCGCCATGTCGCGCACGCCGAACGACTGCCCCGGCGCGAAGTATGCGCGCGGCGCGCCGGGCGCGAGGTGCAGGGCGTCGCCTTCCTCGCGAATTAGGAAGGCGCGCAGCCAGACCAGCGCCTTCGCCTCGTCGGAGCTCTTGTAGAACGGCCCCACGCCGTGCCCCAACTCCACCACCGGATGCTCGGTGAAGCAGCGCACGTCGGTGTAGGTGGAGGCCCCGAAGTTGTTGAAGAGCGAGCGCAGGCCGTGTTTCACCTGCCCGCGTCGCAGATAGTCAATCGCCAGGTCCATCAGGTTCGCCTGGATCGTCACGCCGCCGTGGCTGAACCAGTATTTCTCCATGTCCACCGGGCGGCCCCAGTCGCGCGAGACGAAGAGGTTATCCTCCAGGTCTTTCAGCACCCAGGTCATCTCCAGCTCGTTCGGGTCGAAGACGCTGCTCTCGCACAGGTGCAGCGCGCCGTAAGCCGCTTCGCGGAACCAGCCCCAGTCGCGCCCGCGTAACCCGGCGCGCGTGGGCATATGCGGGATGTAAGTCCCATCGAGCAGTTCCACCACCGGCGCCTCGGCCAGCGCGCGTTTTGCCGCGCGGCGGATGTCCTGCCGATAGGTTTCCGCTTCCTCGGCCAGTCGCGCCGCGTCCGGATGGTTAATCTCGGCCAGCGCGTCGGCAATGCCTTTCATGCCGCCATACGCGTGCGCGTTCACGGCGAACCAGTAGCGCCACTCCGGGTTGTCCTCCAGGTGGCCCGCGGGCATCAGCCCCCAGTGCGCGCTCGGTTGACCGTCCGACCCCGTGTCTTTGGTCCGTTGTCGCTCGCGGATCACGAAATCACATGCGGCGATCAGTTTCGGCGCGACCCGCTCCAGCCAGGCGCGGTCGCCTGTCAGCCGGTAATGATCGGCCAGGCACTCCATCACGTAGCCGGGGTCGAGGTTATAGGCGAAGTGACTGCGCAGCGGGACGCCGTCATCCATGTCCAACCCCTGCATCAGCCCCTCATTCGAGCCGAAATTGCCGTCGAGATCGCTCATGCCCTGGGTGGCAAGGAAGATTTCGAGATAGTCTTCGGCGCGCGCGTGGTGGCCGGCCTGGTCGAACATGGTGATCTGCCAGCACGCTTCGTTCGCGCAGACGCCATAGTCGTAGGTGGCCGCGGGTACGGCGATGAGGCCGCTCGCCGGGTCCTTGTCTGATGTGATCGCAACATGCGTGCGCACCGACTTGTGCAGTTCGCTCAGCAGCGCGTCGGGTAGCTCCATCTGGCCGTGCGGCTCGACGACGCCGCGCCAGTACGCGACCACATCCTCCAACGCATTGTCATAGTCCAGCCTGGCGACCCGCGCGTAGGTGTCCTGTTCGGCTTGCCCCGCGAAGGGCGCTTTCAACGTGATGCTGTGCGCCTCGCCGCCGTCCAGGTCCACGGTATAGAGCAGCGCCGTCGGGATCGCCACGGACGGGTTGAGGGCGTCCGTGAAGGGTACTTCGTTGAGGTCGCCGCGTTCGCCCGTGTGGATGATGCAGCGCAGGGCCGGTTCATCGTAGCGCTCGACGCGCCACTGGCGGCCTACCGGGTCGGCAGGCACGATGCGCCCCTCGCCGCCGACGGTATATTCCTCATCATCAACGACTCCCCACACGCGCAACTGCTCACCCGGCACGACGATCCACAGGCGGGCCTGCTTGCGGCCGTGGGTAGTGTTACGGATGGTGAAGCGCACCAGCGCCGCGATATCTTCGTCGCCGCGCGATGCTTCCGGCGGCTGCATCGGACCATCGAGCGGCGCGACGAACGTCGTCTCAGTGTACTCGATCTCGCGGTCCAGCCAGCGCGTCGTCACCACGGGCAGCCAGTCCTCCATCACAGACTGCGCGCTGCCGTCGCGGCGCTCGCGGAAGTCGGGCGGGTCGCCCCCGGCGAAACGGAAACGCAACTGTATCCCCGGCCAAACCAGGCGCGCAGTGTCGCGGCCCATCGGCTTGAGGCCGCCGCGGTCGGCGAACAGCTCGCCGTTATAACGCACGGCCCATTCCTGCCGTCCGCCGTCCAGCGCCAGAGGCAGATAGCGCCCCATCCGGCTTGGCTCCTGCTTGACGACATCCAGCGCGGGAATTTCCGCCAGCGCACGCGTCAGCGATTGCTCCGGCTCAGCTTCCACGCGGTCATAGATGGACGCGGACTTTGCTTCCGCCGCGGCTTCCACCGGCTGGCCGGCCTGCGCGATCACCACCCCCAGGTCGGGGACGCGGATCGGGCCGCGCGCCAGGTCTGCCGGGAGGAAGGAGAACCCCTCAACCGGCGCGTCCGGCCCGTCGGCGACGCGCAACGACACGATCGTGCGATCGACCGGGATCGGCGTCGGGCGCGCGCCGTGGCTCTGGTCACCCTCGGTGACCAGCAGGTGCAGACGTAGCCCGTCCGGGATCTCCGTCACATCCAGCACAACCCCGTTGACGGCCGTGACGTTGCTGTCCCAGCGCGCGGGGGCCGCATTGCCGACGCCGGAGTGCAGGTCAACCGTCAGCTCCTGCCATACATCCTGCCCGTAGACATGCAGCCCGGCGACGACCGGCGCGTCTTCCCCATCAGCAATCACGCGCACCTTGAGCGTGCGACGGAAACGCGGCAGGTAGTGTTCGGCCTCTGTAAGCTGCTCCGTCGCGCCGCGCCCGCCCATCTCCCACAGGTCGAGCGGGTCGAAGGTGAAGCTGCACTCGTGGTCTGCGCACTGTGTGTCGGCGCGCACCGTGGTCCATTCGCCATGCCACGGGTCGTCGCGCCCGATCCAGCCGCGGCGCGCGCCGGGCCGGCGTTGGGGAGCGGTCGTCGGCCAATTAGAGCGCCAGTATTGCACCTTTACGCCCGGCGGAACGGGTCCCGCGAACTGCACGACGACGCGTCGCACGTCGCGCGGGTCGTCCCACTCGACGCCGAGCTGCCACGGGCCGTCGCCGTCGCGGGCCATCGTCCGCGCGCCGTCAGCCCCCGCCGGAACGTCTTCCCAGTGCAAATCCTGTTTCTGCGTCCCGCGCCAGGTGCGGAACTGCGCGAAACGCGCCATGTCAACCGGCGCGCCCGCGCGCAAATCGTCACTCAGTTGCGTCTGAGTCATGGTGTGGTTCCTCCATTCGGGCAGTCGAGACCCCGCCCGCCGGTCAACCCGAAAGGGCGGGGTCTCGAGGGTTTCGATGATCTATCAGACGGTGTACTTATCCATCTCGGCTTCGACGTTTTTCTGCGCTTCGGTCAATGCTTCTTCCGCGGTCATCTGCTTGTGGAACGCCAGATCGAACACGCGGCTCAGTTCATCGTTCATGAAGCTGTAGGCGGGGAAGTTCTCTACAGGTTTCGCCAACGTGCCCGCCTCGGCCCACCATTTCGACAACTCGGCGGCCTTGTCACCGAAGATTTCAGGCCAATCTTCGCGGACGATGCCGGCGTCGGCCACCACGCAGTTGGTGTCCACGCCCGCTTCAGTCCACATCTTGTTGCCCTTCATCACCATCCATTCGGCAAACTGATAGGCCTGATCGGGGTGCTGTGCGCCGCGCAGGATGCCGATGAAGTCACCGGCGCCCATTGCGACGGGGCCGCTGCCGTTCGCGGCTTTCGGGAAGAGTTGCGGCCACATCTTGATGCCGGGGCACCACGTGTTATAGGTCGAAGGTCCCCAGTCGCCGTCAATCGTCGCGGCCATCTCGCCCACGCAGAACGGGCTTTCCGCCTCGCTGCCGCCGCCGGCCACGAACTCGTCGGCATTGACGATATCGCCGTAAACGTTCCACGCGTAATCAATGACGGTTTGCAACCCGGCGACGTTCACCGGTTGATCAATGGTAATCTTGTCGTTTGTTGCGTCATACGCGTCGCCGTCGTTGATCCAGAACCAGACGGCGCGGTGCCGCGGCCCGATGAAGTTGGTGTATGCGGCGCGTGTCATCATGCCGCTGTCGTCCGTCTTAACGATCTTCTTGGAGATCTCCGTCATCTCATCCCAGGTTTCGATCTGCTTGGTCGGATCTGCGCCGACCTCGCTGAGAATGTCGGAGTTCCAGATGATCAACTCGGCGCTACAGTTGTACGGCAGACCGTACTGCGTGTTTCGCCAGATCGTGGCCTGCACGCGTGGCTGAAATAGCGCATCCATTTTCATGATGCTGGAGGCCTTGACGTATTCGTCAATCGGCACGAATGCGCCCTTGGCCGCCAGGCTGACCAGGTCGCCGAAGCAGGCCGCGTTATCGGGCGCTTCGCCCGCGGCCACCGCGGTCAGCAGCTTGTCGCGGATGTTGCTGGCGATGGTCAGGTCGTTGATCTTGATCTGGTCGTTCATCTCCTTTTCAAAGGCATCCAGGATCACACGTTGCTTTTCCTGGTAAATGCCCGGCCAGCAGAACCAGTATTCGAGGGTAACGGGGCCGGCGCTTTCGGCGGGAGCGGCTGCGCCCCCTTCCTGCGGGGCTTCTGCCGGTTGTTGCGCCGGCGCGGGTGCGGCGGCGGGCGCGCAGGCGGCCAGGGCCGAGCCTGCGGCGACGAGGCTGGAGGCTTTCAAGAAGTCTCTGCGGGACAGTTTCATCTTCGGTGACGACATGGGATGATTCTCCTGTGATTGAGTGTCAAACGAACCATCGAACGATCGGGCGCACTCGTGTTGAGTCGTTCAGGGTCATGAATAGTAATGCTTGCTCCTCCTTTCGAGACCGGAATTGCCGGCGCACCTGCCCTCCTGATTTATGCGCGTCAGCCGTATGCTCCCAGATCATCATGTCTTTCCCTTTGTAGTGACGGCTTCAGCCGTTCTGCTGCCCCCAACGGCTGAAGCCGTCACTACAAAGGTGAGCAACGCACAGCTTTCGGATAGATGCTTACCCCTTTACACCGGTCAGGGCGATACCTTCGATGAAGGTGCGCTGGGCCATGAAGAAAAGGATCAGGATGGGGAGCGTGACGACCATCGCGGCCGCCATCATCAGGTCATAACGAATCTGCCAACGTTCGCGGAACGCATAGAGGCCGAGCGAGAGGGTGAACAGACTCTCCCGGTTCAGATAGATCAACGGCCCCATGAAATCGGTCCAACAGAACAGGAACTCGAACAACGTGATTGTGGCGATGGCCGGCTTCGCCAACGGGACGACGATTTGCCAGAGGATGCGCCAATGGGATGCGCCGTCCACGCGGGCGGCTTCCGTCAGCTCGATGGGGATGCCCAGGAAGAACTGGCGCAAAAGGAAGATGTTGAACGCCGAGCCGAAGAAGCCCGGCACGATCAGAGGCAACATGCTGTTCGTCCAGCCCATCCGGCTGAACATCACGAAGAGCGGCACCAGCGTCACGACACCGGGGATCATCATACTGGCAAGCGTCAGGATGAAAAAGAAGTCTCGCCCGGGCCAACGCATCCTGGCGAAGCTGTAAGCTACCAGGATACACGAGATCACGATGCCGAACGTTTCAAGCACCGCATAAAGTAGCGTGTTCTTGAGCAGCACCGGGAAATCGAAGCCGGGCGAGGTCATTGCGACGGGATAGTTCGACCACATCACCGGATCGGGGATGAACGTCGGCGGCATCGCCATCACATTCTGTTTGGCCTTCAGCGAGGTGCTCGCCATCCAGACCAGCGGAATCAAGAAAGCCGCCGTCGCGATGATCAAGATAAGGTAGATCGCACCCCGCTGGATGAGTTGTGTCACGCGATAGCCTGTCAGTTTGCTGTCGGTATACGTCTCTGTGGTAACGGAACCGGTGATGTCCTGGCTCATTTGCGTCCCTCCGATTCGTAGAAAACCCACAACGATGAAGATCGGAAGACCAGCAGCGTCAATGCCAGGATGATGAGGAAAATGATCACGCTCAACGCCGAGGCATACCCCATGTTGATATACTGGAATGCTTGTTGGTACAGATACATCACGTAGAACAAACCGGCGTTTTGTGGCCCGCCGGTTGGCCCACGGTTGATGATGAATGCCGGCCCGAAAATCTGCAGCGAACCGATGATCCCGATCACCAGATTGAAAAGAATTGCCGGTGACAGAAGCGGGAGGGTGACACCGCGGAACTTGCTCCAGGTTCCCGCGCCGTCTATTTCGGCCGCTTCATAGAGGTGGCGCGGGATGTCTTGCAGCGCGGCGACGAAGATGACCACCGTCCAGCCGACGCCCCACAGGCTCATCAAGATGAACGCGGGCTTGATCCATGTGGCGCTGCTCAGCCACGGCACGCGCGGCAATCCGATGCTGGTCAAGCCATAGTTGATCAACCCTACGCGCGGATTCAACAACCACAGCCACAGCACCGAACTGGCGACCGCGGGCACGATGGCCGGGATGAAGAACACCGATCGAAAGAATGACAGCCCGCGAATTTTCTGATTTAAGAGGAGCGCCAGAAAGAGCGCCAACAACAGGCCGAGCGGCACCGCCCCCAGCGAGTAGTAAGCGCTGTTGTAAAGTGCTTTCATCGGCAGTTTGTCAAATGTGAACATCTTGATGTAATTATCGAACCCCACCCATCTGGGCGCGTTGAGGATGTCATAATCGGTGAGGCTGTAATAGAACGCCGCGATGATCGGGTAGATGTTCATCACAAAGAGCCGGATCAGCCAGGGCAGGGCGAAGAGGATGCCAAGCACGGCCTCCTTGAACGCGTTGGTGCGGACAATTTGTGACAGCGACTTGCGCTGTTTCTGTGTGCTTTCCATTGGGTAGCCTCGTATACTTTCGATTTAGAATCTATTCGAATATTCCCACGTCATCATGTCTTTCCCTTCGTAGTGACGGCTTTAGCCGTTATCGTGCCCCCTAACGGCTAAAGCCGTCACTACGAAGGGGAGCGACCCGCGGTTTTCGGGTAGATCCTTGTCAGTCGGCCGGGGCGGCCAACGCGCAGCGGAATCCCGCATAAACGTTGACGTGCGCCGGCTCTTCCGAACTGCGATACGTAGTGGTCGCATAGATCGGCTCCAGGCCCCACGCGCCGCCGCGCTGCACCCGGCGCTCGCCCGTCGCCGGCCCCGTTGGATCAACAGACGGCGATGTGGCATAGTAGTCCGCCGCATACCAGTCGTTGACCCACTCTGCTACGTTGCCAGCCAGGTCCTGCGCGCCGATCCAGCTTGCCCCCGCCGGAAAGCTGCCGACCGGCGCGGTCTCGACGTAGCCGTCGTCGGAGTTCGGGTCCGCGCCCGGAACCCAGCAATTCACGTCGCAGAAGTCAAGCCTGCTGCCGTCGAATTTTGCGCCCCACGGGAAGTCCAGGCTCTCAGGGCCGCGCGCGGCATATTCCCACTCGGCCTCGGTGGGCAGCCGCGCTCCGGCCCACCGGCAATATGCGGCGGCCTGCGACCAATTGACATAAATGACGGGATAATCGGCATAGGCGGGATCATCGAAATAGGCCGAACGCGTGTATAGCCCCCGCTGCGCGGGGGGCGTGCATGCGCCTTCACTCATACAGCGCGCATACTGCGCGTTGGTGATTTCGGTTTGATCCAGCCAGAAGCCGCTGAGGGTGACGGCGTGTGCAGGCTGCTGATCGTCGAACCACTGCCGGGGGCAGAGGTCGCGGCCCGGCTTGCAGACGTGGCACCCCTGATGGTAGGTGTTGCAGACATCCACCGCGCGATCCACGCCCGATTCGGTGCTGCCCATGACGAATTGCCCCGGTGGTGCGAAGACCATGTTGGCCGTGTCGCGCGGCCTGACCCACGTTTCGCCTACGGTGCTGCCCAGCGGCGCGTCCACGCCGCTGGTTGCGCTCGCGCCGCTCGACGCCGCGAAGACCATACCTGCCAACAACACGAGCAGGATGCCCGCAACCACGATGTACGGCGAACGGTTTGACGGTTGTTTCATGATACTCAATTGATCCATCCCCAATCCATGCGTCGCGCGTATTCCTCGGCGATGGGCTGTAGTTGTTGACAAACTTGCTCCGGGTCCTCCTCCGGCGGCAGGTGGATCACCGGCACGACGATTGCGTCGGGGGCCATTAGCTCCATGATCTCGCGATACCAGGTGATGGGGTCGGGCGCGCCGGCCCAGCTCAGCAGGATGAACGCCTTCTTCTTCAGCGATACCTTCATTTTTGGCAGATCGTTATGACTGTACGCATCCGCCAGATCGAGCGAACGCGGCGAACAGGGATGTGCCACATAAGCGGCATGGCACGGATTGGGGCCACAGTTATGCAGCCCGCCCCGGCCAAACTCCGCGAAAATGCGTGCGTGATAGGGCGCGGAGAACTCCGCATAGACCTGCGGACCGAACCCGGCGCTGATATCGTCGGACGCGTGGCCCTTGAACCCTTCCGGGAACCAGATGTCGGGATAGTCCGTCGTCGCGATGTTCGCCTCGCCGCCCGCCGCCGCGATGCCGGCGCGGATCGTTCGCATGTAGAGGTCCTGGATGTTATCCAGCAGCCGGTGTAACGCTTCCGGCATTGTCTTGATCGCCATGAAGGTCTCGGTCGCGCCCAGCAGGTCGGCGGCGACGTTGATGCCGCCCGCCGCGTCGAGCAGCGAGACGGGGATGAACCCCTCGCCGGCCTTGGCGAACATGCGGATGCGGCGTAGCCCCTCGGGCAGCCAGCCATCCGCGCACGGGTCGGGATGCGGCAAATCCTCCACCTGGCGTTCAAGATCGGTAATGACTTTCTCCCTCACGCCCGGCGTTTGATCGGGGCTGTCGCCCCAATAATAGGTCGCGCCATATGCCGAGGCCAGACAGGAGCAACCCACGTCCGGGCGCATACCGGGCAGCGCGTCGGTTGATGGGACCAGCTCCCAGGTCGCCAGCGCGGCGTCCAGCGCGACCTCAAGTTGCTTGTCGGCGTCCTGCATCTGCTCGCGCATCGAATATGCGGCCGGGCGGCTCGTGCGCACCAGCAACGGGATGCGCTCCAGCGGTTGCCCGGCCCACAGCCGGCGCGCCATCTCTTTGCGGCGCTCCGCTTCATCTCGCATCGCGGCGGTGACGTTCAGCTTCATGCGTTGGTAAGCAGTTCCAGATAGGGCGCGACCGGGTCGCCCCCCAATTCACGCCATGCCTCAGCGAAGATGCGCCGCACCTCTTCGATTGCAGGGGGCGGCGCGAAGTCATAGCGCGCGAGCCGGCTCAAGACTTCGTCGCGCGTGCTATCTTCTGTCGTCCGCCCGGTTCCGGCCTGAAAGGTATGCCAGCTCGTCCGGTCGAAGTGCCGTGGGAACCAGTAGGTTTCCTTGTAGTGATCCAGCGTCGCATCGGCCTGGACGTAGCCTCGCTCAATCCCCTCGCGGATATCATCCAAC
>JBBQRS010000056.1:0-30148 GCA_038214535.1 Anaerolineae bacterium
GCCCCCTAGCCGATCCAGTGCTCTACCTCCGATACTGAACACATAACGCTAGCCCTAGAGCTATTTCGGGGAGAACCAGCTATCTCCAGGTTCGTTTGGCATATCACCGCTACCCACAGCTCATCCCCTAATTTTGCAATATTAGTGAGTTCGGCCCTCCACGAGACATTACTCCCGCTTCAGCCTGGCCATGGGTAGATCACCTGGTTTCGGGTCTAATCCTTGCGACTTGACGCCCTATTAAGACTCGCTTTCGCTGCGGCTCCGCCTGTAACTGGCTTAACCTTGCCACAAAGATTAACTCGCCGGCTCATTCTCCAAGAGGCACGCCGTCAGACCTGACTTCTTGCGAAGCCATTGTCCTTCGACTGCTTGTAAGCGTACGGTTTCAGGTTCTTTTAACTCCCCTCACCGGGGTGCTTTTCACCTTTCCCTCACGGTACTAGTTCACTATCGGTCGTCAAGAGTATTTAGCCTTGGGAGGTGGGCCTCCCTGCTTCCCACAGGATTAGCGTGCCCCGTGGTACTCAAGGTCAGCAATGAGAGTCCGGATCCCTTTCGCCTACAAGGGTATCACTTTCTTCGCCTGACTGTTCCAAAGTCATTCGGCTAGAGACCGGATTTGTAACTCTCCGGATCCTCGGCAGAGGACCCTATTGCGCCTTACAACCCCCACCCTGCAACGACTGCCGTCTATCACACAGGATGAGTTTAGGCTTTTCCCCTTTCGCTCGCCACTACTCAGGGAATGGTTTCTTTTCCAGGAGGTACTTAGATGTTTCAGTTCCCTCCGTTCCCCCCGTCTGGCCTATATATTCAGCCAGCGGTACGTGGGTATTGCCCACGTGGGTTCCCCCATTCGGGAATCCCCGGATCGAAGCTTGATGACAGCTCCCCGAGGCTTATCGCAGCCATCCACGCCCTTCATCGGCTCTTGACGCCAAGGCATCCACCGTACGCTCTTAGTAGCTTAATTCACGCGAGACGGTATTTCTTGATACGTCTTACCATATTGTGTTCTGTTCAGTTGTTAAGGTGCCAACCAGCCCTGCGGCTGTCTAGCAAATGAATCGCTAGCCACTGCTCCCGAATCACTTCAGACCCAGGGGCAAGAGATCCATCATTCACTTATCAGGGAGCGGGCATAAAACGACCCGGCTCATCACCGGGCGCACATGGAGTTCCCGAGATTTGCCCGCAACCGCTATGCGATTAACATCCCGCCCTTAGTAATTGTCAAATCAATCCTCAAACCAATAGTTTAGGTCAGAACTCGATGGGCCTGAGTGGACTCGAACCACTGACCCCTGCGTTATCAGCACAGTGCTCTAACCGCCTGAGCTACAGGCCCGTTGATGACACTTTAACTACTGAAGAGTGATAGGAAAGTTGCTGCTACGCTTGCCCTTACTCGGTCTTGCGACCGAGGCCTCAACCGTGAGGTTGAGGGGTCTCCAACCGTGAGGTTGGATGCTTTGCCTGGGAATGAGTCACCCGGCGGCTTTATCAGCCTCGGTAGACTTGCACTCCCTAGAAAGGAGGTGATCCAGCCGCACCTTCCGGTACAGCTACCTTGTTACGACTTCGTCCCAGTCATCAGTCCCACCCTCGGCAGCTGCTTCCTTGCGGTTAGCGCACCGACTTCAGGTGTTACCAACTCCCATGACGTGACGGGCGGTGTGTACAAGGCCCGGGAACGCATTCAACGCCGTATAGCTGACCGGCGTTTACTAGCAACTCCGACTTCATGGAGGCGGGTTGCAGCCTCCAATCCGAACTGAGGCCGGTTTTGATGGGATTAGCTCCGCCTCGCGGCTTGGCAACCCATTGTACCGACCATTGTAGCGTGTGTGTAGCCCTGGATATAAAGGTCATGCTGACTTGACGTCATCCGCACCTTCCTCCGGCTTGATACCGGCAGTCTCGCCAGACACATATAACTGGCAACGCGGGTTGCGCTCGTTGCGGGACTTAACCCAACATCTCACGACACGAGCTGACGACAGCCATGCAACACCTGTGACCGCTGCCCGAAGGCTCGTTCCCCTTTCGGTTCACTACTACGGCCATGTCAAACCCAGGTAAGGTTCTTCGTGTCGCATCGAATTAAACCACACGCTCCGCTGCTTGTGCGGGCCCCCGTCAATTCCTTTGAGTTTTAGCCTTGCGGCCGTAGTCCCCAGGCGGTCAACTTAACGCGTTAGCTACGGCACCGATGGTGTAAAACCACCGACACCTAGTTGACATCGTTTACAGCGTGGACTACCAGGGTATCTAATCCTGTTTGCTACCCACGCTTTCGCACCTCAGCGTCAGGTGTGGGCCAGAGTGCCGCCTTCGCCACTGGTGTTCCTCCCGATCTCTACGCATTCCACCACTACACCGGGAATTCCACACTCCTCTCCCAACCTCAAGTCCCGCAGTATCGAACGGCCTCTCCCAGTTAAGCCAGGAGCTTTCACGTCCGACTAACGGAACCGCCTGCGTGCGCTTTACGCCCAGTAAATCCGGATAACGCTCGCCTCCTACGTTTTACCGCGGCTGCTGGCACGTAGTTAGCCGAGACTTATTCCTGAGGTACCGTCCTTGTTCTCTTCCCCCAGAAAAGAGGTTTACAACCCGAAGGCCTTCGTCCCTCACGCGGCGTTGCTGCATCAGGCTTTCGCCCATTGTGCAATATTCCTCACTGCTGCCTCCCGTAGGAGTCTGGCCCGTATCTCAGTGCCAGTGTGGGGGGCCACGCTCTCACGCCCCCTACGGATCATCGCCTTGGTAGGCCTTTACCCCACCAACTAGCTAATCCGCCGCAGGCCCATCCTAAAGCGTCTTGCGACTTTACTCGGCAAAATGAATCACCGAACTTATGCGGTATTAGTCCAACTTTCGCTGAATTATTCCCCACTTTAGGGTAGGTCACCTACGTGTTACGCACCCGTCTGCCACTAACCCGCTCCGAAGATTGGGTCCGTTCGACTTGCATGTGTTAAGCACGCCGCCAGCGTTCATCCTGAGCCAGGATCAAACTCTCCGTAAAACTTACTTCTTAGCCTATCAGGCTTTCAAAGGTACAAACGTTGACAGGTTTCCTTCCTATCACTCTTCAGTTGTTAAAGTGCCGCTGATACCGTCACCAGCATCCAGTCCGCTCGCCAGAGATAGAAACCGCCGCCCAAACTTCCGGCGGCGACAAACTAACACATCCACAAGCGCAATGCTAAGTTTGGTGTTAGCCGTCTATCTCCTTGGACTCAATCTCGCCGCAGCAAGTGCGGTGTTAAGAGCAGTTATTATACTATCACACTGTTCTTAATCTGTCAAGATCGAATATCGGACTTTTTACGGATTTTTAAGGCTGATTGCCCGATCGGCGCTGGTTCTGCCGATCATCACCCCGCTTCACTTTGACTGCCTGTTTGCGGGGCAACTTTTGAAGGTTACCACACCCGCCCAGACCTGTCAAATTCCGCATCCCCGTTTCACACAACCGCTCAAACCAGCCGGTTTATTCTGGGGAGTCGCTCTTCGTGCGGGCTAAACCTGCTGCCTGCTCGATGAGCGGATCGTTTCGGAGTGACGAAGCCTGATTCTGCCACACCCTTCACAGTCTGTCAAATTGGGGTTTATGGTTTTGTAAAACCGGGCTTTCCCGCCGATTCGTTGCGTTGTCGCCAGAGGCTTTGGGCCGCCAGCAGCGCAACGGACGGTGAATTTACCACACCCCCGCAGGGGTGTCAAATCGCGAGGTACAACTTTTCACATACTGCGCCGGCCCTCGAGCGCGCGGGCCAACGTCACTTCATCCGTGTACTCCAGATCACCACCCACCGGCAAGCCGCGGGCAAGCCGCGTGACCAACATATCCGAAACCGGCAACGCCTGCTGGATGTATGCAGCCGTGTTCTCTCCTTCGAGGCTGGGATTCGTCGCCAGGATGATCTCGCGCGGCGGATTCGCCTTGACCCGCGCGATCAGTTCGGCAATCCGCAGCTTCTCCGGGTAAACGCCGTCAATGGGCGAAAGCGCCCCGTGCAATACGTGATAGACGCCGTGAAAGCCGCCCGTACGCTCAATCGCGAGCACATCCAACGGCTCCTCAACGACGCAAATCATCCCGGCGTCGCGCCCAGGGTCCGCGCAAATCGGGCAAGGGCTTTGCTCGGCCACGCTGAAACATTGCTCACACAACACGGTCCCCGTGCGTAGCGCCTCCAACGCCTCGGCCAGCGCCAGCGTCAGGCCGTCGGGGTCGCGCAATAGGAAGAACGTCAACCGCGAGGCGGTCTTGGGCCCGATGCCGGGCAGGCGCGAAAACGCCTCGATCAGATCTGCAACGGGCCGCGCCAACAATTGCGCCATGCTGCCTCCCCGGCCTTACGTCAGTCCCGGAATGTTGAGCGAGCCGGTCAGCGCGTTCATGCGCTCGCTCGCCATATTCTGCGAGCGCTCCACCGCCTCATTCACGGCCGCGACCACCATATCCTGGAGCATCTCCACGTCTTCGGGATCCACCGCTTCCGGGTTGATGGTCAGGCTAACCAGCTTCTGATTGCCGGTCATCACCGCCTTCACCACGCCGCCGCCGACGGTCACTTCCACCGTTTCGTCGCCCAGCTTCTCTTGTTCCCGCGCCATCTCTTCTTGCAGCTTCTGGAGCTGGCCCATCATGCCGCCCCCACCACCTCCGGCGGGGCGCTTCATCCCGTAAGCCGGGCGTGCTTTACCTTTTGCCATGTTAGCTTTTATCCCTTCGTCTGAAGCGGTTTGACCACCGCGCCCAGGTTGAGCGCATCGCGCAATAGCGGATCCTCATCATCGCCCTCCGCAGCAGCTTCTTGCCGGGGCGGAGTGGGCGGATCCGGGGTTTCCCCCTGTAAGACACATCGAATGTACACCGATTGCCCCAGCATCTTCTGCCACAGCGCTTCGAGTTTGGGCCGATATTCCGGCTGATTCACCATATCACGCGAGAAAGCGTGTGAGAAATGCAGCACCAGCGTCTGGCCGCTCGCATCCAACGTGCGTACGCTGCGCAACGCGGCCTGCACTTTCATGCCACAGCTTTTGCCCGCTTGCGCCAAGAATTCGTCCCAGGTCTCCCTGGCCCCTTCCAGCAAATCTCCCGCAGGCGCGATCGGGGTCTTGCTCCCACCGGGCGAACTCGCCGGGGACGTTGCAGGCGGCGTGGAAGGAGCCGCACGTTTGATCTCTTCTTGCCGCGACGCCGCAGCCCGTTTCTCGCCAGCCACGTCGCGGGGTGGGGGCGGCGGAGCCGCCACAGCACCCGGTCGGGCCGGGGTCACAGCCGAAGTCGCCATTGCCGGTAACTCGGCCGCGCCGCGCCGCGGCAGCGCCCGCAGATAGGCTAACTCCACGGGCAACTGTGGCACACCCGGCACCTGATCGCGCAGGTCGGCGCGCGCGTCGAGAAACGCACCGATGGCCGCCAACAAATCCGCATGATCCATAAGGCGCGCCTGACGCAGCATCGCCGCCCGTGTATCTTCGGCCGCATCCAACGCGTCTGCCGATTCCGTGATCCGGGCGAACAGGACCCCGCGCAGATAGGCAATGATCTGATCCACAAGCTGGCCTAATTCCACGCCGTCGGCCACCATCTCGCCAAGTAAATTCAGGCCGGCCGCGCCGTTCCCTTCGGCCATATAGTCCACTAACCGCCCGATCGCCCCGGCGTTGACCAACCCCAGCACCCGCTCGACGCGCGCCAGGTCCAGCAGGGCCGCATCATACGAGAGCAACTGGTCGAGCAGGCTGATCGCATCGCGCATACTGCCGGTCGAGCGCCGCGCAATCGCGACCAACGCCTCGGGCGCGGCCTCTCGCCCTTCGTCGCGCAATACGTCCTGCAAATGGTGCACGATCTCATCGGTGGGAATCCGCCGAAAATCGAAACGCTGACAACGCGAGCGCACCGTCTCCGGCACGCGATCCGGCTCCGTCGTCGCCAGCACGAAGACCGCGTGATCGGGTGGCTCCTCCAGGGTCTTCAACAGGGCGTTGAAGGCTTCCTTCGTGAGCATGTGGACTTCATCAATGATGTAGACTTTATAACGCGCCTCGTTGGGGCTGAAGCCGATCCGCTCACGCAGCTCACGGATTTCGTCAATCCCGCGGTTCGAGGCCGCATCAATCTCGATCAGGTCGAGTTGGTTGCCCGCCGTAATGGAAAGGCAGATCCGGCATGTGTTGTCCGGCCGCGCCTCGGGGTCTTCCGCCAGACAATTAATGGCCTTCGCCAGGATGCGCGCCGTGCTGGTCTTACCCGTGCCGCGCGGGCCGGTGAACAGATACGCGTGCGACAGACGCCCTGCGCGCAGCGCGTTGCGCAGGGTCAGGGTCACATGCTCCTGACCGATCACCTCTTCAAAGTTTTGCGAGCGCCACTTGCGATAGAGGGCTTGCGAAGCCATACATTCTCCGTGATCTTTTACGTCCGTGCGCGACCCATAACGCCCCGGCAAAATTACCGCCCGCGCCGGCCCCGCAGGTTGAGTTTACCATATCGCGAGAGCAGTCGCAACTCATTTTTGACGTTTCAAGCGCATCCAACTCTGTGCTATAATGCCGCGCGTTATGAGTGAAGACCCAAAAATCCTGACCGGCCTGATGGAGCGCCGGGCGCTCGAAGCCGCCTTCAATGAGCTGGCCGAAATGAGCGACGCGGAGCAATCGCGCCGGCGCGGCGAGAGAATTGCGCAACACGGCGACGCCGCGCTGACCCTCCTCCTGACTAAACTCGACACGGACGACCCCCAACTGCGAGGGGGCCTGGGGCAGGTCGCCCTCCACCTCGAACGCGATGCCGTCGTAGCCGCTTTACGTAACGTTGCGCGCTCCGCGCAGCACACCGATCACGCCCGTCTCTCGGCGTTGACCATCCTCGACCGCTATCTGCACGAGACGGTGGACGATGAGCTCCTCACCGGGCTGCAAGACCCCGAGATCATTGCTCGCGAATCGCTGGCCGAGCTGGGACGTGAGATGGCGCGCAGCCCGTACTCGATCATCGAGTACCTCGCTCAACTGAGCGAGCAGCCGCCAGACGTGCCGTATCTCATCCTGCAAGCGCTGCCGGCGCTCCAGCCTGACCCGCATCTGATCACCCTGTTGCGTATGCTGGCGCAAGAGCCCGACCCCGACGTGGCGCGCAAAGCCATAGAGCAGTTGGGACGTGTACGCGATAGCGCCGCGGCCCGCGCCCTGGCCAGCCTGAGCGCCACGCTGCCCGATGCGTTAGCCGCGCTGGCCGAGCGCAATCTGCGCAAGCTCCGCATGAGCGGCGTCGCGCCCGTAGACGCCGATCCCGCCATCGAGCCGTGGAGCGCGCCGCCCGTGACCGGACGCATGTTGCTTTCGGCCGTAGATCCGGCGGGCGCGCAAATGTTGTGGTTCATCAGCCCCATTGATCCAACGGGCCGATGCCGTCTCTTGAGCATCGTGATCCAGGATGCGCTCGGGGTCATCGGCTGCACCGATCTGCGACATGTCCTCGCCGCTGACCTGCCCCCGCCGAGGCCGGACGGCTTCATCCACCATATCCCGCGCCGCACGGGGCGGCGCACCACGCCGTTTCTCGAAACCCGCTTCACCACCGGGGCGCAAATCCTCAGGGAAGCGATCCCGTGGAACTGGCGCAGCAACTCGCCGCCGCCGCCGCCATATCGGCTGGTCAACCCAAGCATTTGGCTGGAAGACGACCGCGCCGATAACGCGGACGCGGACGCGCATGAGGAGCCGCCCATCGGAGTTGCACCCGACGGCGATCCTGCAATCTTGTTACAGCATCCGGCGTTCTCAGGTTGGCGCTGGCGACCCACCAGCCCCTTCGCGAAACCCGTTCGGCAGCAGACGAACGCCGACGAGACGCTGCTCAGGCTGGCCCTGGAACATTTCGGGCCAGAGGAGCGCGCGAGCTATACGCGCCGCCTCCAGACCATGGGGCGCTGGCTGGCCCTGGCCGGCGACGCAGAAACCGCCGCGCTCGCCGTGGCCGCCGCGACCCAACTGGAAGAACTCGAGCCGGCAGCCTCTTCTTTCGTTATCCAACTGGTCAAAGCCGGATTTGAGCTTGAAAGACCTTTTTATAGTACAATAGGGACGTGAGGCAGATACACCTATGAAGATGCCTCACGCAGAAGACAGACCTTAGAGGAGAATTTTGCATGTTGCCAAACCTGGGACCCACGGAGCTGATCATCATCCTGGTGATCGTGCTGATCATTTTTGGGGCTGGGCGGCTCGCCGGTATCGGTGGGGCTTTGGGCAAGAGCGTTCGCGAGTTCAAGGACGCGACCAAAGAAGACAAGCCGGCTGAAGTCGAAAAGAAGCCCGAACCGATTGCCGCCGAAGAACCGAAGGCCTGATCACATCGGTTTGACCTGCCTCAACAATCTTACAGCAACGTAACCAGCGGCCGCCTATTTGCAGGAAGCCGCTGATTACGTTGACCTTCGGCCCAACGCCGAGAACCTTTGGAAACACCTGGGTAGCGGGAAATTCCCCGGCTCTTGACCGGGCGCCGCGAAACATGACGTGCGTCATGGCAACGCGGTAGTTTGTATTGTAGATTAACCTACATAACATACATACGATTGCAGGCTAATGAGGGCTTGCGTCACGTTCAGAAACAAGCGCCTGCCTTCGTTTATTTGTGCGAATGCGGGCGCTCATTTTTAAGGCTCGCCATAACGCATTTCAGCGCATCACAGCGTACGACCATTCGGACCATGTAAGGAGGCAAGCCAAACATGGAAAAGGCACAATTCAGCGTTCCCACCCTGTGGGCCGATCACCACGTCTTGAAAGTACGTGAAACCCTGGCGTCGCTGCCGGGCGTCCAAGACGTCATCGCGAGCTCGGCGTTCCGTGCAGTTGCGCTGAGCTATGACCCCGCCACAACCGACCTTGAAACGATCATCACAGCCATCACGGAAGCCGGATATCCGGTCGCGTCGGACGGCAAGGCCGAAGCCGTGAGCCAGGCCGTCCCCATTGCCGACGGCAAGAGCGACCCGGCCTGGTCACGGCTGGGCGTGCGAATCACGAAGACAGACGCACGGGATGCCAGACCCGGCCGCTAAGCGCATGAGGGCGCACCAGAGGAGCGAAACACATGGCGAAACAACCAATCACCCCGAGCATTGATCCGGCCGCCTGTTACGTGCTGGATTACGCGCAACTGATGGGAATCCCCACCTCCTTCAGTCGCGCCGCCGAACTCAAACCCTGCACCATCGGCAACGGCCAGTCAGGCGTCTGTTGTAAAAACTGTTACATGGGGCCGTGTCGCATCACCAAAGACGGCCAGGTGGGCGTCTGTGGGGCCACCCTGGAAACCATCGCCGCCCGCAACCTGGCGCGCGCCATTGCCGCGGGCGCGGCGGCGCACTCCGATCATGGGCGCGACCTGGCCTTCACGCTCCACGCCGTCGCCACGGGCGAGGCGCAGGGCTACGCAATCCGCGACGAGGCCAAGCTGTTCGCCGTCGCCGCGAAACACGGCATCGAGACGAAGGGCCTTAGCAATCAGGAAATCGCCCTCGCCGTCGCCAATAAAGCTATCAGCGAGTTCGGTCAACAGCGCGGCGAGTTGAGTTATCTCTCTACTGCGCCGGCCAAACGCCAGAAAATCTGGCGGGACGAAGGCGTGGCCCCGCGCGGCATTGACCGCGAAGTCGTCGAAATCCTGCATCGCACGCACATGGGCGATGACCAGGACGCCAGCCACATCCTGTCGGCCGCCGTCCGCACGGCGCTGTCTGATGGCTGGGGCGGCTCGATGTGGGCCACCGACATCTCGGACATCCTCTTCGGCACGCCCAGCCCGCAAGTGGGGCAAGTCAATCTCGGCGTGCTGAAAGACGACGAGGTTAACATCATCGTCCACGGCCACGAACCCACGTTGAGCGAAATGATCGTCACCGCGGTGATGGACCCGGAGTTGATCGAATATGCGAAGAGCAAGGGCGCCAACGGCATTTGTCTGGCAGGCATCTGCTGCACCTCTAACGAAGTGATGATGCGCCAGGGCATCCCCTCGGCCGGCAACTTCCTGAACCAGGAACTCGCCATCCTCACGGGGGCCGTCGAAGCGATGGTGGTGGACGTGCAGTGCATTATGCAGTCACTCACCGGCGTCGCCAGCCATTTTCACACCGAGATCATCACCACCAGCCCGAAAGTCAAAATCACCGGCGCGACGCACATCGAATTCGACGAGCATCACGCGCTGGACATCGCTCGCACTATCGTCCGCCGCGCGATTGACAATTACGAAAACCGCGGTGAAACCCATATCCCCGAAGGCATGTTGGAAGACGTGGTGCCCGGCTTCAGCCACGAATATCTGGCCTATATGCAGGGCGGCGCGTATCGCGCCTCCTTCCGCCCCCTTAACGACGCCATCGCCTCGGGCCGCATCCGCGGCGTGGCGGCTAACGTGGGCTGCAATAACCCCGGCATGACG
This sequence comes from Anaerolineae bacterium, assembly GCA_038214535.1. Classification (GTDB taxonomy): domain Bacteria; phylum Chloroflexota; class Anaerolineae; order CG2-30-64-16; family CG2-30-64-16; genus JBBQRS01. The sequence continues at coordinate 10,484 of JBBQRS010000056.1, forward strand.
CACGACAAGACGCACATGGATGTCGTCACCGCACTGTTAAAGAACGACGTGCTGGTGGTCAGCACCGGCTGCGGCGCGATCGCCGCCGGCAAATATGGCTATCTGAAAGGCTCCACGGCCCTCGACCCGGAGAAAGTCGGCCCGGGCCTGCGCGAAGTGTGCGAAGCCATCGGCATCCCACCGGTGTTGCACCTCGGCTCCTGCGTAGACAACAGCCGCATCCTCACCGTGCTCAGCCAGATGGCAACCGAGGGCGGGCTGGGCGAGGACATCAGCGACATCCCCGCGGTGGGCATCGCCCCCGAATGGATGAGCGAGAAGGCGCTGGCGATTGCCACCTACGCCGTCGGCTCCGGCGCATACGTCATCATGGGCGTCCGCAACCCGGTCGAGTTCTCCGATGCCGTCACCAACATCCTGTCGGAGGAATGGGAGGGGCGCTTCGGCGGCAAGCTCGAGTTCGCCGTCGAGGCCGACGAGATCGTCCGGCTCGCGCTGGAGCACATTGACAAGAAACGCGCGGCGCTGAAGTTGCCTGAATACGATGCGCACCGTCACGGCGCGAGCGGCGACGTCCCGATTCACGACTATCTCGAAGCACCGTTGGACGAACAAATTTCGGAGATGTACGGGTGAGAAGCAGGGAACCAGGTATCAGGAATCGGTGATCAGGTACTCGTGATTGGGAGCGGTAATTCTTGATACCGGATTCCTGATACCTGGTTCCCAATCCCTGATACCCAATCACCGCCCCCTGACACAACGGAGGAAATCTTCATGTCGCGATATATTGCCACCCGCGCCATCCGCGGCGCGAACCTGATCGTCAGAGAGGCCGACGCGCTGCTCAGCAAGGCGCTGGCGGAGCGCGGCCCCGCAACGCCCGTCGCCTTCCCCAATACCGCATACTATCTGCCGGTGATCCTGGGCATGACGGGTCGCGAAGTCACCACCCTGGGCGAGCTTGAGCCGGTGCTGGCGCACGCCAAGGACCTGTTGCATCCGGTACCGACAAGCCAATGCTGGACGCCTTACCTGGGCGAGACGCTGGACAGCGGCATGGCCACGCTGCTGGCCGCGGAGATCATCGAAGCGGTGCGTTTCATCTACGGCGAAGAACCGCAGCAAATGCCCGGTTTACATACCGCAGCGAGTTTCACCAGCCCCGACGCGGGAAACGGAAATGGTAACGGCTATCTCAACGGCCCTATTGACGACGTGCAACTTCGCACCTGGGGCATCCAGCTTGTAGATGGGCGTATGCCCGGTTTCGCGGCCATCGTCGGTTGCGCCAAGAGCAACGAGGTGGCCGTCAAACTGGTGCGCGAGCTGCAACGGCGCAACATCCTGATCTTCCTGTCGGGCAACGTCAACGGGCGGTCGGTGATCCACCAGCTTCAAGAGGAAGGGGTGGAGATGGGGTACGACACCTACATCGTCCCCTTCGGGTTGGACACCCTCTCTGCGATCTACGCGCTGGGCTTCGCCACCCGTTCGGCCCTCACCTTCGGCGGGATGAAGGGCGGGCAGGCGAAAGACATCCTGCTCTACAACCGGGCGCGCGTCTTCGCGTTCGTGCTGGCGCTGGGCGAGGTGGACGACCTGAAGTACGCCGCCGCCGCCGGGGCGATCAACTACGGCTTCCCCGTCGTGGCCGATACCCGTATCCCGCAGATCCTGCCCACCGGCGTCACCACCTACGAGCACGTCATCTCGATGCCCTTCAACGAAATCGAGGGCAAGGATGACCTGGACCGCGCTGAGAAACTGGTGCAGAAGTGCATCGAGACGCGCGGCGTCAAAATCAAGCTGCACGAGGTGCCAATCCCCGTGCCCTACGGCTCCGCGTTCGAGGGCGAGGTCGTCCGCAAGAACGACATGCGCGTGGAGTTCGGCGGCAAATATAGCCGCGCCTTCGAGTTCCTGCGCATGATCCCGATGGATCAGGTGGAAGACGGCAAGATCGAGGTGATCGGGCCGGACTTCTCGGAGACCCCGCCGCAAGGCGCGATTGACATGGGTATCCTGGTCGAAGTGGCGGGCCGCAAGATGCAGACCGACTTCGAACCGGTGCTCGAACGGCAGATTCACTACTTCGTCAATGGGGCCAGCGGCATCCAGCACATCGGTCAGCGCGACATCACCTGGATTCGCATCAGCAAGTCCGCGGCGGAGAAGGGCTTCGATCTGCGTCACTTCGGCGACATCCTGCACGCCCGCTTCCACGCCGACTTCGGCGCGATCGTGGACAAGGTGCAGGTGAAGATCATCACCGACCCGGCGCTCTTCCACGAATGGCTGGACAAGGCGCGCACGGCCTACGATTACCGCAACCGCCGCCTGGCCGATCTGACCGACGAATCGGTGGACGAGTTCTACACCTGCACCCTGTGCCAGAGCTTTGCCCCGACGCACGTCTGCCTGGTCAGCCCGCAACGCCTGGGGCTGTGCGGCGCGTACAACTGGCTCGACTGCAAGGCCAGCTTCGAGATCAACCCCACCGGGCCGAACCAGCCCGTCCGCAAGGGTCGCACCCTCGACCCGATCAAGGGTTACTGGGAGGGTCTGAACGAGATCGCCGTGCAGAACAGCCAGGGCACCGTGCCGGAAGTCTCCATGTATTCTATCATGGAGAATCCGATGACGGCCTGCGGCTGCTTCGAGTGCATCGTGATGCTGATCCCCGAAGCGAACGGCGTGATGGTGGTCAGCCGCGAGGACACCAGCATGACCCCCGCCGGCATGACCTTCTCAACGCTGGCCGGCATGGCAGGCGGCGGGTTGCAGACCCCCGGTGTGATGGGCGTCGGCAAGTTCTATCTGACCAGCCCGAAGTTCATCTCGGCGGACGGCGGCTTCAAGCGCGTCGTCTGGATGTCCAGCGTGCTGAAGCAGACCATGGCTGACGAACTGCAAACCGTCGCCGAACGCGAAGGCGACCCCGACCTCATCGACAAGATCGCCGACGAGACGGTCTGCACCGACGTGGACGGCCTGCTCGCCCACCTCGAAGCCTCCGGCCATCCGTCCCTGATGATGGACCCGATCTTCTAATATGCTTGTCTGCCCGACTGACCTCATGAAGTAACTAACGCATGAGGTTAGTCGGGAGACATGTAAGAGCCGCGATCCCACGAACTACGATATGAGATAATGACCCAAGATATTGACCAACTCACGCGCAATTTAATCTCTTGGGTTATCGAGTCATGTACATCTGTAGCCGAGGTAGATTATTGGATAACAGGAATTACTCAACGGCTCAATGATGTGAACTGGGCCGAAGAATTACAGAAGAAGAAGGTTCTACAGAGAGCATGGGCCGAAGCTAGAAAAATGCGGGAAGAAGAATACTGCAATGAACTCGTCCAATGTACTGAATGCAATAGGATGGTACACAGAGGCGATTGTAAGCGTTTGGACCAAATCCCTAAATCTCGGTACATGTTCTCACTGTTTTGCCTGGACTGCGCCGAACGTCTTTTAGAAGAGTACAACGCTCGGCAGAATCAAACTTTTGAGAATATTTGTCAAGCCTGTGGGTTAATATATGAGTCAAAACATTACGATAATGATTTTCGTCTATGTGCAAGTTGCAATAGCCCCTTTACTGGTAAAGAGTTAAAGCGAATTCGGAACCAATTACGACGAGCTCATAATGCAGGATTGGAAGCTACTCTTACCTTGAGCCAATGGCTCAAAACCATTGATGACTTCAGTGGGTTATGTGCTTATTGCCAACTACAACCCTTTACACAAATGGAGCACTTTGTCCCTCTATCAGCAGGAGGAGGCACAACCGTCGGTAATTGCATTCCAGTTTGTGCTGAATGCAATTCCAGAAAAAGCCGCCGACATCCTTATGAGACGCCATTACCATTTCGAGAACTTCATGTAGCTCGAGTTCAAGCCTATCTACACCATTTATCAATACAGGATGATCTTGAGTGATCAAAACGACAGTCGCTGAATGTACCGCTGGAGAGCAGAAATGTGGGAAGATCCGATTGTGGCCGAAGTGCGCAAAATCCGGAAAGAGTATGCAGCCCAATTCAACTTTGACTTGCAGGCCTTGTGCCAGGTCCTGAAAGAAAGCGAGCAGCGAAACCCTCGCCCGAAGGTAGCCCTGCCGCCCAGGTAAGTTAAGCCGCGGCGCACGCAGAAACTCACGGCCGTTATAGCCGAAGACAAGGCTCCATACAAGACCAAGGACGACTGAACCATGCCCGACCCACTCCTGATCCGCGATGTGATGCGCATCGGCGTGCCAACCTGCAAGATGGAAGACACGCTGCAACAGGTCGCCGCGCTGATGGTGGACCAGGCCGCGTCCGCGCTCGTTGTGCTCGATGAGGACGGCGACACGCGCGGCTGGATCAACGAGGCGCGGCTGGCAGAGAGCTATCTGCGCTTCGCCGGCGCGCGTGAAGATGCGCCCGCGCTGACGGCCGCCGATATCATGGATGAAGTCGTGCCGGAGGCGCCCAGCGACATCCCGCTCACCGCCGCCGCGCAGATCATGGCCGACGCGGGCGTGGATCACTTGTTCTTCCTGCACAAAGCGGGCGGGCGCGTCTGGCCGGCGTCGGTGCTAAATCACCGTGATCTCATCCGCGCGATGGCCGGCCCGGACTACATCCAGGCCCAGGGCACGGCTCGCCCCACGCCGATGGACCTGTTTCGCCAGCGGTACGGGTTGCCGGGGAGGAAATGATTGGCAGTAATCCATTTGTGAATCGTCTGGCGTCTGCGCCAAAGAAACAGTATAATTACCGCATCATATGATGAACCAACGCAAAAACCGCGATCTCCTGAAGCGCTACCACCCTATCGTGGCAGTGCTGCAAGCCGCGTTCGCGGGAAGATTGAGGACGATCGTTCTATTTGGCTCACAGGCGCGCGGGGAAGCCCGACCGAACAGCGATCACGACTTACTTGTAGTCATCGAGGACTTGCCCGGAGATCCACTGGCTCGCAATCGGCTGGTACGTAGCCCGCTCTTGCCCATTTTGCCGCAACTCCCCGGCGCGATTTCATTTGTCATACGCACGCCAAAAGAGTTTGAGTCGAACCTGACGCCGCTCCTGCTCGATATCTGTTCGGACGGGATCTGTCTCTATGGCGCGGACTACTTCGAGCCTTATCGCCGCAAAGCATTGGCTGCTTTGCAGCAGTCGGGGTTGCGCCGGGAGACCGTGGGCAATGTAAGAATGTGGTTATTCCCCAAGCCACACACCGCGGATTGGGAACTCTCCTGGGACGGTTTTCGTGAAGGCGTCTGATGCTACGATCTATCGCCTGCAACTCGCTCAAGGGTTTCTGGCGGAAGCCGAACAAGACCTGACCTTAGAACGTTGGCGGTCCTGTGTGGACAACGCCCAACTCGCCGTTGAAAACGCCGGTAAGGTTGTCCTGACGCTCTTCGGCGTGAGCCCCAAAACTCACGATCCGGCACAGCCGCTAGCCCTGCTCCTTGAGAAGCCAGGCAGTCTGAGTCCACGGAAGACCTCGTCAGACAGATGTTGCCCGACTTGTTGGCGCTCGGTTCTGCAGAACACTTTCTCACGGACTATGGAGATGAAGCAACCGGGACTCTGCCGTGGAACCTGTTTACACAACAATCCGCCGAAGAAGCGCTCGCCGGAGCCAGGCGATGTTGCCGGTTGGCACAAAACATCGTGGATTCACCGATCATATAGATCAAGAGGCCTTCCTTGCCCGAACCTGAGCTGAACGCCGTCGTCGCTTTACGCACCGAGATTTCCCCATGGCTCATCATCCTGCGCGTCGCGCCCAATGGGTGGCAGTTGCCCGATTTCCAGCCGGGCCAGTTCGCCGTGCTCGGCCTGCCCGCCGCGGCGCCGCGCTGCCCCCTCTCCGAGCCGGAAGACCCGCCGCCTGCGAACCCCGACAAGCTCATCCGCCGGGCGTATTCGATTGCCTCCTCCTCGCTCACTCGCGAATATATGGAGTTCTACATCGCGCTGGTCACCTCGGGGGCGCTGACGCCGCGGCTGCTGGAGTTGGGCATCGGAGATCGGCTCTGGCTCTCTGCAAGGGTAACGGGCCTGTTCACGTTGGATCAGGTACCGGAAGATCAGAACGTGGTGATGATCGCCACCGGGACCGGGTTGGCCCCCTACATAAGCATGCTCACCACGCACCTGATTTGCGGTGGGCCGCGCCGGTTCGCCGTACTACACGGCGCGCGCCATTCATGGGATCTGGGCTATCGCTCCGAGCTGACGACGTTGCAGCATCTGTGCCGCAACTTCGGCTACAGCCCCATCATCAGCCGCCCGAACGACGAACCCGTGCCGTGGACAGGGCCAACCGGCTACGTGCAGGATCTCTGGAAAGACGGTACAATCGAAAAAGCGTGGGGCTTCCCACCGACCCCGGAAAACACGCATGTCTTCCTGTGCGGCAGCCCGACCATGATTGAAGACGTGGTCACGATGTTGGGCGAGGAAGGCTACATCGAGAACTCCAAGAAACAGGCGGGGCAGATTCACGTCGAACGTTACTGGTAAGAACCGATCCGAGAATCCCGTAGTCCAGGGCCTCGTGTCCGTCGCCGACGCCCACAAGGGGCTAAACTACGAGTTTTCGGATAGACAGTAAGCCACATAGATCGGTCAGCATTCACGAGGAGGCGAAACAGATGCCGGCAACTGTAGAGATACCCGTTCAAAAATGGACGGGAAATGTGCGAGAAGTTCGACTGGGCGCGACTGCGGACGAAGGCGGCACGCGCGATCACGTCGTCGTCATCGGCGGCATGAACACCCTGCCCTTCCTCAGCTTTGAAGGCCAGACGGCCCATCCCCCCCAGATCGCCGCCGAAGTGCGCGCCACCAACCCCACGGATGACTGGCCGGAACCCCTGGTTCAAGCGTGGGGCGAAGCGCTGGGCGATCCGGCGGCCTGGGCCAAAGCCGCAGAAGCAATCGGCGCCGACCTCATGGTCCTCCAGCTCACCCCGACCGACAGCGCTGGCGCGCCGATGACCGCAGCCGCTGCGCGTAAAGTCTTGCGCGCCGTGCTGGGGGCCACCACTCTGCCGCTGATCGTGCTGGGCACGGGCCAGGCCGAGCTGGACAACGAGTTGTTGATCGCCGTGGCGGAAGAAGGCGCGGGCGAACGGCTGTTGCTCGGCCCATGCGAAGATAAGAACTACCGCACTCTCGTCGCGGCCGCGCTGGCTAACGGGCATCTCGTCACCAGCAAAACACCGATGGATGTCAACCTCGCCAAGCAACTCACCATCCTGATCCATGATATGGGCTTGCCCCTCGAACGGATCGTCATGGACCCGACCACCGGCGCGCTGGGCTACGGCATCGAATACGGCTACAGCGTGATGGAGCGTTTGCGGTTGGCCGCCCTGCAAGGCGACGGCATGACGCAGCAACCGATGATCGTCACCCCCGGCGAGGAGGCCTGGCGCACCAAAGAGGCGCGCGCCGGCGAAGGCGTTCCCGAAGGCTGGGGCGATTGGGCCGCCCGCGCGATCAACTGGGAAACGCTGACGGCGGCGGCCCTGGTTGAATCGGGCGCGGACATCATCGTGCTCCGCCACCCCGAAAGCATCCGCCGCGTCAAAAAGATGATCGCCGCGCTGACACCCGCAGAGGCATAGGGAGGAACGTCATGGCCCTGTCTGGACTCGATATCTACAAACTCCTGCCGGGCAGCAGCAAGGACCCGGCCGTCAAGGCGCACGCCAACTGCAAAGAGTGCGGCTTTCCCACTTGTCTCGCGTTCGCCATGAAGCTGGCCGCCAAACAGGTGGAGCTCTCGCAATGCCCCTATGTGACCGAAGAATCAAAGGCGCAACTCTCCGCAGCCGCCACACCGCCGATCCGGCTCATCACCCTGGGCGCGAACGACCACAAGATCGAAGTCGGCAACGAAACCGTGCTCTTCCGCCACGAGAAGACCTTTTATCATCCGACCGGTCTGCTCATTCGCATCCCTGACTCACTCTCCGACGCCGGGGCAGCCGCCCTCGCCCGCCAGGTGGCCGCGTACAACGTGGACTACGTTGGCATGACACTGAAGCCCGACGGCGTTGCCGTCGAAGCGACCTCCGACAATGCCGCGCAGTTCGCCGCCGCGGTGAGCGCAGTTCGCAAGGCCGCCGATCTACCGATGGCGCTGGTCACCGAGAACCCCGACCTGATGGCCGCGGGGCTTGCCGTCATGGATGGCGTCGTCCCGTTGCTGACCGCGGCAACCGAGGCCAACTGGGAGGCGATGGCGAAACTGGCCGCGCAATACAAGGCCCCGCTGGTCGTCCGCGCCGGCAGCATCGAGGCGCTGGCCGATCTGACGCAGAAGTTGGCCGCTGCGGGCGTCGAGGATCTGGTGCTCGATCCGGCGACACGCGACTTCGGCGGCAGCCTGACCCAATCAACGCAGCTTCGACGGATGGCGCTCAAGAACATGAAGCCGGTCGGCTACCCGATCATCACCTTCCCATATCTTGGGACCGATGACCCGGAGCTCGAGGCCGTGCTCGCCGCGCAGCAAATCGCCAAATACGCCGGGCTGGTCGTCCTGAGCCGCTTCGACCCTGCGCTGCTCTACCCGTTACTGGTGCTGCGCGCCAACCTCTACACCGACCCGCAGAAGCCGATCCAGGTGGAACCGGGTATTTACCCGATCAACAAGCCGGGGCCGGACGCCCCCGTGATGGTGACCACCAACTTCTCGATCACCTACTTCGCAGTCGCCAACGAGATGGAAAGCAGCGGGATGCCCGCCTGGTTGCTGGTGGCCGACGCCGAAGGCATGAGCGTGCTGACGGCCTGGGCCGCGGGCAAGTTCGACGCCGAGCGGATCGCCAAGACGGTCAAGAACACCGGCATCGCGGAAAAAGTCAACCATAAGCGCGTCATCATCCCCGGCCATGTCGCCATCCTGATGGGTGAGTTGGAGGAAGAACTACCGGGCTGGGAGATCAAGGTCGGCCCGCGCGAGGCGGTGGATCTGCCGCGCTATCTGAAGACCGTGTAGACGCACAACCCAGATTCCGCCGGATGCGCGCGCAGGCCGCTATGATGACGTGCATCATGGCGGCCTGCGGCTTAATTGTGTAAGCTTAAAGAAACCGAACGAAACGCGTCGCGGAGTGCGCATTTGAGGATATGCACTCCGCGGGAGAGTCTGCAGCACTCCAACATAAGCGAGGGAAACGGGCATGTATCGCATTCTTGAAAAACAAAACCTGAGCGATGCCGTAAAGCTGATGGTGGTGGACGCGCCCCACGTCGCGCGCAAGGCGCGCGCCGGGCAATTCGTCATCGTCATCACCCACGAAGAGGGCGAGCGCATCCCGTTGACCATCGCCGACCACGATCCCGACGCCGGGACGATCACCCTGATCTTTCAGGAAGTCGGCAAATCCACCATCGAGATGGGTCAGTTGGAAGCGGACGACGGCCTGTTCAGCGTCGCAGGACCGCTGGGCCACCCCACCGAGGTCGAGGACTACGGCACGGTGGTCTGCGTGGCGGGCGGCGTCGGCATCGCGCCGATGTATCCCATCGCGCGCGCCCTGCACGCCGCGGGCAACTATGTGATTACCATCATCGGCGCGCGGACGAGCGACCTGCTCTTCTGGGCAGACGAGATGCGCGCCGTCTCCGATGAGCTCATCGTCTGCACCGATGACGGCTCCCTTGGGCGCAAGGCGCTGGTCACCGAACCGCTCAAAGAAGTGCTGTCCGAACGCGAGGTCGCGAAAGTCTGGGCTATCGGCCCGACCATCATGATGAAGTTCGTCTCCGCAACTACGGAACCGTTCGGCGTCCCCACGGTCGTAAGCCTCAACAGCATCATGATTGACGGCACGGGGATGTGCGGCGGCTGTCGTGTGGCAATGACCGACGGCGCACGCTTCGTGTGTGTGGATGGCCCCGAGTTCGACGGGCATCAGGTAGACTGGAACAACCTCATGTCGCGCCTGCAATACTACCGCGAAGAGGAACAGGCCGCCGTCGCGCACTGGCAGCACGAACGCCCCTGCCGTTCCGAGGAGCAGGCCTGATGCCCTCCGGCTTTACCGCCAGGGAGCGGATGAACATCCCGCGCCAGAAAATGCCTACCCAGGACGCGGAGGAGCGCGCGAGCAACTTCGAAGAGGTTGCGCTGGGCCTGACCCTGGAAATGGCGCAGTTAGAGGCCGAGCGCTGTCTGCAATGCGCCAGGCCGCACTGTGTTGAGGGTTGCCCCGTAGGCGTAATGATCCCGCAGTTCATCAAGGCGTTACGCGAAGGCGACTTGCCCGCCGCCGTTGAGTACATGCAGGTCAAGAACAACCTGCCCGCGATTTGTGGCCGGGTCTGCCCGCAGGAATCGCAATGTGAAGCCGTCTGCGTCCTGACGAAGAAAGGCCAGCCGGTCGCCATCGGACGCCTGGAGCGCTACGTCGGTGATTACGCGATCCGCGAACGCACCGCGCCGCCTTCGCCTGCGCCGCCCACCGGCAAACGCGTCGCGGTGGTCGGGTCGGGTCCCTCCGGGCTGACCTGCGCAGTTGAGGCGGCCAAGTTGGGGCACAAGGTGACGATTTTCGAGTCGTTGCACCGGCCCGGCGGCGTGCTGGTCTACGGCATCCCGGAGTTCCGGTTGCCCAAAAGCATCATCGCAGCCGAGCTAAAGGTCGCCGTGGATCACCTGGGCATCGAGTTGCGCACCGATCACGTGATCGGTAACACCTACACGCTGGATGAACTGCTCGAAGACTATGACGCCATCTTCCTGGGCACCGGCGCAGGGCTGCCATCGTTCATGCGCATCGCAGGCGTCAACCTGAACGGCGTCCTGTCGGCCAACGAGTTCCTGACCCGCGTCAACCTGATGAAGGGCTATCGCTTCCCGGAATATGACACGCCGGTCAAGGTGGGGCGGCGGGTGGCCGTGATCGGCGCGGGCAACGTCGCGATGGACGCGGCGCGCAGCGCGTTGCGGCTTCAACATCTCTACCGCAGCCAATCGAACCCGGAGGATGACCGCGCGCCGGGCGAGGTGCATGTGATCTACCGCCGGTCGCGCGACGAAGTCCCCGCGCGCATCGAAGAAGTGCATCACGCCGAAGAAGAAGGGGTGATCTTCGACTTCCTGACCAACCCCACCGAAATCCTGGGCGACGAACGAGGTTATGTCAAGTCCATGCGCTGCATTCGGATGCAACTGGGCGAGCCGGACGCATCGGGCCGCCGCTCACCCATCCCCATCGAAGGCTCGGAGTTCGATCTGCCGGTAGACACGGTGATTATGGCGCTGGGCACCAGTCCGAACCCGATCGTCTTCAACGGCGCAGAGGGGCTGCAACGCACCCGCCACGGCACCACGGTCGCCGACGCCGACACGGGCCGAACGACCAAACATCGCGTGTGGGCCGGCGGCGACGTCGTTACCGGCGCGGCGACGGTGATCAGCGCGATGGGCGCGGGCAAACGCGCCGCCACCGATATGCACGCGTACCTGTGCGACCCGGAGGCGTGGCCGGCGCCCACAAGAACCTGATCTGAAAATTCCGTAGTTTAGCCCCTTGTGGGCGTTCGCGACGGGCACAAGGCCCTGCACACTACGCCAGTTCGGATAGACTCTAAGCAGAACCGCCACGAGCCATCAATGGCCAATCATGCCGTACATTTTCGTTCAGTAGATGCAGAAGGCGAGACGTTCGAGCGCACGGCCTACGCGCCGCACGGCGTCACGCTCTCCGAGGCTGCGCGCCTGGCGGGCATCGAGCTGAATCAGCCGTGCGGTGGGCAGGGCCGTTGCGGGCGCTGCGCGGTGATCGCAGACCCCGCGCGCAGCAACGTGCGCCGTCGCTCCACCATTCGCCTCTCAGAAGAAGACCTGCGCACCGGCTATGCGCTGGCCTGCCAGACGGTCGTCGAGGGCGAGTCATGGATCACGATTCCGCCGCAGGAAACGCTGGAGCGCCGCCTGACGACGCAGAAGGCCGCCGCGCGGATCGCGCTACCGTTCGCCTACGATCCGGCGCTGCACCAAACCGTGCAACGCTTCTACCTCCAGATCGAGCCGCCCACGCTGGCCGATCAGACCGACGACTGGGGGCGCGTCTGCCGTGAGCTGGCGCTGCTGGGCATCGAGGGCGCGACCACTACGCTGCCCGTCCTGCAAACCCTCGGCAACGTCTTGCGCGGCGACGCCGAAGACTCCTGGAACGTCACAGCCGTCGTCTCGCTGGATACGTGGGATCGGCCCGTCGGTCCGCCGCAGGTCTTGGCCGTGCTCCCCGGCGACCAGACCGCCCGTCACTTCGGCGCGGCCGTGGATATCGGCACCACCACAGTCACGGTGTGGCTGGTCAACCTGGACACTGGCGAGGTTGTGGCGCAAGCCGCCGACTATAACGGCCAGATCGCGCGCGGCGAAGACGTGATCTCGCGCATCATCTACGCCCGTCGGCCCGAAAATCTATTTGAAATGCAGGCGCTCGTTGTCGGCACGATCAACCGGATGCTGGATTCGGCATGTGCGCAGGCGGGGGCCGACCCGTCCGAAATCTTCAAGGTGACCATCGCGGGCAACACCACGATGCTCCATCTGCTGCTGGCGGTCGCGCCCGAACCAATCCGGCTCGAGCCGTACACGCCGACCGTCAACCAGACGCCGACCCTCCGCGCGGCGGAGTTAGGCCTGGCAACACACCCGCAGGCGGTGGTAGATTGCCTGCCGGGCGTGGCAAGTTACGTAGGCGCGGACATCAGTGCGGGGGTGTTGAGCACGCGGATGGACGAATCCGGTGAGATCATCCTCTTCATTGACATCGGCACCAACGGCGAGACGGTGCTGGGCAATGCCGACTGGCTGATCACCTGCGCCTGTTCCGCCGGGCCGGCCTTCGAGGGCGCGGGCGTCGAGCATGGGATGCGCGCCACGGCCGGCGCGATCGAAGAGGTCTGGATTCACAGCGAGACGCGCGAGCCTTCCTATCGCGTGATCGGGCGTGAAGGGCAGAAACCGCGGGGGATCTGCGGCTCCGGTCTGCTCTCGCTGCTGGCCGAGATGTTCGTCACCGATGTTCTGAACAAACGCGGCCATCTTAACGAGCACCTGCCGCCGGGGCCGGACGGCAGGCATCGGATCCGGCAGGGCGAACATGGCTTCGAGTACGTCGTCGCATGGGCGGACGAGACCGAAGACCTGCGCGACATCACCATCACGCAGGTGGATATTGACAATCTGATGCGCGCGAAAGCCGCCGTCTACGCCGGGTTCACGGTCCTGGCGCAAAGCGTCGGTGTAGATCTTGCCGATGTCTCCCGCATGTTGATCGGCGGCTCCTTCGGGCAGTACATCAATGTCGAGAAGGCCGTCCAGATCGGCCTGCTGCCCGACCTGTCCACGTCCGAGGGCGAGTCACCCTGGGGGCGCTTCGAGTTCATGGGGAACACCGCGATTCGCGGGGCCTACATGGCGCTCCTGCGCCGCGACGTGCGCGCCCATCTCACCGACGTGGCGCGCATGATGACCTACGTCGAGCTGTCCGCCGACAACAGCTTCTACGACGCGTTCACGTCCGCCTTATTCCTGCCTCACACCGACGCCGCGCTCTTTCCGTCGGTGGCGGCCGCATTGAGCGCCAATTCACTTGTAAGAGATGAGCCATAAACCTATCTTCTTCTTGGTGTCCTTGGTGTTCTCCGTGTCTTGGTGGTGAATGTATTTGAATCGGAGTCTCACATGACTGTAACTATCGCCGTCGCCGGGAAGGGCGGCACCGGAAAGACCACCCTGTCGGGCCTGCTGACGCGCTACTTGGTGCAGCACAAGGGCGGCAAAATTCTGACCATTGACGCCGACCCCAGCAGCAACCTGCACCTCGTGCTGGGCTTGCCCCTGGCGCAGACCGTGGGCGACATCCGAGAGGAAGCGCGCGAGGGGACGCAACCCGGCATGTCGCGTCAGGACTGGCTGAATTACACCGTGCGCATGGCCGTCGAAGAAGGCGACGACTTCGATCTGCTGGCGATGGGGCGACCCGAAGGCCAAGGCTGCTACTGCGCCGCGAATCACATGCTGCGCAGCATCATTGACGGCATAAACGCCGGTTATGACTTCGTTGTGATGGACAACGAGGCCGGCATGGAGCACCTGAGCCGGCGCACCACGCGTGACGTGGATCACCTGCTGCTGGTGAGCGACGCCAGTCAGCGTGGGATGGCGGCCGCCGAAGCCATGCTCGTGTTGAGCAAGGAACTTGAAATCAACGTCCGCAACACCTACCTGGTCATCAACCGGGTCATCGGGGATTTGTCCGACGCGTTGCGGGAGAAGGCGGAGCAGATGGGGCCGCCCCTGCTCGCCGTATTGCCCTATGATCCATTGCTGGTTGACTTCGACGCACAGGGCCGGCCATTGGTGGAGTTGCCGGAAGACGCGCCCATCAGCCGCGCCGTGGCCGATCTGGCGCGAGAATTGGTGGGGTGAAAACTCACAAACCCGGTTTTTTGGAAAAACCGGGTTTGTAGCAGGGATATAAGCGAGAGAAGCGCCATGCAAGAAGAAACCTATCGCCGCATTGCCGAACTGCTCGAAAGCCATGACCCGGAGGACTTGCGCCGCGGCCTGAGCCTGGCGCGCGCCGAGACGGTTGCCGCCGACGCGGACGCCGCGCGCGGACTGTGTGAGTTGATCGTACCCCTGTTCTACATTGACACCCTCGATCACCCCGAGCATATGCCGGTCGTCGAAGAGGCAATCATGGTCACGGCGGAGATGGGCGAAGCCGTGATCCCGGTGCTGATTCAGACGCTGGAATCGGGCGACGTCAAGGCGCAGATGGCGCTGGCGTCGGCGCTGGGCTGGATGGGCGCGAAGGCCGTGGATCCGATCATCGCCGAGTACGGCGAGACCTGTCCTAACCCGGCATGTCTCGCGTTCCTGCTCTTCGCCCTGGGCAAGATTCGGTCGCCGGAGGTCATCAAGGCGGTCCCGCTGGCGCTCGAAGCGGCGCGTTCTCCCGACCTCGAGCTGCGCGACACGGCGACGCGCGCCCTCGGCAAGTTCGCCGAAGCCATCCCGGCGGGGAGCCTGAACACGGCTATCCGGCTGGAATGCGTGGATGTGCTCCAGGCGAATCTCGGCGACGCCAGCCCCGGCGTGCGATCCAAAGCCGTGCGCAGCCTGGGCAAGCTGGCGAAACATGGTCACCTGACGCCCGACGAGCAGGCGCAGTTGCGGGGCATCTTGCGGCGGCTGCTGGGCGAGGACGAACATTACGAATGGGACCGCGCCTATATCGTCCGCAAAGAAGCCAAAGAGGCGTTAGCCACCGCTTAGTGTTATGTTAAGCGGAGTTTTATCACCCCGCGGAGTGCGCATCTGAGGATGCGCACTCCGCGAGATAACAGAATTCAATCCATCAGGCAATCAAGGGAGATCAGTCATGAAGATCATCGGGGAGAACATCCACATCCTGTCGCCGCGCGTCAAAGAAGCGATAGCCAACCGCGACCGCGAGTTTTTTCAGGAATCCGCGCGCAAGCAGGTCGAGGCCGGGGCCTGGGCCATTGACCTGAACATCGGCCCACAGAAGAAGCTGGGCCATGAAATCCTGCCCTGGCTGGTCGAGGCCGTGCAGGAAGTCGTGGACGTGCCGCTGAGCCTGGATACGACCAACCTGGCCGCCATCGAGGCCGCCTGCGAGGTCATCAAGCAGCGCCCGATCATCAATTCCACATCGGCGGAAGCTGAGCGCCTGGAACGGGTGCCCTTGGTCGCCGCGAAGTATCACGCCCAACTCATCGGCCTGACGATGGAAGCCGAGGGCATCCCGGTGAGCGCGGAGGAGCGCGTGAACATCGCGCTGGAGAAGCTGCTCCCGCGCTGCGAAGAGGTCGGCATGCCGCTGGAGGACCTGATTATTGACCCGCTCGTGCTCACAGTCAGTGGGTGCCAGCAATACGTGCCGGAGTGCATCGAAGCCGTCCGCATCCTCAAGCTGACGGGCGCGGGCGTGCAGGTGGGCCTGAGCAACGTTTCCAACGCCGTGCCGAACGAGATGCGCCCCCTGATCAACCGGGTGTACTGCGTCATGCTGATGGGCGCAGGACTGGACATGATGATTGCCGACCCATTCGATCAGGCGCAAAACGAATTCATCCGCGTGATTGAAGCGCGAGACGATAGTACACCGGTGAACCGGCTGTTACTCGCCCTCTACGATGCGGTGGCCGCCGGAGAGGAACTCGGCCCCGACGCCGTAGATTTCGCAGATCAGGAACAGGTAGACATTTGGAAAACCGTACAAATTTTGCTCGACAAGGTGATCTACGCAGACTCGTATCTGCGAGTGTAACGAAAGATCGCCTGTTTCGGCAGTCGCAAGGAGGCCGGAGATGATTTCGGTCAATGAGAACGCGCGCCCATCGCAGACGCCCGAAACCGAAGAACTGCTGGCGAAGGCCCGGCAACCGTCCGAAGACGCCTTGAGGCTGCACCCGTTCTATCGCGGTAAGATCGAGACTATCCCGAAGGCCTGTATCCGTGACCTGGATGACTTTGCGATCTGGTATACACCGGGGGTGGCGGCGTCCTGCCGCGCCATTGAGGCCGACCCGGAACTGATCTACGAACACACCAACAAATGGAACACCGTCGCGGTGATCTCCGACGGCACACGGGTGCTGGGACTGGGCGACATCGGCCCGAAGGCCGGCCTGCCCGTGATGGAGGGCAAGGCGCTGCTGTTCAAGTATCTGGGCGGTGTGGACGCCGTGCCGATCATGCTCGATACGAAAGACCCCGATGAGATCATCCGCACCACCCTGTTGCTGCAACCGGGGTTCGGCGGCGTCAACCTGGAGGACATCAGCCAGCCGAAGTGCTTCCGTATCCTCGACACGCTGCGCGCGCAGGCTGAAATCCCGATCTGGCACGACGACCAGCAGGGCACGGCCTGCGTGACGCTGGCGGGGCTGCTCAACGCGCTGAAGATCGTCGGCAAGTCCATCGGCGACGTGCGTGTGACCTTCATCGGCTCGGGCGCATCGAACGTCGCCATCACCCGGCTCTGCTTCAAGGCTGGCGTGGACCCGGCGAAAGCGCTGGTCGTAGATAGCCACGGCATCCTGCACAGCAAGCGGCAGGACATCTTCATGCGGCGCGCCGAGTTCGTGGACAAGTGGCGGCTATGCCAGATCACCAACCCGGACCGTGTGTCGGGCGGCATCGCCGAAGCGTTGCGCGGGGCCGACGTCTGCATCGCGCTCGCCAAACCGGGGCCGGACGTGATCGAGCCGGCGTGGGTTAGCGCCATGGCCGATGACGCCATCGTCTTCGCCTGCGCCAACCCCACACCGGAAATCTGGCCGTGGGAAGCCCGCAAGGCCGGGGCGCGCATCGTCGCCACGGGTCGCTCCGACTTTCCGAACCAGGTGAACAACTCGCTGGGCTTCCCCGGTATCTTCCGCGGCGCGCTGGACGTGCGGGCGAGCACCATCACCGACGAGATGTGCATCGCCGCCGCCGAAGCCCTGGCCGCCGCCGCGCCCGATGGCGGCATGGACCCCGAATCCATCCTGCCGACCATGGATGACTGGGAGGTCTTCGCGCAGGAGGCCGTGGCCGTCGGCATGAAGGCGCAGGAGCAGGGCATCGCGCGCGTGGCGTTCGACGCCGGGACGCTCTATCGCCAGGCCGCCGCCATCATCACCCGTGCGCGCAGCCTGACGGCGTGCATGATGGCCGAGGGCTACATCCCGCAACCGCCGGAGACGGAGGCGCATTATGCATGATCTGCTCATCATCGGGGGCGGGCCTGCCGGTTTGACCGCCGCAATCTACGCGATTCGCAAGCGGCTCGATTGTCTGTTGGTCAGTCCCGACCTGGGCGGCAAGGCCAACCGGCACATGGTGATCGAAGGGGCGGAGATGCATCAGGTGATAGACGGCGCGGAGGTCGTGCGCCGCTTCCGCACCGAGATCGAATATCTCGACTTCGTCCGCCTGATGGAGCGCGTCGTGCGGCTGGAGCGCGCCGGCCCGAACTTCCGGGCGACCACCGAGAGCGGCCGGCAGATCGAGGCGCGCAGCGTCATCCTGGCGACCGGCGCGGACGCGGTGATGTTGGATGCGCCGGGCGCGGAGGATTATTTCCTCAAAGGCGTCGCGTATTCCACGGTCAGCTATGCGCCGCTCTTCATCGGTAAAACCGCGGCGCTGGTGGGCGCGGGCGCGATGGCGCTGCGCGGCGCGGCCGAGTTGGCGCAGGTGGCCGATCATCTCTATCTGATTGCGCCTACGCACGGCGAACTGGATAGCCCAATCGGCCGCAGGCTGCAAGCCGCTGAGAACGTAACCCTGCTGGAGAACTGGCAGCCGGCTGCGGTCGAAGGCGACGATGACCACGCGCGCCGGCTCGTTGTGCGCTCGCCAAACGGTGAGACGCGCGCGCTGGAGATCGCCGCCGTGTTTGTCGAGTTAGGCCTCAAGCCCCATACCGAGCTGGTGCAGGGTTGGGTAGACCTGAACTCGCAAAGGCACATCGTGGTCGGTTGCGACACGCGCACCAGCGTGCCCGGCCTCTTCGCCGCGGGCGACGTGACGCATCTCGCGGGCGAGCAAGTGCTCATCGCCATCGGCGAGGGCGCGAAGGCCGCGCTCGCCGCCTACGAGTACCTGTTGCGGCTGGATTAAGGCACCCCTCTTTGTAGTGACGGCTTTAGCCGTTGGGGGGCACGATAACGGCTGAAGCCGTCACTACGAAGGGGGGCCGACTTGCAGCTATCTGTTATACTTATTTTCACGAAACGGGAGGAGATCATCGCGCATGACAGCAAAGATCATTGACGGGAAGGTCATTGCCGCGGACGTGCGCCGCGAGGTGGCGGAGGAAACGGCGCGCCTGAAGGAAGCGACCGGCCAGGTTCCCACGTTGGCCGCCGTGCTGGTGGGCGAAGACCCGGCTTCACAAACCTACGTCCGCTCGAAGGGAAAGGCCTGTGAAGAAGCCGGCATGGGGTCGGTCACACACCGATTGCCCGCAACGGCGACGCAGGAAGAGGTGGAAGCGCTGGTACGCGACCTGAACGCCAACCCGGAGGTCAACGGCATCCTCGTGCAACTGCCCTTGCCCAAAGGATTGAACGAACAGGCCGTGCTCGACCTCGTCAGTCTGGATAAGGACGTAGACGGGTTCCACCCGATGAACATCGGCCAGTTGGTGATGAAAGGCCGCACGCCGCAGTTCATCCCATGCACGCCCAACGGGTGCATCGAACTGCTCAAGCGGTCGGGCATCGCCATTTCAGGTGCGGATGCCGTCGTCGTCGGGCGCAGCAACATCGTTGGCATTCCGGTGGCTGCCCTGCTGACCAACGCCGACGCCACCGTCACCATCTGCCACAGCCGCACGCGCGACCTGCCCGACAAAGTTCGCAAAGCGGATATCGTGATCGCAGCCATCGGCAAGCCGGAATTCGTGCGCGGCGACTGGATCAAGCCGGGCGCGACAGTGATTGACGTCGGGATCAACCGGATCGAGGACGCGACGCGGAAAAGCGGCTCGCGCCTGGTGGGCGATGTCGCGTATGACGAGGCCGTAGAGGTCGCAGGCGCGATCACACCCGTCCCCGGCGGCGTCGGCCCGATGACCATTGCGATGCTCTTGTCGAACAC
>JBBQRS010000057.1:0-29907 GCA_038214535.1 Anaerolineae bacterium
GATCACGGATAAGGTGGGTCGCCGGCGTACCACCCTCATCAGCGATCTCATCACATGGAGCCTGCCCTGCCTGATCTGGGCCATCTCACAGAACTTCACGTACTTCCTGGTGGCGGCGATCCTCAACAGCGCGTGGCGCATCTCGCACACCTCGTGGACCTGCCTGCTGGTAGAGGATACGGACCCGAAGTTATTAGTGGACGTCTATTCATGGATCTACATCGCCAACCTGATTGCGGGGTTTGTGTCACCGATCGGCGGCCTGCTAATCGCGCAGTTCACGCTGGTACCTACGGTGCGCGCAATGCTCTTCCTGGCTTTCATCATGATGACCGTCAAGTTCCTCGAGACCAACGCGATGACCACGGAGACGGAACAAGGGCTGATTCGAATGGAGGAAACGCGCGGCGAGCCGTTATTCTCGGTGCTGCGCGGGTCTACGGGCGTCATTAAGGAAATCTTCCACTCGCGTACCGTCCTCTCAGTCACCCTGCTGCTGGCAATCGTCAGCATCTATCGCACGGTCAGCGGCATATTTTGGCCCATTCTCGTCACCGAAAAGCTACAAATCCCGGCGGCGACCCTTTCGCTGTTTCAGTTTGCGCGCTCGGCAGTGATGTTGGTCGCCTTCTTCACGATCATGCCGCGCTTCCGCCACACCGACCCATTCCGGACCATGATGGGCGGATTTGCCGGGCTTTTGCTCAGTCAATTAATCCTCATTTTCGCGCCGGTCGGGAGTTATCTGATTTTGCTGCTCTCTGTTGCCATCGAAGCCATCAGCCTGCCGGCGGTCAGCACGTTGCTGGATAAGTTGATGGTGGTGGAGGTGAACGCGGCAGAACGCGCGCGTATGATGGCGCTGATTTACGTTCTGATCATCGTCCTGACGTCGCCCTTCGGTTGGATTGGCGGGCAGTTATCGGAGCTTAATCGGACATTCCCGTTTGTGCTAATTGCCGCATTCTTGCTTTTGGGCGCAGCGCTGACTTATGTCAACGGTAGACAGACACACTTCGCATCCGTTGAAGAGTGACAGCTTCACGCAACCTATTCAACACGCAAGGTGCAACGCATTTCCAAAATGCGTTGCACCTTACATTTATGGTATAATGTTGCTCGCGACGGTTTGCCGCGAGTCACGTTAATGGGATTGAGACCTGCGCGCGTTCGCCGGTGCGGCTGTGAAAGCCGCACCGCTTCCCCACGTATCGCCTCGACGACCTGAAGGGCATCCGCAACGTCGCCGCCCCCTCGAGGAGTTTGCCGGGGCACCCCAGCAAAGCATCAACGCGCACACATCCGGCGCGCAAGGTCGAAATCATAACGTCACAGTGACATGGGTCGTGCGAAAAGCATGACGCGTTAAAATTGAGAGGAAAAGGCCATGGGAACCAACGGCTCGCACAAATTCGTGGATCGGAAAGTCATCATCCGGATCCGAGATCGCGTTTGCGAAAGCTCCGATGAGCTATTTGCGAGCGACCTCTTCCTCGAAATCCTGGATCGTGAAGTGGGGGCGCTGAAGAAAAAGGAGTCGCCGTTGCTGGGGATTTTCGGCAAACCGGCGAGCGAGACCGGCGACGCAGACGTTGCGCTTCTCGTTGAGGTATTGAAGATCCTGTCCAAGCTCGAACTGGACTGCGTGCTGCCCCTTTTGCCGGCCGCCGCGTCGTTTGTCAGCGATCCGGCCCTCCTGAATAGCTTCACCGAGAATCTGTACAATTCCTGGCGTGAATACGAGCGTTTTGTAGTGGTGGATTCGGCGGATGATAGGCTGGACCAGCGGCCTTATCGCACATTCAACGCGACCATCGAATCATTGATGCACCTCGTCCGTAAAGTCTATCGCGATGTCCAGCGGAACACGACCGGGCGCAGGCCGAACGTCTATCGGCAGGTGAAGTCGGGCGCGGAGATTGCCACGATTGCCCTGCCGAAGGAGATGGGGCTGCCGGGCGGCGCATACGCCAAGCTGAAGGATATCCCGGTGATCCGGCAAATCCTGGTCTACCCACCCTTGCTGCTGAACCCGCCGATGAACAAGCGCACCGGGCAGTTCGCGAGCATCCCTCAGAACCCGCTGGATGTGGTGGACATTAACCCGGAAGAATGGCTGTGTTATCCGGCGAAGGTCGGCCCACTGCTGATCCTGGTCTATTTCCACGAGCGTTTCTTCGGGCTGGGGTTCTCGCTCTGTAACCTGCTGGAACTGGCCGATGACGAGGCGCTGAACGACCCCGTCAACGCGGTGTACCTATATGGCGTGCCCGGCATGGCGCTGGATGCCCTCGCCCCGCTGCCCACCGTGTTCTACGATGACAAAGAGAACGACATGATCTCGGCTGCAGTGCCGAACCGCGACGAGTTCGGGTATTTCGGCTACCTTAAGAAGATGGTGCTCACGCTGCACAACATCAAGATGCTGCGGATGGAGCGGCTGCCCTTCCACGGGGCGATGGTGAATATCGTGCTGCGCGGCGGCAAGTCGTTCACCGTGCTGGTTTTCGGCGACACGGGCGCGGGCAAGTCGGAGACGCTGGAGGCGTTCCGCACGATGGGCGAAGACATGATCGCCGACATCGTGACCATCGCTGACGACATGGGTTCGCTGGAGATCGGGACAGACGGCGAGATCAAGGGTTACGGGACGGAGGTAGGCGCGTTCGTGCGGCTGGATGACTTGCAGCCCGGCTATGCCTTCGGCCAGCTTGACCGCACTATCATCATGAACCCGAACCAGGTCAACGCGCGGGTGATCCTGCCCGTCACCAACTATAGCAATGTGATGCGCGGCTACAGGCCCGACATGGTGCTCTACGCGAACAATTATGAAGAGGTGGACACCGATCATCCGCTGATCGAGCAGTTGCCGGACGCGGAGACGGCGCTATCGGTGTGGCGCGACGGCGCGGCGATGAGCAAGGGCACGACGACGACGACGGGCCTGGTGCATACCTACTTCGTGAATGTCTTCGGGGCGACGCAATACCGCGAAGATCACGATATCATTGCCAAACGTTATTTTGAGGAGTTTTACAAACAAGGCATCTTCGTGGGACAACTCCGCACGCGGCTGGGGCTGCCCGGCTGGGAGCGCAGCGGGCCGGAAGAGGCGGCGCGGGCGCTGCTGGAGGCGCTGACGGCGGAGTAGCTGATAGCGGATAGAAACTGCGGAGTGCGCATCTGAGGATGCGCACTCCGCAGCGGGTTTTTAAGGGACAGAGTTAGAAGCCTTGGGCGAGGTGGTAGTAGACTTCGTTCCAGCGCAATTCGTTCTGGAAGTCGCGCAGGTTGGTGTTCTCGTCAATGACGACCATCTCGATCTCCGCCATCTTGGCAAAGTCCTCCAGGTGCTCGACCGTGAGGGCCTGGCTGAAGGCGGCATGGTGCGCCCCACCGGCGTAGATCCAGGCCGCGGCCCCGACCTTCAGGTTAGGGCGCGGCGTCCAGAGCGCACGCGCAACCGGGAGATGCGGGAGCGGCGCATCGGCGGCGACCACGTCCACCGGGTTGACGATCATGCGGAAGCGGTTGCCCATGTCAATGATGGAGACGTTGATCGCGGGGCCGGGCGGCGCGTTGAAGACGAGGCGCGCCGGGTCCTCTTTGCCGCCGATCGAGAGCGGGTGAACCTCGACCCTGGGTTTGCCCTCGGCGACCGAGGGGCAAATCTCGAGCATGTGCGCGCCCAGCACCTTCATGCCCGCCGGGTCGAGGTGATAGGTGTAATCTTCCATGAAGGACGTGCCGCCGTCCAGACCCGCAGCCATCACCTTCATGGCGCGCACCAGGGCCGCCGTCTTCCAGTCGCCTTCCGCGCCGAAGCCGTAGCCGTCGGCCATCAGGCGCTGCACGGCCAGGCCGGGAAGCTGCGGCAAACCGTGGAGTTCCTCGAAGCAGGTAGTGAAGCCCTTGAAGCCATCGAGGAAGCGCCGCATCCCCAGCTCCATCTTCGCCTGCTCGCGTAGCCGATCACGCTGCGAGCCGCCGGCCAACGCCTCGGGGGCCACGTCGTAGAGCGTCTCGTATTCGGCGACGAGCGAGTCCACGTCGGCGTCGCTGACGTCATCTACGATGGCGGCCAGATCACCCACACCGTAACCGTTCACGGCATAGCCGAAGCGCATCTGTGCCTCGACTTTGTCGCCTTCCGTCACGGCGACCTCGCGCATGTTGTCGCCGATACGCGCCAGGCGCGCGCCCTGCGAATCGTGCCACGCGGCGGCGGCGCGCAGCCACACGGCAAGCTGCGCCAGGACTTCCGGGTCTTGCCAGTGGCCGACGACTACCTTGCGCGGCTTACGCATTCGGGTGACCATGAAGCCGTACTCCCGGTCGCCGTGGGCCGACTGATTCAGGTTCATGAAGTCCATGTCAATCGTGTCCCAGGGGATGTCGCGATTGAACTGCGTGTGAAGATGGACGGTCGGTTTGCGCAGCGCGTTGAGGCCGGCAATCCACATCTTCGCGGGTGAGAAGGTGTGCATCCAGGTGATCAGGCCGATGCAGTTCGCGCTGGAATTGGCCGCCTGGCACAATTCGTAGATACCATCGGGCGAGACCAACACCGGCTTGAACACCACCTTAACGGGAATATCGGGTGAATCGTTGAACGCAGCGGCGATTTGCCGCGAATCCGCCTCTACCTGGCGCAAGACCTCCTCGCCATAGAGCGATTGGCTCCCCGTTACGAACCATACTTCCTGTGTTTCGAATGGCTTCATCAACAACTCCCTTTCGTGTGATTTTGTAGTTTAGCCCCTTGTGGGCGCACCGCGACGCCCACAAGGGACTAAACTACGGGGTTAAGAGACGGCTAACTGTTTGTCTTGAACACTCGCGCCCGCAGATCTCGCGCGGCAATCGCCAGGCTCTGGAAAACCCCCGGCTTGAGTTCGGGCGGCGCTTCGATGATCGGGGCCTCGATGATCTTACCATACAAATATCCCACGATTTCCCGCACGGTGCCAATCACGGGCACGGCGATGAGCGCGCCCAGGATGCCGGCCAGACTGCCGCCCACCAGCACGCCCACCAGCACCACGAGCGGGGGCAATTCCACTGCGTCGCCCAGCACGCGGGGAACGACAAGTTGATTTTCCGCGGCCTGCACGAGGAGATAGAAAACCAGGATGATGATCGCGAATAACAGATGGTTGACGCCGAGCCAGGCCGAACCGAAGATCAAGGCAATCAAGATGCCGGGGACCAGCGCGATGGCAGGCCCAATGGAGGGAATGAGTTCAAGCAACCCGGAAATGAGGCCTAACATAATGGCGTAACGATTGCCCAGCGCGAAGTTGCCCACCATGACCACAACGCCGATCAGAACCATTAACTTGATCTGGCCTCGCAGGAACGATTCCCACGTCCAGCCAATGCGATCCAGGAGAATCGAAATCTCCGGTACATAGGCGGTCGGTGTGTTGTCCAAAATGAAAGCCCGCAAAGAATAGCGGCCCGAGCTCAGGTAGACGCTGATGAGAAACGCAAAAGCGGCGGCCAGCACCCAGGAAATCAGCGGGATGATTGCCCCGGTCACCCGGCCGAAGGTCGTCAAGGCTATCCGCGATGTGTCCGCGATGGTAGTATTCGACGGCAAAATGCTGACCGGGTCGCCGACCGCCGCGCTTTCGAACATCGTTTGCAACGGTCGCAGCGATTGGCTGACAGCCGGGCCAAGTAGCGGGATGGACGCAACCATCTGTTGCACACTATTCAGCGAGTCTCCGGCACGCGCGTAAACAGACGTCGCTTCCACCGTCTGGAACTCCTGTGCGGCATTCCAGATCATTGGAATTACGATCAGAGGAATTGTCATCACCAGAAGCAAAATCACTCCATAGGCCAGCGCCATAGAAAATTTGCGCGGCAGATGCACTCGGGTCTGAAACCATTCAATCAATGGCTGAACGATCAACGCGATCAGACCCGCAATGATGAAGATCGGCAAGATATCACGGATCAAGTAAAGAGCGAGGAAGCCAAAGAGGATCAACCCGATAGCAACCAGATATTTGGTAGGACGCGCCCAGACCGTGTCGAATCTCCTCCCCATGAAGCGCGCGGGAATGTCACCCTCAGACAAGCCGGCGATAGCTTCTTGAGGGGGCACGCGCCCATAGGTGGCAACGCTATCCGAGGAAATGGGTGGTATATCTACGGTCGAGGATGGCGGCTTACCGGCGAATGACACGTGGGCTTTCGTCTGTGCGGAGAGTGCGGGATCAACGTGAGAGGCCGCGTTGTTGCTTTGGATTTGGCGCATGCCGCGAATGGCCGCCCATCCCGCGACGACGCCGGAGAGCGCCGCGAGCAGGGTGATCCAGAAGGAGGAGCCGCCGTCTTCGGATTGGAGATCGTCGGGTGGCAACGGTGTAGATGAATTCAAGGCAGTCTCCGCGATGATTTATGCGTCACGTGTGGCGTTGAACCGATAAGGTGGTGCTAAGCATATCCGATGAAATGCCGTCGCGCAAACAGCCGACGCGTTGACGCGGCGGCCCAGAAAACGCAGGTTACTTTGACAGGGCCATGCGAAGCGTTATACTTGCTTCTATCATCCAACGCAACGAGGCAGGAGGAACCCATGACCACCATCGCACTTTTCGGCGCGGCGGGCAAAATCGGGACGCGGATCGCAGATCGGTTGCGCGCAGACCCCAACTATCACACGTTATATGTCGAAGCGGGAGAGGCTGGCCGACAGCGGCTGAGCGCACGCGGGCTGGAGCCGGCGCCGCAGGAGCAAGCCGTCGCGGAGGCCGATGCGGTGATTCTGGCGGTGCCGGATAAGGTGCTGGGAACCGTCGCCCACGACGTCATTCCTCAGTTGAAGCCCGGAACGATGGTGATCTGTCTCGATCCCGCGGCCCCACACGGCGGCGAGTTGCCGGAGCGCGCCGATATCACCTATTTCATCGTCCATCCGTGTCACCCGCCCGTGGTCAACGACGAGACCGACCCCGTGGCGCGCCAGGACTTTTACGGCGGCATCGCCGCGAAACAAAATATAGTCTGCGCGCTGATGCAAGGCCCGGAGAGCGACTACGCGAAGGGCGAGGTCATCGCCCGCAGGATGTTCGCCCCCGTGATGAACGCGTACCGGGTCACGGTCGAGCAGATGGCGATCCTCGAACCGGCCCTGTCGGAAACCGTCGTCCTGACCACGATGGTCATCCAGAAGGAAGCGATTGACGAAGCGGTGCGACGGGGTGTGCCGGAGGAAGCGGCGCGGGCGTTCGTGCTGGGACACATCAACATCAACCTGGGGATTCTTTACGGCTACCTGGACGCGCAGTTCTCGGACGGCGCGAAGCTGGCCGTGGCGCGTGCGATGGAACAGATCATGCAACCGGATTGGAAACAAGTCTTCGAGCCGGACAACGTCATGGCGCAGGTGAAGGCAATCACGCAAGGGCGCACGAATCGAACGTAAGGAATCCACATGCCGCAAAAGATTGACCGTGCGCAACTCACGGCCTTGCCGCTATTGCGCGACGCCTCGCCCGAACTGATTGATGCGGTGCTGAAAGCCGGGAAGCCGCGGACTTTTGACGCCGACGCCGTGCTGGTTGAGGAAGGCACCCGCGGGCAAGAGATGTACCTGATCCTGGACGGCACGGTTGTCATCACCAAAGGAAAGGGCGACGATCGGGTTCTGCTGGCGGAGCGCGGGGTGGGCGAAATCATCGGGGAGATGGCGTTGATTGACGACAGCGCGCGCAGCGCGACGGTACGCGCGCTGTCGCCGACGCTGACGCTGGAATTTACGGCGGCGGACTGGCGACGCATCTGGATGCGCGAGCCGCAGCTCCTCCTGCCGATGGTGCAGAACCTGACCTCTCGGTTGCGCAGCGCCGACCTCCAGATGATCGAAGACCTGACGAAGAAGAACGAGGAGTTGACGCGCGCATACGCCGACCTGAAGGCGGCACAGGCGGCCATTGTGGAGAAGGAACGGCTCGAACGAGAGTTGGAACTGGCGCGCCAGTTGCAACAGAGCATGTTGCCCCGCGAATTCCCGCCGATTGACGGTTATCAGGTGGCGGCGCGTAACCGGCCGGCGCGCCAGGTGGGGGGCGATTTCTACGACGTGATCGCCATCAGCCCGCAGCGCGTGGTGATCGTGATGGCCGACGTTTCGGACAAGGGGATGCCGGCGGCGCTCTACATGGCGTTGACGCGTAGCCTGATCCGGGCCGAGGCCAAGCGAAGCGGCTCGCCGCGCGAGGTGTTGCTGCGAACACACCGGCTGCTGCTGGAAATCAGCCAGAACACGATGTTCTTCACGGCGTTCTGCGGCGTGCTCGACCCCGAGACCGGCGTGATGGTCTACGCGCGGGCGGGGCACGACCGCCCCTTGCTCTACAGCCCGACGACGCACACCTCGCGGTGGCTCGAAGCGCGCGGGATGATGCTGGGGTACATCGAGGATGTGTTTCTCGAAGAAGCAGAGGTTAAACTGGAGTTGGGGGATGCCCTGGTGCTTTATACCGATGGCGTGACCGATGCGAACGACCCTGCCGGAAATTTCTTCGGAGACGAGCATTTACGCGAGATGATCGAAGGGACGACACATCACCATGCGGCGGCGCTGTGCGATGACATCCTCGCTGCCGTTGTGGGTTTCCAGGCGGGGGCCGATCCGTTTGACGACATCGCGATAATGGTACTGAGTCGGGACGGCGTCGCCTGAAGATATTCGGCGCGAATCTCCCGCGGAGCGCATCTGAGGATGCGCACTCCGCGGGGGATTCGCGATTCAGGCACAGAAGCCTTCCAGCCCGTAGCAGGCCGCGCCGAGCAAGGCGGCCTTGGGGTTGAGCACGACGTACACCGGCATCGGTTCGAGCAGGTCGGACATCCGGCCTTTGGCGCAGAAAGCGGCAAAGAAAGCGCCATTCGTCAGGAAGGGCAATATCCGGGGGGGAATCCCGCCGGCCAGATACATCCCGCCGGTGGACATCACTTTCAACGCCAGATTGCCCGCCTCGATACCCAAAATCTCCACGAAAAGGCGCAGCGTCTCATGGCAGATCGCGCAGCCGCCGCGCTCGATGGCGACCTGAACGATGATCGGCGTGCGGTCATCGGCGGCGGCCAACTGTTCGGCCAACCAGCGCGGCTCGGGCGCAGCGCCTGTGTCGCGGAGAAAGTCGTAGAGGTTGGGGATGCCACTGCCGGAACAGACCCGCTCGGCGCTGATGTGGCCGTAACGCGCCTTGAGATATGAGAGCAACGCAATTTGCTCCGCCGTAATGGGCGAGAAACTGGCGTGCCCCCCCTCCGAAGATTGTGGCAGATAATGCATGCCATCCCAGACGAGGAAACCTTCACCCAGACCGGTGCCGGGCGCGATCACGCCCAGGGCGCCGCCTTCGGTTGGCGCGCCGGCGTTGAGCGTCACCAGTTCATCGGGCGTCAAATGAGGAATACCGTAGGAGACCGCGGCCAGATCATTGAGCAGGCGGACGCCCGCGCCCCCCAGGAAATCACGAACGAGCTGCTCGTTGACGTCCCATTCCAGATTGGTGAGATCGGCATGACCCGCGATGACGGGGCCGGCGACGCCGAACACGGCGCGTTCGATGTGGTAGTCGGATGCGCGCAGGAAATCGGCTAGAAGCGCCTCGAAGCTGGGGTAACGCGCGCTGGGGAGCGTCCCTTCCAGCACGGGATGGCGCGGCCCACCCTGTTCCGAGATGATCGCCAGATTTGCCTTCGTGCCGCCGAGATCGCCAACGAGTAACATATGCGGGAGTTTCTCCAATCGCGATAATATCTGCGATCGGATGTTAGCAGCGTGGCGCACGCCTGTCAATCCAGCGACGTGAGACCTGACAGGTTGGCGAAACCTGTCAGGTCTGCGCGCCGGCCGATAGGCTTTCGACCTTGTTCCCGGCGAGAACCATGAAGACGTCTTCCAGCGTCGGGTCCGCAAGCTCGCCGGCGGCCGTAAAGCCGCGATCGGCCAGCGCGGCGCGCAGCGACACGGCATCGTGGGCGCCCGCCAGCGTGAGCGCGTGCAGGTGATCGCCGCGCAGCCCCGCCTGCACCACGCCCGGCGTCTGCTCGAGCGCGGCCAGCGCCGGAATCAATGGCTCGACGATCACGTCCCACGCGGGGCCGGGCAGTGCGTCGCGCTTGAGCGCCGCGAGGGTGTCCAGCGCCAGCAGCCGCCCGCCGTTCATGATCCCCAACCGCCCGCAATACTCCGCCTCGTCCATGTAGTGCGTGCTGACAAACACCGTGACCCCGCTCTGCGCCAGGCCGTCAATCAAGCCCCAGAAGACGCGCCGGGCCGCCGGGTCCACACCGCTGGTCGGCTCGTCAAGGAAGAGCAACTCGGGCCGATGCACCAGCGCGACCGCCAGCGCCAGGCGTTGCCGCCAGCCGGTGGAGAGTTCGCCGGCGCGCTCGTTTGGACGGTTGCTCAGTCCCACCAGCTCCAACACTGCGCGCTGACGTGACTTCAACTCGCCGCGCGGTAGGTGATATAGCCCCGCGTAGAAGGCCAGGTTTTCGGCCACCGTCAACTCATCGTAGAGCGCGGCCTTCTGGCACATATAGCCGATCAGCGGGCGGATGGCCTCCGTCTCGCGCGCGATGTCGTAGCCCAGCACGGTTGCCCGCCCTGACGTGGGCCGCAATAGCCCCAGCAGCATCCGGATGGTCGTGGTCTTGCCCGAACCATTCGGCCCCAGATAGCCCAGCACCTCGCCGCGTTGCACCTCGAACGAAAGATGATCCACCGCGGTGAAATCCCCGAACTTCTTGGTCAGCCCCTCAACCTGCACCACCGGCTCAGCCACGCGCCGCCTCCTGCTCCATCTGCGCGCCTTGCAACAGCGCGATGAAGGCGTCTTCCAGCGAAGGCGTGATGGGCCGCAGGCCGGTGACCGTCACG
This sequence comes from Anaerolineae bacterium, assembly GCA_038214535.1. Lineage (GTDB taxonomy): Bacteria > Chloroflexota > Anaerolineae > CG2-30-64-16 > CG2-30-64-16 > JBBQRS01. The sequence continues at coordinate 10,913 of JBBQRS010000057.1, forward strand.
CCCGCCGTGTCGAGCGCCGCGCGCAGCCGCGCCGTCACGCCATCCCCGACGGTCGCGCCGGGTCGCAGCCGCAGGTGCAAACGCTCGCCGAACGCGCCCACGTCCTCCACGTCGGGGTCAGCCTGACACACCGCGCTGGCGGTGTTGCGCGGCGCCGCCGTGAGTTCAAGGATGCGCCCGGCCAGCGGGGCCATCAGCTCACGCGGCGCGCCGCTGGTCAGCACTCGCCCGCCATACATGAAGCCCAGCCGGTTGCAGCGAATCGCCTCATCCATGTACGGCGTACTGACCACCACGCCCGTGCCCTCGCCCAGCAGCCGGATGATCAACTGCCAGAAGTCTTGCCGCGTGACGGGGTCCACGCCGCCGGTCGGCTCGTCCAGCAGCAACAACGGCGGGCGATGGATCAGCGCGGCAGCCAGCCCCAGCTTTTGCTTCATCCCGCCCGAAAGCGCCTCGGCGCGGCGCGCCTCGAACCCGGTCAGCCCCACGAAGCCGAGCAGTGCGCGCGCTCGCGCATCCAGCTCGCCGCGCGGCACGCCGCGCACCGACCCGAAGAACGCCAGATTCTCGTAGACCGTGAGATCGCCGTAGAGCGAGAAACGTTGCGGTAGGTAGCCGAGGGAGGCGCGCGCGGCTTCCGTCTCGCGCGTTACGTCGTGCCCCGCCACCGCCACGCGCCCGCCGTCGAGGCTGAGCGCGCCCACCATCAAGCGCATCGTGGTCGTCTTGCCCGCCCCGTCCGGCCCCACCAGCCCCACGGCCTCGCCGGGCGCGACGTTCAATGACACGCCGTCCACCGCCCGGACGGCGCCGAATTGTTTACGAAGGTCGGTCGCTTCAAGCAACATGGTCATTCAATTTCCCTCACCCCGCCTCTCCCGGAGGGCGAGGAGCCAGATGCGCTCACTCGAAGACCACATCGGCGGGCATTCCTAGCTTGAGATCACCCGTGGGGTTGTCCACCGCGATCTTGATGGCAAAAACCACTGCGCGGCGGCCCGCCGGGGTTTGCACGTTGCGCGGTGTGAACTCGCCGCGATCCGCGATGCGCTGCACCACACCCGTGAAGACGCGACCGGGGAAGGAGTCTACCGTCACCTGAGCGCCCTGCCCCACCTTGATCGCCCCGTATTGATCCTCCGGTAAATAGACCGTCAGCGTCAAATTCGCCAAGTCGCCCAGCGTGAGCAACGCCCCGCCCGGCATCGCCACCTCGCCCGGTTCGATCGTGCGCTGAAGCACCACGCCGTCCGACGGCGCGCGCACCGTCAGGCGCGCGATCTGCTCGTCAATGACCTTGAGGCCCGCCTCAACCTCCACGATCCGACCCCGCGCGGCCTCGGCCTGCGCCTGAGCGGCCTGCACCTGCGCCTCGGCGGCCTTGATCTGTTCGGGGCGCGCGCCCGCTTGCAGCAGTTCCAGCTTCGCCTGCTCGGCGCGCGTCCGGGCCGTCGCGCTGGTCAGCGCGGCCTCCGTCTGGCTCACCGCCGCAGATGCCTGGATGATCCCCGCCAGCGCCTGATCCACCCCGGCCCGCGCCTGGTCGAGTTCGGGGGTAGTCGCGCCCTTCACCAGCGCGTCGTAGTTGGCCTGCGCGGCCTGCAAGGCCAGCGTCGCCCGCTCCAGCGCCAGCGATTGCGGCATCGCGGCCACGTCGGCTCGGCTCGAGATCTTGTCGTATTCGGCCTGTGCCTGCCGCACGCCCGCCTCGGCCTGCTGCATCTGCGTGAGCGCCTGCTCAATCACCTCGGCGCGCGCCCCATCCTTGACCTGCGCAAAACGCGCCGCGGCCTGGTTGCGCCCGGCCTCCGCCGCCTTGAGCGCGCCGCGCGCCTGCGCCAGTTGCGCCTGCGCGGTGTCCGTGCCGCCCTGCGCCGCGGCGACGGCCTCCTGCTGCGCCTGGATCTCCTGCGCGCGCGCGCCGGCGCGCACCTGATCGAGCGCGGCCTGCGCCGCCGCGACGTTGGCCTCGGCTGCGGCCTGTGCGCCCTGCGCCGCGATCAGCCCCGCCTCGGTCTGGGCGCGCTGTTTTTCCAGCAGCGCCGGGTCGAAGATCACGAGTTTTTGCCCCGCGGTCACGGCGTCGCCTTCGGCCGCGTTGACCGCGGTGACCCGACCCATGGTTTCCGCCGCCAGCGTCACCTCGGTCGCTTCGATCGTGCCCGAGACGGTCCGGTCGCCGCCATCGCTGCTGCGCCCGTTCCACCACCACGCGCCCACCGCAATCGCCCCTACCAGGAGCACCAGCGGGATCACCCGCCGCAGTCGTTCACGCATACCGCCTCCATCATTCAAAATACGTCTGTCGTCGGCCCCGTCGTGGACAGGATGGACAAGATTAACAGGATCAGTAGGGCCGCATTAATCCAGGCGCTTGCGGAAGCGCAATGCCGAGCCGCCCATGATGACGATGGCAAAGATCGTCAGGGCGATGACGTCCGCGCGCAGCTCTTGCAGCCCCACGCCCTTGAGCATGATGCTGCGCACGATCACCAGATAGTAGCGCAACGGGATGACGTAGCTCACGGCCTGCAAGAACCACGGCATACTGGCGAGCGGGAACAGAAAGCCCGACAGGAAGATGGACGGCAGGATGAAGAAATAGGCCGTCATCATCGCTTCCTGCTGCGTGTTGGCAATCGTCGAGGCGAACAGCCCCAGCCCCAGTGTAGAGAGGAGGAAGAGACCCGTCAGCGCCAGCAGCAGCGGCAGACTGCCGTTCAGCGGCACCCCGAAAAGCAGCATTCCGATCACCAGGATCTCCACCGTGTCGAACGCGGCGATGGCAACGTAAGGCGTCACCTTGCCCACGATCAGCTCGAAAGAACTGAGCGGGGTGACGATGAGTTGCTCGATGGTGCCGCGCTCGCGCTCGCGCACGATGGCTGTCGCGGTCAGCATGGTGGTCAACACCATCAGGATCATCCCGATGAGCGCCGGCACCATATAGTAAGCCGAGAGCAGGTCGGGGTTATACCATACCTGCGTGCGCACCTCTACCGGCGCCTGCGTCGCGCCCGGCTGGCCACGCGCCGCCGCGCGCTCCACCATGATGTTCGTCGCCTTTGTCTGACCGATCATCGTGGCGGCTGAGAGGGCCGTGCTGGCGATGCTGGGGTCCGAGCCATCCACCACCAGCGCGACCTGTGCCTGGCGCCCGCCGGCGATCTGCTCGCCATAGTCGGGCGGGATGATCAGCCCGGCGCGCGCCTGACCGCCGTCAATCAGGGCGCGCAACTCCGCCTCGCTGTCCACGTCATAAGCCACCTTGAAATAGTCGGCGGCGCGATAGGCGTCGAGCAGGGCGCGCGCTGCGGGCGAACGATCCTGATCCCACACGGCCAGCGGCACACCGCGCACGTCGGTCGTCGCGGCATAGCCCAGCAGGAACAGTTGCGCCACCGGCATGAGCAGCGCGATCCCGAGCGTGCGCGGGTCGCGAAAGATCTGGATGAACTCCTTGCGGATCAGAGCCATCAACCGCCCGAAGTTTATGGACATGGTGTTGCGCCCTCCGGCGCGCCGTCATCACAGGGGGCGCGGTAGTTCATCCCGCGCAGGAAGGTCTCCACCGTAGTCGCGACCATCGCATCGGGGGGCAGGTGCGCCGCGCCGGGCAGCGGGAAGATGTCGCGGGTCAGTACGTAGACGAAAAGCGGGCCGACGAAACCATATGCCGCCGCGCCTGGGTCGCCGCGCCGCAGCACACCCGCGTCCATTTGCGCCGCGAGATAGCGCGTCAGGAAGGGAAACACGCGCGACAGCGCCAGCGTGTTGAGCAACCCCGCCAGTTCCGGGCGGCGCAGCGCCTCACCCAGCACCATCCGGAACAACGCGCGGCCCTCGTCGGTCGTCATGGCGCTCAGAAACAGCGTGGCAAGTCGGGGCAGCATCTCATGCGGCGGGTGGTCGAGCAGGGGATCGCCGACGGCGATCAGGTGCAGGCGGGGCGAGACCTCCTCGATCACCTGGCCGAAGAGGTCGGCCTTATCCTTGAAGTAGTGGTAGATCAGGCCGGGCGACCCGATGCCGGCGGCGCGGGCGATCTCTCGGTTTGTGGCCTTCTCGTAGCCCACCTGCGAGAACACGGCCAGCGCCCCCCGGATGATCTGTTGGCGTCGCTCCTCGTAAGTTTCTTCGTCGCGCCTCGGCATCGCCGCACCTTCATTGTTGATTGACCGATCAATCAACAATATACGCCGACACAATTAAGTTGTCAAATTGACGCGCAGACCTCATGCCTTGCCCTTGATAGCCTGACTGTCCTCTTTGTAGTGACGGCTTCAGCCGTTGTGGAGGCGACACAACGGCTGAAGCCGTCACTACAAAGGAGTGCGACGTGCAGTTTTGCGGATGGATTCTAAGTTTTGACCCGCGCCCTGTGAAGTGTTACACTTGCCGCGATCCCTCACTTTGGAGCCGAAATCCGTGATCTCATATCGCAAAGAATTGTGGTTCAACGTGCCGGGCCGCCGGGCCTTCGTCAACATCACGCCGCAAGTCGAGGAATGCCTGCAAGAGAGCAGGATACGGGAAGGGTTGGCGCTGATTAACGCCATGCACATTACCGCATCTGTTTTCATCAACGACGACGAGAGCGGGCTGCACCGGGATTATGATGAATGGCTGGAAGCGCTCGCCCCTCACGATCCCGTCAGCCGTTATCGTCACAACCGCACAGGCGAATCTAACGGGGACGCGCACCTTAAACGGCAGGTGATGGGCCGTGAGGTCATGGTCGCCATTACAGAGGGCGAACTCGACTTCGGCCCGTGGGAACAGATCTTCTACGGCGAATTCGACGGTGGGCGACCGAAGCGGGTTCTTGTAAAGCTGATCGGCGAATGAAAAAACGCGCATTGCGCATCGGGCTGCTGTTATTGGTATTGATTGTGCTGATGAGCGGATGTGCATCGTATCAGTTTATAGGCTCCACCTACCTGGAGCCAAAACCTGCGCCGCCTATCGAGGGAATCGGCCAGGACGGCAGCCCATTCGCCTTGAGCGAGCAGGCCGGCAAGATCGTGCTGGTCTTCTTCGGCTACACCTATTGCCCCGACGTGTGCCCGACGACGCTGGCGGAGTTCAAACAGATCAAGAACGCGCTGGGCAAATACGCCGAGGAGGTCGAGTTCGTCTTCGTCAGCGTTGACCCGGAGCGCGACACGCCGGAACGATTGGCCGAATACGTGGGCGCGTTCGATCAGGATTTCCGCGGCATTTTCATCGCGCCGGATCAGTTGCCGGCCGTGCTGAAACAATACGGCGCGGTCGCTGAAAAACAACCGGCGGCCTCCGGCGACCCGGGCGCGTACACGATAGATCATACGGCCCGCACCTATCTGATAGACCCGCAGGGCCGGCTTTATCTGTCCTATGCGTTCGGAACGCCGACCGAAGACATCCTGTCGGACATCGGCGAATTGCTCAGAACATCGGGTTTGCGATCATAAGCGGGGAAATGATGAAAACACGGATTGTTCGTTGGGCAGGCGTCGCGCTGGTCGCAGCGCTGATCGTGAGCGGGTGCGTGCCGCTCAGTTCGGAGACGGGGATCACGGTGCAAAACCCCTGGAGCCGTCAAGCGCTTGACGGCAACAATGGCGCGGCCTTCATGACGATCAAAAACAATTCGGCGCAGGATGACCGGCTGGTTTCGGCGACGAGCTCCATCGCGGAAACGGTGGAAATCCACGAGACGATTGAAGAGAACGGCGTGATGCGCATGGTGCATCAGCCCGATGGTTTCCCCCTGCCCGCGGGGGCGACGCTCGAACTGAAACCCGGCGGCAAGCACATCATGTTGATCGGCCTCAAGCAGATGCTCAAACCGGGGGAAACCTACTCGCTGACCCTTAATTTCGAGAAGGCCGCCCCGTTCACCCTTGAAGTGCCGGTGAAGGAACCCTAACCATGGAATTTGCGGAGCGCGTGCTGAATTTGTCCCCGGAAGGGGCCTATAAGATGATGGCCCAGGCGCAGGCACTGGAGGCCGTGGGTCGAGACATCATCCACCTCGAAATCGGGCAACCCGACTTCCCCACCTTTGCCAACGTGGCCGAGGCAGGGCTCGAGGCGATCCGGGCCGGGCAGACGCGCTACACGCCCAGCGCGGGCATCCGCCCATTGCGCCAAGCGATTGCGGCCCAGGCGACCGCGCAACGGGGCGTGTCGTTCACGGCGGAGAATGTGGTGGTGGGGCCGGGCGCAAAGCCGGCGCTCTTCTTCCCGACCCTGGCGCTGGTGCAACCCGGCGACGAGGTGATCTACCCCGATCCGGGCTTCCCGACGTATGAGGCGATGATCGAGGTCGCGGGCGGCGTGCCCGTCCCCGTGCCGCTGAGCGAAGCGGACGATTTCGCGTTCGACCTGGACGCGCTGGACGCCGCGGTCTCAGACAAGACCCGGCTGATCGTGATCAACTCGCCGGCGAACCCGACGGGTGGAGTGTTGTCACCGGCGGCGCTGGAGCACATCGCAGAACTGGCCCTCAAACACGACGCCTGGGTGTTGTCGGATGAGATTTACAGCCGATTGGTGTATGACGGAATGGACGCGCCCTCGATCACCGCGCTGCCGGGCATGGTCGAACGCACCATCATCTGCGACGGGTTTTCGAAGACCTACGCGATGACCGGGTGGCGGCTGGGTTATGGCATCATGCCGCGCGCGCTGGCCGAGCGCGTCGAGCTATTGTTGACGCACTCCGTCGGTTGCACCGCGTCGTTCACGCAGTATGCAGGCATCGAGGCGTTGCAGGGGCCGCAGGAGCAGGTCGAGGCGACGGTCGTCGAATATCAGAAGCTACGTGACATCCTCGTGAATGGCTTGAACGCGTTGCCCGGCATGACCTGTCGCACGCCGCAAGGCGCGTTCTATGCGTTTCCGAACGTGCAAGCCTACGCCAGGAGCGCGGACTGGCTGGCGGACTATTTGCTGGAGGAAGCGGGCGTCGCAACGCTGCCAGGGACGGCGTTCGGGGCGCACGGCGAGGGTTATCTACGGCTCTGCTTTGCCAACTCGACCGCCAACATCCGGCAAGCGTTGGAGCGCATGGAGGAGGCCCTGGGCCGGTTGCTGTAAGCGGTTCATAAGAGCCGTCGAGCACAAGGAGGTGCTTCAATGGATGGTCGCGAGCGTGTCATCCGGGCGCTAAGGCGCCAATCGCCGGATCGCATCCCGAAGGCGCTGGCATTCTTCAACCAGTCGCTGCCGGCCATCGCGCCGGTTACGCCCGAGGACTACTTCAATCTCGATATCCAGTACGTCGAGTTCGAGCCGCCGCCGGATCAGGGCGACTTCCTCACGTATCTCCGCAAGTTGCCGCCCGACGTTCACGTAGGGTCGCTCAACCAGCTTCATACCTACCACGAATGGAACTATCACCCGGAACAGGAAGGCTCCGCCCCGCTTTCTTCCGCTAACACACTCGACGCTCTCCGTCAGCACGTATTTCCCGACCTCGAAGACCCGGCGCGATATGCCTCACTCCATGCGCAGGTCGAGACGGCGCACCGGGCCGGACGCGCGGCGGCCGGCGCGCCGCCTCACCTCGGAGGCGAACTGTTCGAGACGGCGTGGCGGTTGCGAGGATTCGCCAACTTCATGGAAGATATGGCGGCGCGACGCCCCCTCGCCGAGTATCTCCTCGATCAACTCACGGCCTTGCTGATTCACAGCGCGCTCGTCCTGGCGCAGGCCGGGGTTGACATCCTGTTGCTCGACGACGATATCGCGATGCCCACAGATCTGTTGGTCAGCCCGCAAATGTGGCGCGAGCTGTTTCGGCCCCGATTCGCCGAGGTCATCCGGCTGGCGCGCGCGACCGCGCCCGAGCTCCTCGTCCTCTATCACAGTGACGGCGACTTCACGCGCATCGTGCCCGATCTGATCGCGATCGGGGTGGACGTGATCAACCCGGTGCAGCCCGATTGCATGGATGCCGTGGCGATCAAGCAAACCTACGGCTCGCGGCTGGCGATCTGGGGCGCGGTCGGCACGGCATGGCTGTGGGATCGCGGCGCGCCGTCGCAGATCCGGGAAGAAGTGCGCCGGTGCATCGCGGCGCTGGGGCCTGAGGGCCTCCTCCTCTGTCCCGCCTACGACGTAGACTTCACACCGCTGGAAAACCTGGCGGCGTTCTCCGAAGCCGTGGAGGAGTTCGGCCAGTTGGGATGACAGATGCAGAATATGTCGGGTTGACTGTAACCTGGGCGGTCAAGGGCGCATCTAAAACTTCGTAACGTCAATTCATCAAGACCTATTTACACCATCACGGGAGAGAGCATATGCCGATTTACGAGTATCGCTGCACGGATTGCGACAACGACTTCGAAGCGTTGGTCCGCTCAATGGTGCAAACAGAGACAATCCAGTGCCCGACGTGTGGCAGCACACACGTCAAGAAGGCCATCAGCCTGTTCGGCGCAGCAACGGGTGGGAGCCGCACGGGAGGCGCAACGACTTCGACGGCCGGTGCAAGTTGCGGGCCGGTTGGCTGAGGGATTCGGCGTTAGCCACAGGCCGTGCGCCTGTATGATTGCTGAAGGAACCGCAGAGCTGCATTGCTCTGCGGTTCCTTTCTTTGCACGCTGTTGTGATGGCTTGTCGTCAATACCACATCAGCTAAAATAAATGCATCTGATTTTTGAAGTGGAGAATCTGTACCCGTGACTTATCCCAAATTGAACCCCCTGGACTGGTCCACGATTCAACCGCACGTGGACGCGCTGTTGGAAGCAGAGCTGACGGCGGAAAACGCACGCGTCTGGTTGCAGCAATGGAGCGACCTCGCCTCTGTGCTGTACGAAACGCAGATCGGCATCCAGCGTGCGATGAGCGAGGACACGACCGACAAAGAAGCTGAGGCGCAATTCCAAATCCTGGTCGAAGAGATCTTGCCGAAGGCGCGGATGGCCGACCAGGCATTGCGCGACCGGCTGCTTGCATTGGAAGGCTACGTCCCCGCTGAGGCCGAGGTCGAACTATTGAAACGCTTCCAGGCGGAGGCGCGCATTTACGACGAAAAGAACGTGCCAATCCTCAGCGAATTGATGAAGCTGGGCAACAAATACGACAAAATCACCGGCAGCCTTTCGATAGACTGGAACGGGCAGGTCGAAACGCTGCCCCAGGCGCAAGGCCACCTGCGGCAGACCGATCGCGCGGAACGTGAACGCGCCTGGCGTCTGATGATGGACGCATATCTGAGCCGCCGCGAGGCGTTGAACGAGTTGTACGTGCAGATGCTCGATATGCGCCGGCAGATCGCGCAGAATGCCTCGCTGCCCGGTTTCCGCGATTACAAATGGCTGGAGTTGGCGCGCTTCGACTACACCCCCGCAGATTGCGCGACCTTCCATGATGCCATCGAGCATGAGGTCGCGCCGCTGGCGCGCGAGTTATACGCCGAACGCGCTCGCAAACTGGGGATCACGGCGTTGCGCCCCTGGGATGTGGACGTTGACCCGGACGCCGAGCCGCTTAATCCGTTCAGTGACGTGAGCGAGCTGGAAGAAGGCGCGTCACGCATCTTCCATCAAGTTGACCCGACGCTGGGCGGGTACTTCGAGATCATGCGCGACGGCAATCTGGACCTCGCATCGCGGGCGAACAAAGCGCCTGGCGGCTATTGCGAGGGTTTTCCGGTGACCGGGAAACCGTATATTTTCATGAACGCTGCGGGCGCGCCGCGCGACGTCAGCACGATGCTCCACGAAGGAGGACACGCGTTCCATTTCATGGAATCGCGCCGGCAACCGTTGGTGTGGAACCACAACGGGCCGATGGAATTCTGCGAAGTCGCCTCGATGAGCATGGAGTTGTTATCAGCCCCCTACCTCGCCGCCGATCAGGGCGGCTTCTACAGCGAAGCCGACGCACGCCGCGCCTATGCCGATGACATTCGCGGCATCGTCGAGTTTCTGCCCTATATGGCCGTCGTGGACGCGTTCCAGCATTGGGTTTACGCCGACGCACCCCTGAATTTGACGCCTGCCGACTTGGATGAAAAATGGGCGGAGTTGTGGGACCGCTTCATGCAAGGCATTGACTATACCGGGCTGGAGGACGCGAAGGCGACGGGCTGGCACCGCAAGCTGCACATCTTCCGCGTGCCGTTTTATTATGTCGAGTACGGGCTGGCACAATTGGGGGCGCTGCAAGTGTGGCGCAACGCGCAGACCGATCAGGCGCAGGCTGTGGCGGACTATCGGGCGGCCCTGGCGCTGGGAAATACGCGTGGGCTTTCAGAACTCTTCCGCGCCGCGGGGGCTACGTTCGCCTTTGACCGGCGGACGGTGGGCGAACTGACGGCGCTGATCCGCCGCCGGCTCGATGAACTGGCTGCGTGACCGCTGGCGGCGCATCTTACGTCCCGAACGCGAGCCGCGTAATCGGGGAGAAGAAGACGCCACGCGGGCCACCCTGATAGACCGTAAAGCCGCCGTCCAGGCCGAAGCCGCGCAGATCCGGCGAGAGCTTGGACGGCTGCGCGCGAGCGGGCAAGACGCGACGCGCGCCGGGGCGCTCGAAGCTGAACTCGGCAGGCTTGGCGCAGAGGAACATCGCTTGAGGCTACAGATTGACCGGACGCAGCACCAAGCTCCGCTTTGACCGACAGGATTTACAGGATGATAAACACGGCCCATCCTGTGAATCGTGTAAATCCTGTCCATGATGTGCCGCGCATCTGAGGATGCGCGCTCCGCGGGAGACGCTCACCGGGCCGCCAGCAGGTAGATGCCGCCATCGTTCAGGTCAAGCACGTATAGTTCACCCCGCGCATCCTCGCCGAACGAGCTGATCGCCAGCCCCGATTTGAGCAGTTCACGATTGACCCATTTGCCGTCTGCCTGGCCGAGGCTCCAGACCACCCCGCTGCAGAAGTCGCCATAGAGGTACGCGTCGGTCAGTTCGGGCAGGTCGGCCCCGCGATAGACGTAGCCGCCGGTGACCGAACAGTGGCCTTGATGCGTGTATTCCACAACGGGCAACACTAGGCCGGTCTGGTCACACGTTGCCGTGTCAGGGAAACAATGGAGGCCCTCCATGATCGGCCACCCGAAGTTGAGACCTCCCGCGCTGCCCGCGGGGATCATGTTGACCTCTTCGTACTGGTTCTGTCCTACGTCAGCGATCCAGAGGTCGCCGGTGGCGCGGTCGAAACTGAAACGCCACGGGTTGCGCATCCCTACGGACCACACCTCGTCGCGCACGTCCTTGCCGTTCCAGTCGGCTTGCGTCCAGGGGTTGTCGGAGGGCACGAGATAGGGTTTGGACGGGCCGCTCGTCACATCGAGGCGCAGCATCTTGCCGAGCAAGGTCGCGGGGTTCTGCCCGTTGCCGAAACGATCATTGGCCGCGCCGCCGTCGCCTGTGCCGATCCACAGATAGCCATCCGGCCCGAACACGATGCCGCCGCCGTTGTGGTTGGGGGCAGGCTGGTCAATTTTCAGCACGTTGAACTCGGACGCAGGATCGGCGCGATCCGGGTCGGCGCTCACCTGAAAGCGCGACACGTTTGTGGCCCCGGAAGCGTCGGTGTAGTTCACGAAGAAGAAACCGGATTGGGCGTAATCAGGGGCAAAGGCAAGCCCAAGCAGGCCCCGCTCGGAACTATCCGGGTTGACACGGTCGCGAATGTCGAGGAAGAAATCCTCGCTGAGTGCGCCATCACGCAGGATGCGAATCGTGCCGCGCTTTTCCACGACGAACAGGCGATTGCTGCCGTCGCCGGCGTGGGTCAGAAACACGGGATTTGCGGCCACCGCAACACGCTGGAGTCCGACCTGGCGCGGCGCAGCGGGCGCAGGTGCAAGGGTCGCCGTGGGTTCAGACGCAGCAGGTGGTTCCGTGACCGGCGCGGTCTCAGCCGGAGCGGCAGGTTCCGCAGTCGCCATATCCTCCGCGGCGGCCTCCGGCGCGAGCGTGGCAGCCGGCGCTGTTGGCGCGACCGTCTCTGCGACAGCGGTCGCCACTACGGGCTGGGCAGGCTCAGCCGTAGGCTCGCCCGCCGGCATCGCAGCTTGCGGCGCGGCGCACCCGGTCAAGATCAACAACACGGCCAGCGCAAAACCGACCGTTGCGTATGCAGTGCGTTTGTTATATTCAGGTTTTGTGATCATCATGCGCACCTCCATCTTCGCTGCCCTATTCTATCGCAAAGCGAAGCGGCGCGCCGTGCTATAGCATACAATGATCGCAAAAAAAGAACCCCGGCAGTTAACCGGGGTTCTTCAAACGCCAGGGCGAGTCGCTACTTCGCGATGTACGGCATGTAGAGGACTTTATCTACGACGGTAACAGTCACCTGCACGTCCTGGGTTGCGCCAGGGATGCCGGGGTCATTGGCTTGCACCCGGACCGTGCCGTAGTAGACGCCGGGTGTCGTCGTCGTGACGCGGATGGTCAGTTCGGAAGGCGTCGTGCCCGAAGCGTTGACGAGAGATAACCCGGTGAAACCGGATGTCACGGAGGCGCTCCAGCCGGTGGGGACACCGGTACGCGTGATGCTCACGTTCGCATCGCTGGCAGGGCCGCCGGCGCGGTGAACGATGTTCACCTGGAGCGGCGAAACGACCAGCGGGGTCGCACCCGGAACGCCCGGCCCATCGAAGTTGCCGAGGGCCATGGTTGGCCGGTCGTAGTCTACCACGGACGGCGTGCGATAGGTTCCCGTCACATCGCTATGACTATCGTCCAATTCGACTTGCCAGTAGATGCGATAGCGATCCTGGCGCAGCACGACGGACTCGTCGCGTCCGTCGCCGTCCACATCGCCCATACGCACCTGTTGCCAGGCAGAACCGCCCCAACCAATGGCGGCCTGAAAGTCGCGCATTCCGGCGCCGGCCGGGTTGACCAGCTTGATGGAGATGTTGTCGGCCTCGGGGTCGCGCAGCATCATGATCTCATCGTCGCCGTCGCCATTGGCGTCGCCCAGCGCGATCGAGGTGAAATACGGGAAGAACTTGTAATTCGGCGCCGGGGAAACGAGGTCAATCAAGCCGGTGGTGGCAAGCCGGAACGGGATGAGAGAGTTCAGGCTCGCGCCCACTTCGGAGCGGGTCAGCGCCATCTCGTCGCCGGGGTAACTCGACGAAAGGTTTCCCAGCGCGATCGTCAGCCAGTCGGCATTGTAGATCTGTTCGGCCAGCGGAGGGGTCCAGTTGAGGCCGCTGTAAACCTTGATGCGGTTGTCAATGTTGCGGAACAGCGCGACGTCTTCGTAGCCGTCGTTGTTCATGTCGCCGATGGAGATCGCGTTCCAGTTGGAGCCGAAAGACTCAGACCGCGCCAGGCTCCAGACGGTGCCTGTGCCGCCGCCGTCCCAGACCTGGATCGTCTGAGAGAATGTGCCGGTCTCCGTATGGGTGACCACGATCTCGTCCCTGCCATCGCGATCCAGGTCGCCAGTCGCGATTAGCGTGTAGGCGCGGCCGCCGGAGAGGGTCGTTTCAAAGGTCACAGGCGAGAAGCCCGGCTGAACGAACGGGTCGAACACTTTCAACGTGCCGCCGCGCAGCGCGGCCAGTTCCGCATCCCCGTCGCCGTTGAAGTCTCCGGCAGCGACAAATCCCCAGCCGATATCGCTGCCTGAGTTCCAGTTGAAGGGGGAAATGCCGGCAGGTTGCGAGGGGTCGTCAATCCGAATGCGACCGCTGGGAAACTCGATGACGGCGACTTCGTCATCGAGCACCGCATCCGGGACGGCAGGCTCGGCGAACGCCGGCGTAGCCGGCACGATCAATAGGCTCAACACGAGCATGGTGACAAGCAACAAGGGTAACTGAGTGGGTTTCTTCATGATAGTGTGTCTGACCTCCGCAGGTGGTGGGATGGACAGCGACACACGGGCCGTGGATATGGGCCGGTGAGTCGGTCAAAAACGGTTCAGGCGACAAAGAGACAAAGAGCAGTATAGCATAGGCGGGAAAGGGCGGGCAAAATCACCGGCGCGCCCACCTTGCCCGCCTCAAGCTCAGGGGTTGACGGCAAGCAGCGATGCGATTATAGTCCGCTCATGGCAGATTCAAAGACCAGGCCAACCAGGACGCTGGCGATGCGGGTGCTCGAACGGCATGGCGTCGCCTATGAGCCGCGCTATTATGAGGTCGCAGAGCACCTGCCGGCTGAGGCGGTGGCCGCGGCGCTGGGGATGCCGTCCGAACAGGTTTTCAAGACACTGGTGGTGCAGCCTGAAGCGCCCGGCGGCAAGCCCATTCTCGCGTGCATTCCCGCTGACGCGCAGTTGGACCTCAAGAAGCTGGCCGAAGCTGCGGGCGAAAAGAGACTCCAGATGGCCTCGCAGAGGGACGCCGAACGGCTCACGGGCTTGCAAAAGGGGGGCATCTCGCCGCTGGCGCTGCTGGACAAGGGGTTCAGGGTCTACGTGGATGAGACGATCATCCTGCACGAACGCGTCGAGATCAGCGCGGGCAAGGTGGGCGCAGGCGTCATTGTACCCACGGAAGGGCTGATGCAGGTTTTGAGCGCAGCGACCGCGGATTTGTGTCGCTGAATGTTCCACGCGGAGGGCGCGGCGCATCTGAGGATGCGCACGCCGCGGTGTTATCGAGAGCGTAGACAGGATTGACAGGATGAACTGGATGGAAAGCAGGATGTGACGTCAGGTTGCGCCGACGATGGTGAGCGGGATCGGCGTGAAGACGAGCAGGAAAAGTACCAACATGCCGACGGCAAAGATGCGCTGGCGCGGGTTCAGGTCGGTGATGTCATCCAGCGGCATGTCCCGCATCCGACCGAAGACCAGCAAGAGCCCCAGCCAGAGCAGCCAGCCCGTCCAGAGGAACGACAGCCCCGCCATCGCGAACATCACACCCCAGGTGAGATACCTGGCGCGCCGGCGACCCAGCAGGGCGTAGGCAATGTGGCCGCCGTCGAGCTGCCCAGCGGGGATCAGATTGAGGCCGGTGACCAGCAGGCCCGCCCACGCGGCGAAGGCGACGGGGTGGATGAAAACATCTTCGCCGCCCGAAGGCAGCATTTTGCCGAAGCGCAGGTACTTGAAGGCCGCATAGAGCAGGGAATTGCCTTCCAGTTGATACGCGCCAACGGACGGGATGGGAAGCACCTTGCTCATGCTGAGGCCGATCCAGAGCAGGGGCAGGGCCAACACCAGCCCCGCCAGCGGCCCGGCGGCCCCGATCGCCAGAAGATGTCTCCGGTTGCGCGGCGGCACAGACATGGTGATGAACGCGCCGAACGTGCCGAATGGCCCGATGGGCATGGGGATGAAATAGGGCAGGCTCGTCGGGCTGCCCAGCCGGCGCGCCGTCAGATAATGCCCCATCTCGTGCGCTCCAAGGATCGCCAGCAACGTGGCGGCAAACGGCAACCCATCGAGCAAATTCCAGTTGATCGTCTCCAGGCCCTCGACCATCTGCGCGCCGACGAAGAGACAGGAAAGAATCGTCAGCACGAGCATGGCGGATGCCGCGACGATCTTCGGTTGCGGCGCGGAGAACGTCATGGGGATAGCGAGGATTTCATCTTCCGGCCCCTGCTCGGACTTGCGCAGGAGTGGCGTGCGTCCCAGAAGCTTCAGGCGCGCGGCGAGACGGTCATACGCCTCATTCGGCGGAATCAACAGCCGACCGCGCAGCCGCACCGAGTTGCCGGGCGCAATCCCGTCGGCGATGTCTTCTACGGCCATGATATCACGGGCCGCCAGAACCACCGCGGCTGAGGCCCCGGTTGCGGTCGGGGCGCTGCTTTCCTGAACCAGTTCCTGCATACGTATCTCTTCTTATGTCGCCAGATTCTTCCGAGCACATAGACAGGATGGACAGAATTCACAGGATGCAGAGAGGTTGATCCTGTAAATCATGCTGATCTTGTCCACGCGATGGAACACATTGAGTATAGACCCACTTGCACCGGCATGGCAAGGCAAAAAGATCGCGCCGGAAGGTCGGAGCCTTCCGGCGCGATGGGTTGCTTCAAAAGCGGCGAGAAAGCCGGCGGCTTCTCAGCGCAGTCAACGATAACGGGTGAATCAGGATTCCATGAGTGACTTCGCCAGACGGACAGCCGAGCTGGCGTCGGGGCTGTAGCCGTCGGCCCCAACCTGCTTGGCGAAACCGTCAGTCACAGGTGCGCCGCCGATCATCACTTTGACCTGATCGCGGATGCCGGCTTCTTCCAGCGCCTTGATGGTGTTGCTCATCGAAGGCATGGTGGTGGTGAGCAACGCGGACATGCCGATGATGGTGGCGCCATTGTCTACCACGGCCTTGACGAACTTTTCGGGCGAAACATCGGTGCCCATGTCAATGACCTCGAAACCCGCGCCTTCGAGCATCATGGCAACCAGGTTCTTGCCGATGTCGTGCAAATCACCCTTGACCGTACCAACGACCACCTTGCCGGCTGGCTCGGCGCCGGATTCGGCCAGGAGCGGCTTGAGGAGACTGAGGCCGGACTGCATGGCGCGCGCCGAAACCAGCATTTCGGGGACAAAATACTCGTTCTCTTCGAACAAACGACCCACTTCAGCCATGGCGCTGATCAGACCCTCTTTGAGGAGGACCTCTGCCGGAACGCCCGCTTCGAGCGCTGTCTTGACGCCTGCCTGAGCTGCCGGCGCATTGCCGTCCAATACGGCCTCGTAGATCGGTTTGAGCTGTGTCTGATAATCCACCCGGGTCCTCCTGTAGATATGGTGCATTGGGGCCTTAATGGCCGCCGAGAAAGGTGTGCTGCGCCAAACTGTATCAGTCCTGAATAGCGCTGTCCATGATGTTAATCAGATACAGCCAATCAGAACCGATTGCCGGAGCAGCAAAGGATATGCTACACTGGCGCTATTCTATCATAAACGTGCGGTCAAGTGAAAGCGTCATCATGCCAGATACCCCCCGCGAAGGTAGCCTGCTATTGTATAAGTTGCAACCGGCCCGGTGCGCGCGCGCCGGCGAGAAGCTCACGCTGGAGTTGCCCGGCGGCGAGAGCGCGCGCGTGCGCCCGAAGGATGTGCAGGTGTTGCACCCGGGACCGCTGGGGGCGCTGGGCGAATTGAAGCCCCCCGCCGGAGAGATCGAGACCGCGTGGGAGATGTTGCAGGGCAGCCAAACCACGTTGCCCGAACTGGCCGAACTGGCATACGGTGAATATACCCCGAGCACGGCGTGGGCGACCTGGCGCCTGATTAACGAGGGGGTCTACTTCCGGGGCGACGCCGACGAGGTGACCGTCAATAGCGGTGCGGATGTTGATAAGATCCTGGCGGCGCGCGCGGCCGATGAGATTGAAAAGCGCGCATGGACCGACTTCCTCGAACACGCGCGCCGGAACCATGTCATCCGCGAAGACGGGCGATTCTGGCAGGAAGTGGAGGCGCGCGCCTACGGTCTGGCCGGCGGGGGACGCATCCTGCGGGCGCTGGGGCGCGAAGATACGCCGGAAGCGGCGCATCAATTGCTGTTGGACGCGGGCATATGGGACGAGAAGGTAAATCCGCACCCGCGCCGGTTGGGGGTGCAACTTGCTGCGCCGGCGCTCGACACGACGGAACCGTGGCCGCCCACGCACCTGGGCGCAGTGGACACGCAACGCGTGGACCTGACCGCGCTGGAAACGTTCGCGATTGACGACGCCTTGACCGACACACCGGATGACGCTATCGGCTACGGCGCGGCGCCGGATGTCCTGGCGGGCGAACCCTGCTTCTGGGTGCATATCGCCGACGCGGCAGCGGCACTCCCGCCGGACAGCGCGCTGGACCAGGCGGCGCGCGCCCGCGGCGCGTCCCTCTATCTGCCCGAAGGACAGGTCGCGATGTTGCCGCCACAGGTGATCGCGCTCCTGGGGTTGGGCCTGAGCGAAGTCTCGAGGGCGCTATCGTTCGCGCTCCGCTTCACTGAGGACGGCACGCCGGAGATCGCGGCCGTGCTCCCCTCCTGCATCCGCGTTCAGCGACTGACGTATGAGGCGGCGGACGCGCAGATTGACCGCGCGCCCTTCGACCGGATGTATGAGATCGCCCTCGCGTATGAGGAACGGCGAACGCGTCAGGGGCGCGTGACGATTGACCTGCCCGAGGTAGACGTCCGGGTATCTGACGATCAGGTCAGCATCAAACCCGTTATGTCAATCAAAAGCCGGACATTGGTTGAGAACGCGATGATTATGACGGGCGAAGCCGTGGCGCGCTATGCCGCGGCGCACGACCTGCCCATCCCGTTTGCGACGCAGGAAGTGGCCGAAGGCGAAACGCCGGAGATTGACCCGTCCAGCATGGCCTCGATGTTCGCAGCGCGCAGGTTGATGAAGCGCAGCCAGTATCGGCTCTCCCCCGCCCCGCACGAGGGGCTGGGCATCGCATCGTACGCGCAGGTCACCAGCCCGCTGCGGCGGTATCTCGATCTGGTGGTGCATCAACAGTTGCGCGCGCATCTCGACGCGGTAGGTGGGGCAGTGGACAGAGTGGACGAGGTGGACGGAGTGGACGGGGTGGAGACGCACCTATTGGGGACCGACGATATTCTCGCGCGGATCGGCGCGGTGGAACAAACGCTGGGCGACGTGCGGATGGCCGAATCGCTCTCGAACCGGCACTGGACGCTGGTGTACTTGCTCCAGCACGGCGACTGGCGCGGCGAGGGCGTGGTCGTGGATCATCGCGGGCGACAGACGGTGGTCATCATCCCGGAGCTGGGGATGGAGACGCAGGTCTATCCGCCCGATCCCCCGCCGCTGGATGGCGACGTGACCCTGACGCTCAATCAGGTAGACCTGCCGCGCCTCGACGCGCGGTTTCGCACAGATACGAACACACACTGAAGATTTTACTCACCACGCAACACACGGAATACACGGAAGAAAAGCTGATAGGGAAATCATTTAGATCTCGCACAAATTCGCTGGTAATCATGGTTGGCGAGCAACGGACTCGCGAACTTGGTCGTCTTGAGATAGGTCTCGAAGTCAGTGGCTAACTGGCCCAACTTGGCGACGAGATGATTGTGACT
>JBBQRS010000058.1:0-29751 GCA_038214535.1 Anaerolineae bacterium
GCACCCCGATATCCAGAGCGCGTTCAACTCCGCGCATCTCATTCGCGGCAACGCCATCCTGACCGACTTTTACGATGATCCTGCGGCGCTCGATCTGCTGCTCGACAAGGTCACCGATTTCATGGTCGCCATCACAAAGCATACCAAAGCGGCGATCAGCGCCGACCCGGACTGGTTCTTCGATTGGGGCGCGCTGTGGAGGGGGGCCGCGCGCATCAGCAACTGCTCCATGCACATGATCTCGCCGCGCTTCTACCGCGACCACGTCCTGGCGCGGGACATCCGCTTCTTCCACGAGGTTGGCGGAGGCCGCATGCATTACTGTGGCACGTCGTCAGGCGTCATTGATGAGTTCTTCAAAGTAGCCGCGATCACGGGGCTCGACGTGGACGTCACGCTGCACGATTTCTACGCGCTGTGCGAGCGCGCCTCGGCCCACGTCGTGCTGACGCAGACGATCCCTTTCGAACAGGATGCGGCGGAGATTCGGCGCATGTTGGCCGGCGATTGGCCGGCGAAACGCAACATCATCGTATCGGTGCAGGCAGGGTCAGTGAGCGAGGGCCGCGAGTTGCTGCAACGGCTCAAGGCTGCCATGCCCTCCTGAGACGACGCCCCCCCGGATGTCAGGCTGTCCGCTTTTTGGCCGCTTTCTGGCATGAAACGCAACATTGTCGCCGCACATACCTTATAATAGAGTGAAAATCACTATGATGGAGTAGTGCTACAATGAGTTGTAGGCAAAAGCGGCGTATCCCATGACGCAGCCGATTGAAGCCAGGAAGCAACGCTGGGCGGACCTCCTCGATTCCCCCAACGGGGGCCGCAAATTCGTGTTCCGCATCACCGTGCGTGAGCCGGAGCCCCTGCCTGTCGTGCGCGCCTGGCCCTGGCTGAAAGCGGAACGCATCGAGTCGGCCTGGCAGGCATACCTCCAGATGCTCGAGCAGAGCGAATGGCTGGACGACGATCTCGTGCCGTACATGCCGGTCGCTACCGGCACGGAGATCTTCGCAGAGGCGCTTGGCTGCGAAGTGTTCCGGCCTGATGATAACAACCCGTTTGCCATCCCCTTTGTGCATACCGCCCACGACACTACACACATCCAGACCCCGCGGCTGGAAGACACCCCGCTCGTCATGCTGTTCGAAATCGCCGACGAGCTGCGCCGCCGCGGCGGGCCGGATGCGTTGCTCAGGATGGTGGATCTCCAAAGCCCGATGGACATCGTGGCGCAGATATGGGATAAGACCGATCTGTTTATCGCGATGCTGGAAACGCCGGACGCGGTGCTGGAACTGTCGGCCAAAGCCTCGGCGCTGCAAACCGCCTTCCTCGACGAATGGTTCCGTCGCTATGGCGCGGCGCACGTCGCCCACTATCCCGATTACTACGTGCGTCAGGGGGTGACCCTCTCCGTTGATGAGGTGGGCAACGTCAATCCCCGGATGTTCCGGCGCTTCTTCCTCGACGAACTCAACGCCTTATCGGAACGCTATGGCGGCATCGGCATCCATTGCTGCGCCAACTCAGAGCACCAATGGCCGAATTTCGTGCAGGTCAAGGGGCTGCGCTTGATCAACCTGCACCAACCGCCTCCGGTCATTGACCGCGCCTATCCGTTCTTCGGGCCGCATACCGCCCAGATGCAATTTGATTTGTGGCATGGCACGTCACGGCTGCTGCCGCTTAAACCGCGCGACGAATTCCCCGAAAGTTGCCATGTGGTGATCCAGGCCGAGGTGGAGGATCGCGACGACGCGATGGCGATGGCCGAACGGCTGTGGCGCGAGTATCAGGAGTCATCATGATTCGTCTGACCGATCAATTCGAAGCGAAGAGCGAGGTCGGCCCGGCAAGCATCCCGGTCGATCCGACGACGGACGCGATCCGCCAGCCGTCTATCTTCGCAAGAATCGAGCGCAGCCTCCGCAAGAACGGCCCACTGTTCCTCATGGCGCTGCCGGGCCTCGTGTTACTGTTCGTCTTCCAGTATATGCCGCTGCCCGGCGCTATCATCGCGTTCAAAAACTACCGCACCAGTGAGGGCATCTTCGGCAGCGAATGGATCGGGCTGAAGAACTTCGAATACCTGTTCAAAACGGATACCGCGATACGGATCACCACCAATACGCTGTTCCTGAATGGCATATTCATCGTCACCGGGCTGATCGCCTCGCTCACCATCGCGCTGTTGCTCAATGAGGTGCGCTCACGCAGCGCGGCGCGCGTCTATCAATCCAGCGTCTTCTTCCCCTACTTTGTTTCATGGGTCATCGTCGGCTATTTCGGCTTCGCCTTTCTTAACGGCGATAACGGTTTGCTCAACAAGTGGATGACCCAGATCGGGGCGGAGCCGATAAGCTGGTATAGCACGCCCAAATACTGGCCGTACATCCTGACCGCCGCGCACACCTGGAAAAGCGCCGGCTACTGGAGCATCATCTACCTCGCCGGGATGATGGGCATCAATGTCGAGTATTACGAGGCGGCGCAGATTGATGGGGCCAGCCGGTGGAAACAGATCACCGGGATCACGCTCCCATTGCTCATGCCGATCATCCTGATCAACGTCCTGCTCTCCATCGGCCGCATCTTCTACGCCGACTTCGGCCTATTCTATTATGTGACCCGCGACAGCAGCCTGCTCTACCGGGCGACCGATGTGATTGACACGTTCGTCTTCCGCGGGCTGCGTTCGATGGGCGATTTCGGGATGGCGGCCGCGGCCGGCGTGTATCAATCCATCGTCGGTTTTGTGTTGATCATCGTCGCGAACTGGATTGTCAAACGCATTGACCCCGAAAAGAGCATTTTTTAGCTCTGGAGAAACTTGATGACAACCGCCCATAAGACGCCATCTTCCAGCTATCGCCGCCGAGACTTCTTCACCCAACTCACTATTAACGGCGCGCTGTTGCTGGTTAGCCTGGTCTTTCTGCTGCCGTTATGGCTGGTGATTTCTTCATCCCTCACCGATGAAGTCACCCTGGCCCGCACCGGGTTCGCCCTGATCCCGCAGAAGATCAGCTTCGACGCTTACAACTTCATCCGCATGGATCCGGGGCGCATCCTGCGGGCATATTCCGTCACGCTCACCACAACCACCATCGGAACGATCGGCGGCCTGTTGATCATGTCTATGCTGGCGTATGCCCTGTCACGGCAAGATTTCGTCTGGCGCAGACCGCTCTCCTTCTTTGTATTCTTCACCATGCTCTTCCAGGGCGGCCTGATTCCCACTTACATCCTGGTGACCCAGACCCTGCATTTGAAAGATTCGCTGCTGGCGCTGATCCTGCCCTACCTGGTCATCCCCTGGTATGTTTTTTTACTGCGCACCTACTTCATTACCCTGCCGAAGGAGATGATCGAGTCGGCGAAGATTGATGGCGCCAGCGAGTGGCGCGTCTTCTTCCAGATTGTGGTGCCGCTCTCCACGCCCGCCCTGGCCACGGTGGGCCTGTTCTGCATCCTGATGTATTGGAACGATTGGTGGCTGCCGCTGCTCTACATTGACAGCCCCGATAAGTTTCCGCTGCAATATCTGCTCTACTCGATCCAGCGGAGCGCCGAATTTATGACCACCGGCGATGCCAGCGCGATGCTGCAAACGATCGCGTTGCCCGTGCAGTCCATGCGGATGGCGATGGCGGTCATCGCGATGGGGCCGATTGCCCTCGTGTTTCTGCTGTTGCAGCGCTATTTCGTGCGCGGCATGTTGGTCGGCAGCATGAAAGGAGAATAATTGCCAGAGCACCCTTCCAGTCAACCCGGCGACGATATCTGATAGACGAATCCAAATTACCAAGTTCAAGGAGGATCTCATGAAACGGCACTCACTGTTGAAGCTCGTCAGCGCCGTCTTGCTGCTGAGCATGTTACTGGCCGCTTGCGCGCCCGCCGCGGCGCCTGCGCCGGCCGCACCTGCAGCCGCAACGGAGGCCCCCGCGGCCGATTCAGCCGCCGCGCCACAGGCTACGGAGGCGCCGCAGGCGACCGAAGCGCCGGCTCCCGCCGCCGAACCGGTCACGGTCAAGTACAACATGATGTTCGCAGCCCAGAAGGACACCCAGGTGGTTGAGGATGCGATCAACGCGGCCCTCGCCGCGAAGGGCGTCAACATCGCCGTGAAGTTGAGCCCGTTCGAGGACGGCGCCTTCACCGAAAAGATGAACCTGATGATGGCCGCCGGCGAAGAATGCGATATCGTCTGGGTGGCCCCGTGGATCGCCCCAACCTTCAGCCAACTGGTGATCAACGGCAGCCTGCTGCCGCTCGATGACCTTCTGCAAAAGAACGCGACGGAATTGCTCAAAGACATGCCCCCGGCGGCATGGGACGCCACCAAGATCAACGGCGAAATCTACGCCGTGCCGAATCAGCAGATCTGGGTCAAGCCGTTCGGTTTCTGGTTCCGCCAGGATATCGCCGACAAGTATGGCCTCGACCCGGCTGCAATCACCCGGTATGAAGACCTCGAACCCTTCCTGGCCGCGGTCAAAGCGGGCGAGCCCGACATGCTGCCCATGATCCTGACCGACGGCACACCGGCCAACGTCTGGATGGTCGAGACTTACGGCTTCGATCCCGTCGTGACGCAAGCCGTGCAAGCGCTGGTGCGTTACGACGACCCAGACCTGAAAGTCGTCAACGGCTACGAGACTCCCGAGTTCAAGTCTGCGGTTGAGTTGGCCCGAAAGTGGTATCTCGCCGGCTACTTCAACAAGGACCTGATTGCCCGGGGTGAAGCACCCGGCGCGTTCAAAGCCGGCCGATTCGCAGGCGCGATCGGGGGCGTGATTAAGCCCGGCGGCGATACTGAGCTCGAGAAGAACAACTTCGATGGGGCCGTTAAGGTCATCCAAAAGTCGGTGACCGAACCCTTCATGACCACGGGCTCCGTCAGCGCCACCATCACGGGCATCTGCAAGACATCCAAGAACCCCGATGCGGCGATGCAACTCATCAACCTGTTCAACACCGACCCCGAGCTATACAACCTGCTCGCCAAGGGCGTCGAGGGCAAGCACTGGGTCTGGGTGGATAAGGACAAGCAGATCATCGGCCCCGGCCCGGATGCCGCCAACTACGCCCCCGGCCGCGACTGGATGTTGGGCAGCATCTTCAACGCCTACTACGTGGACCCCGCACAGGCGGAAGTTGACATGATCGGCGCGACCAAGAAGCTCAATGCCGACTCACCGGCGTCGGTTACGCTCGGTTTTGCGTTCGATCCGACCCCGGTGAAAACCGAAATGGCGAACGTGACCAACGTCGTCCAGGAGCTGGGCTTTCCGTTGACCAACGGCATGGCCGATCCTGAGACGGTGTTGCCGGAATTCCAGCAGAAGTTGAAGGACGCCGGCATGGATGCAATCGTCGCCGAAGCCCAGAAACAAATTGACGCCTGGAAAGCCACTCAGTAATAACCACTCAAGCCGTTCACTCCCTGGCGATCGAGCGTTGATCGCCAGGGAGATAAAGCGACCCACCTCCGCTATGTGAGCCACCACCCATGACCACCTCTTACGAACGGATGCGCGCGGCCGTGCGCCATCAACCGGCAGACCGGACGCCGTGCGACTTCTCGGCCGAACCCGGCACGTTGGCCCGCCTCTACACCTACTTCGGGATCCATTCGCTGCCCGAACTGCTGCGAATCCTCGGCATTGACCGGCGCACGGTAGGGCCGCGCTACATCGGCCCGCCGTTGCGCACCTTCCCCGATGGCAGCTACGAAACCATCGTGAGCGGCGGACCGGTGATGAAGGACGTGCCCGCGCCGGCCGGCGGGGTGAACCCGACGACCGTGGTTTATCCCTGGGCCGACGTCAACACCGCCGCCGACCTGGCGGGGCGCAATGGCTGGAATGGGCACATTGACTGGTGGGACTGGAGCACGATCCCCGCGCAGATTGACGCCCTGGAAGACGAGAGCGCATACTGGATCAGCGCACACGGCGACCCGTCGGGATTACAACACCTGATGATGTGGGTGGGCGATGAGCGTTTCCTGCTGCTGTTGGCCGGAGACCCCGACCTTGCCGCAGCGATGATCGAGCAACACAACCGCTATCGGCTGGAGCACGCGCTGAAAACATTGGCGGCCGGCGGCGGGCGCATCCACGAGCTCCACGGTGGCGGCGACTACAGCTCGCAGATTGGCTTGCTTATCTCGCCGCGCATGTTCCGCCGCTATTTCAAAGACCTTTATCTGAATTTCTACCGCGAGATCAAGGCTAATTTCGATGTCGAGATCTTCTTTCACTCCTGCGGCGCGGTGACCGAGTTGATCCCGGATCTGATCGAGATCGGCGTGACCATCCTCGACCCGATCCAGGTGGGCGCGCGCGGAATGGAGATCGAGTCTCTGGCCGCCCGCTTTGGCGACCAATTGACGTTTCACGGCGGCGTGGATATCCAGGATCTGCTGCCGCACGGAACCGAGAACGACGTGCGGCGAGAGGTGCGCCGCCTGATCGCGCTCTTCGCCAATCGCGGTGGCTATATCCTCGCGCCCAGCCATTCCCTCCAGATGGACACGCCGATTGGCAATATCCTGGCGATGTACGAGGAAGCGCAGGGCAGAAGCATCCGACGAACTATCCCAGATGCGTAATTCATAGCGGGCGACCGAGGTCGCTGCAACACTTGCGAGGACGGCCCGCGCCGACCGAAGGATCGGCTTCGCAGTGGTTGCAGAGGTTTCCAACAGCCCGAAGAAAAGGTGTCAAGCCATGTATCTCGGCGCCGCCTACTATCCTGAACACATCACCCCCGACCGTGTCGCGGCCGACGCGCAACTCATGCAGGCCGCGGGCGTCAACTTGGCCCGCATGGGCGAGTTCGCCTGGGTCTTTATGGAACCCGACGATGGGCGCTTCGATTTCAGTTGGCTCGATGATGCCGTCGAGACGTTGGCCCGGCACGGCGTCCAGACGCTCACGTGTACGCCAACGGCCAGCCCGCCGAAATGGCTGCTGGATAAACACCCAGACATCTACCAGGTGTACGAGAACGGGCAACGCCGCGAGTGGGGTCGCCGCCGCGAGTATTGCGTCAACAACGCCAACTACCACGCCTACACCGCGCGCGTGGTAACTGCACTGGCCGAGCATTACCGGGACAATCCGCACGTGATCGGCTACCAGCTCGACAACGAGTTCATGGCCGAAAAGCCCTACTGCTACTGCGCGACCTGCCAGCGCGACTTTCGCGCCTGGCTACAACAAAAATATGGCTCGCTCGCCGAGTTCAACCGCCGCTGCGGCACCGCGTTTTGGGGCTTGAGTTATCGCCGCTGGGAGGAGATCGTCCTGCCCCTGCAAGACCAGAATCCATCCCTCGTCCTGGAGATGTATCGTTTCTTCTCGGATGCGTTTCTGAAGTACGCCCGCCTCCAAACCGACATCCTGCACCGTCTGTCTCCCGGCAGACCGGTGACGCACAACATTTGTTCCAGTGGGTTCATCAACAACCTGGACCTGTACAAGCTGGGCGAGAGCGTGGATGTGGCCGCGGTGGACAACTATCCCCTGGGCTGGACGCTAGAGACCGAGTTGCGCAATTACGCGGCGATCCCCTACGATCCGGCCATGGCCAGCCTGGCATTGGCCTACACGCGCGCTGTCAAGAAAGCGCCCTTCTGGGTCACGGAGAAGCAAATCGGCTCCGTCTTACCCGGTTTTGTGCGGCTGTGGACGTATCAGGAGTTGGCGCACGGCGGACGCATGTTTTTGTTCTTCCCCTGGCGCGCCTGCCCCTTCGGGGTGGAGAACAAGGGGCTGGGAATCGTGGATTGCGATTCCGTCCCCCGGCGGCGCTACTTCGAAGTGCAGCGGATCGCCAACGAGCTGGCTGCGCTGCCGACGGAATTCGAGGCGGCGCGCGTCTCGGCGCAGGCGGCCATCTTGCGGGACTTCGACTGCGATTGGGCGCTGACGGCGGATCCCTACAACGCACAGCACCGCTACCAGCGGCATATCTACAGCTATTCGCAGGCGCTCTTCCGCAACCAGATCACCGCGGACGTGGTTTCCCCGGCAGATGACTTTTCGGCCTATCGCCTGCTCATCGCCCCCTCCTTGCTCTTGCTCGATGACGCCTTGGCGGCCAAATTGACGACGTTCGCACGTAACGGCGGCACGCTGGTGCTCACATTCCTCTCAGGGCTGCGCGACACGGAATCGGTTTTCATCGCCGAGACCTTCCCCGACAAGCTGGCCGCGCTGGCGGGAGTGGAGATCGAGGAACAGGACAACCAGCTGTCGGGCGCGACCGCCGCCGGCATTCGCTGGCTGGAGCGCAGCGGTCTGGCCGGCACGAGCGAGTGCGTTTGGTGGTGTGATGTGCTCAAACCCACGACCGCCCAAGTGTTGGCCGTCTACGACGAGCGCCGTCATTACGCCGGCAGCCCTGCCATCACGGTGAACACGTTTGGCCGCGGCAAGGTGATCTACCTGGGCACCCAGCCCAACGCCGAATGCCTGCAGGATCTGGTCGCGCAGTGGGCCACCGACTGCGGCATTGACCGCCCGGTGGTCAGCGCATCGCCGATGGTGGAGGTCGTGCATCTTCGCCGCGGTGAGACGCATTATGCCTGCGTACTCAATTTCAGCCAGGAGCCGCAGCCGATCACATTGAAACACCCCTATACCGTGCTCGCCTCCGGGCAGCAGGTGGCAGCCTCAATGATCGTGCCGCCGTTGGACGCCGCTATTCTGCGCGATCGCAGCCCTGGCGCCGATCCTCATCCCTAATCCAACCAATAAGAGCATCACTATGTCATCTACTCCTCGTTCCCGCATCTGTCTCAACGGCGAATGGGCGTTCATGCCCGATTTCGACAACCATAGCCCAATCGAACTCCTCGCGCAGCCCCGGTGGGAGACTCAGCCGGTACGCGTGCCCTCTTCGTGGCGCTGGATGATCAAACCCCACGAGCCGTTTCAGCCCTACGACCTCTTCGGTTACCCGCCAACCTGGAACGATGCGCAAGCCGGCCTGGTGAGCCGGACATTCACGGTCGAGCGGGCGGGGGAGGAGCGCGTTTGGCTGGTCTTCCACGGGATTCTCCAGGCGTGGGCGATCTTCGTCAACGGCGTTTGCGTGGCCGAAGGCAGCGAGAGCTTCCTACCGGTGGAAGTAGATGTCTCCGATCACGTGCATGCGGGAGCGGACAACGACTTGACCGTCTGGTGCGGCGAGTGGCCGCAGATCGAAACAGAGGGCGGCATCAAGTTACTTGTGCCGGAAGGTTCGTGGTTTGCCCGTCTGGGTCGCGGCATCTGGCAAGATGTCTTCCTCGAATACCGCCCATCGTTTGCGATCGAGGATGTCTTCGTGCAGACCTCGGTACGTCGGGGGCTTCTCACGGCGCGTGTGCAGACGACCTGGAATCCGCGTGATCGGCGCACCGGAAACCAGCTCGGTCAGGACACGGCAGGCGTTGGAATCGAAGGAAGCGTGCAGGCTCGCGTGCTGGACGGCGACCGAGTCGTCCTGTCGCTGCCCGAACAGCCGGTCGCCGTAGCGCCGGGCGACCCGGTCGAGGTGGAGCTGCTCCAGCCCTGGGCCGACCCAATTCTCTGGTCGCCGGAGCGACCCCATCTCTACCACCTGGAAGTAGACCTGCTGGCTGCGGGGCAGTTGGTTGATCGGCGTACCGTGCGTTTCGGCTTCCGTGAGGTCTGGTTGGAAGACCATCGCTTCATGCTCAACGGCGTGCGGATCAACCTGCGCGGCGACGCCTGGCACTACCAGGGCTTCGTTCAGCAGTTCTCGGAATATGCCGCCAACTGGTATCGGCTGTGCCAGGAAACGGGGATCAACTTCATCCGCCTGCACGCCATGCCCTATCCCGAATTCTATCTCGATCGGGCCGATGAGATGGGCATGTTGTTGGTGTCTGAGAGTGCCATCTACGGTTCGAGTAAGGCGATGCTCGCCGACCACCCGGAGTTTCTCGCCGCCTGTCGCCGCCACCTGGCAGCTTTCGTGCGGCGCGACCGCAACCACCCAAGCGTGGTGATCTGGAGCATGCAGAACGAAATGCGTTGGGTAGATGGCCGAGACGATTACCAGGCGGCGATGCCGGAGCTGACGGCCGTGATGAACGCGGAAGACGGATCCCGCCCGATCTCCTACGACGGCGACAACCGCCTGGTCGCGCCGGAGGCCTGCGAGATCGTCAGCATGCACTATAACATTGACGGCACGGTGGCGGGTTGGGATCGCCGTAAGCCGCTGATCTTCGGCGAGCACGGCAAGTGGCACTACGTCTCGCCGCAGGTAGGCGCCGAATTTGCGGGGCCGGCCGCCTACACCAGCCTGGAGCGTTGCCTGGAGAGCATCGGCCGTGAGGAGCAACTCTTCAACGAGTACGCCCGGCGGGAGGAAGTGACCGGCCTGACCCCTTTCAATATCGCGAACTACTGCGCCTGGTCATTCCCCGCACACAACATCCCGCTGGCGTGGGCCGATTTGACCGCGCCCGGCCCTAAACCTCAAGTCGTCCCGGCGCACACGCTCACGGTTAACAACGGCCTGGTAGCGGACGAACCGCTCTTCCGGCCCAACCCTTCCTACGCGGCATTGCAAACCTCCTTCCGTCCTGTGACCGTCATCGCCAACGAGTACGATACGGCCTTTTTCGGCGGGGAGAGCTTGCGGCGTGGTTTCAGCCTCTACAACGACACCGAACGCGCGGCGACCGTGCGTCTGGTCTACCGTTTGCTTGCCGATGACGGGGCGATCCTGGCCCAGGGTGAGCGGGTGAGATCTCAAGAACCCGGCGAGAAGCTGGAATGGGAGTTGCTCCTCCCGCTGCCCCCAACGGCGGCGCGCACCACGGCGCTGCTTCAGCTTGCGCTCTATCACGGGGACCGGTTGATGGATCGTCAAGAGATCGCATACCAGGTCTTCCCGAACCACCTCAGAACCGGGCCGCTGGAATTACATGGCGCGCGGATCGGCTGTGTGGGTGCAAGGTCAGGCTGCCAGGCGTTGGCCGCGCTCATCCCGGGCGTCATCTGGCTGGAGCATTTGCCCGACGACCTGGATGGGTTCGATCTGCTGGTGATCGGTCCTGCATTTTCAAAAGACACGGCGCGCACCGGCCAGATCCTGGAATTTTTCGTGCGCAGGGGCGGATCGATTCTGGTGCTGGAACAGGATGACTTCGTGCCCGGTGAGCTGGTGCTCGCCGGTCGAAAGTTCTACAATGCCTTCCCGCTTCAGCGCGATCATCCGGCCTTTGCGGGGCTGGCGGCCGAAGATTTCATCCAGTGGAATCGCGCGAGCATCTATGCCGGCGATGACCAATGGCTGGTCCAAAATGCCTTTAACAGGCCGGCACAGGGTGATTTCTCGATCCTGCTGGAATGCGGTGCGGGTGATTGGGGCAATGGCGGCATGAATTGGGCGGCGCTGATCGAATACCGTTTGGGCCGTGGCCGGGTGCTGCTGAACCGCGTGGAGATTTTGGAACGCTGGGCGCACCATCCTGTAGCATGCCAACTGCTGCGCAATCTGCTGGCGTACGGCGCGACCTGCGCCGTGAGCAAGACGGGCGATCATCATTCCGGTGCGGAAGGCGTCGTGGGTACCCGCGCCGTCGTGACTTCAACCGGCGCTGCGTTCCTGCAATCGCTCGGTCTGGAGTACACACCTCTCGTGGCGGGCTCTCTGCCGGCAGACACCGATCTTCTGGTGGCCGAGTTGGCGGCGCTGGAGACAGCCCAGGCCCTGGCGCTGCAAGGCTGGGTTCGGGCAGGCGGGCGGCTGGTCTTGTTGCCGGTCGAGCCGCATCAGTCAGAGTCTCTGGCGGCGCTCCTGGGCCGCCCCGCGACGGTGACAGAGGCGGCGGTCTACCAGGTGGAGCCCTTGCCTGATGTGCTCACGACCGGCGTCGCCCTGCACGACCTCTACCTGTTCGAGAAAGTTTCTTACACGCAACCCCCCAAGCTCAACCGGCTGATCTGTCAGCACGCGGTTGACATCGCAGGCGCCAAGCCGCTGCTGCAAGATCCTCACACGCCGTGGGAAATCTATTACGAGCGTCACGAGGTAGATGAGTACCAGAAAGTCGCCCGCGCCACGCAGGTGCTAAGTGAACCGTTTGCGCCACACACCTATGGCGCACAGGTGACGGTTGGAGAAGGGAAAGTCATCGTCTGGCAGGTGGACTACCGGTTGGATTCGGCGAAAGTGCGGCGGGGCTGGACGCGGCTGCTGGCGAACCTGGGCGCGGAGCTAAAGACGCCGCTCTTCACGTACCATAAAGCACCCGCAGACCTGGGCATCCCGGCCTTCATGGGGATCGCTCGCCAGCCATACATGGACGAGGCTGCGATGACGGCCTACTTCGCCGACCCCGGCTATCTTCTCAATAACCTGGGCGAGGGAGTCTTCGGCTGGATGCAACGCCAGGAACAGCGCAACGGTTGGGTCGTTGTGCCGGGCAGCGCGAGGCAGACCTGGTTTCTCACAGTGTTCATCCAATCCGAGGTGAATCGCGACCCGGAGCAGCGGAGCACGGACGTGTTGCCTGCCCCTTCGCTGGTACCCGATCTATACCTGGAGACCAACTGCCCTTGCCAAATCTATCTCAACGGCCGGCGTATCGGTCAGGCGCCTGCCTCGGCAGATGGGCCGACAAAGATCGAAGATGCATTACTGGGTCAGGGGATCAACCGGCTTGTACTGATCTGCGATAGCGGAGAAACGAACATTCGGCTGAACGCCTGGTTCAAAGATAAATTGGGTGAGTTCATATCCGACCTGCGCTTTCGACTGACGCTGGATTGAAGACGGAATTCTTTGCCGGTCCTCAACCTTTTGGGCTTCGATGAGATAATCCCCTCTCTGGACATGGAGGGATCCCTCCTGGAATTCGTGAACAGCAGATCTTCTGCGACAGCCAGAATCGCAACTGCCGGGACTTTGCCTCGCGGCATGGCTTCGTTTTGTCGAGCCAATCTGCCATCATGACGCTGCGCCGCGCTGACCTGGATCCTGTGCCGGCTGCGACTGCTGCGCCGATTGACGAGCGATACTACGAGCAATCCCAGGCCTTACACCCCCGGCTCATGCCGGACACGTACTTCACGGCGCAGCAAATCCTGGATCGGCTGGGCATCGACTCGCACTTACTTGTCGTTGCCCCAGGAGACCGAGTTATTGGGGTACATCTACTTCCAGGCAGGCGTCGACTTCACGGAAACTTCTGGGCGCCGCGGCCGCGGCGCCCAGCGCGTTCAACTGACCTGATATCGGTGTCATCAGACTTCCGGTCAACGCATCGAATTCCCCGGCAGCGTGGCTCCATGAGAAGCTGGAATTCGTGCGAGAACCGACAATGATGAGGTTGGGGAAAACGATGGCGCAGGCAGTCTGAAGATGCGGCGGCCGTGCGCCACCCGCTCGTTCACTTCCCGGCGTCGGGGAAGAGCGCTGACCGCCCCCGCTCAAATCGTAATCCAGGCCCAGCGCGGCCAACCTGCGGTGCGCCCAGGGGCCGCGAAACGAGCCCATTTCGAAGATGACGCGACGCTCGCGCGCCATCGCAGCTTCTGCCAGGGTCGGTTGGAACACCACCTCCGCCAGCCAGGTCAGGGTCCGGGCGATATCCCCGTCGTACGCTTCGATGTGACAGCCGGCATGTTCCTCTGCCGTCCAGCCGCCGGGCGCGCCCTGCCTTCCGGCCACATAGTTCCACAGCGCCTCCTGTGACCAACGCCGAGATCCGGTGAAGAGCATGTGCTCGACGAAATGCACCAGACCCCCTTCGCCGGGTCTCTCGTGGCGCGCGCCTGCTCCCCCCCAGCAGGAGCGCGGCGATCGGTCCCGGCTCGCACCAGATGTGCAGCCCGTGCGAGAGGGTGAAGCGGTTCACGCTGCTCCGGGTCAAGGGGCGCTGATGCCTGCCCGTTGGGATGCCAACGGACGGATGGCGAGCGTAGGGTCTGGATCGTCGCGCCGCGACCGGAGGGAGTCCCTTTGGGGCGGCCGGCCGGGCGTCTACTCCGGTCTTGCACCCGCTCCGATGGCGCCTGGGAGGTTCGGTGGCGAGGTCATCCCCGTCGCCGCCTGCCGTTGCGGCCGGGGGGCGATGTTGGTTTTTGGGTCGGACGACCGAGGATCAGTGCGCTTGCGACACGGATCAGGCTGTCCATGAACGCAGCCAGTCGCTCCTGGAACCAGGTGGGGAGCGTCGTGGTTTCCAGACTCAACTGATCGATGGTCGTCTTATACGATTTGGCTGGCTTCTTCTTGGCCACGACTCCCTCCATCTGCAACGGATGGCGGGAAGTATAGCACATTCGTTCTAGCACGCAAATGGACAGGATCACCCGCGGCCCTCAGGGTTCCTCAACCCCGGCGGCCGCCTTCATGGCGTCCAACACCGACCGCCACACCGCGAGGAGGGGCTTCTGCACTTCGGGCGGCAGCCGCTCCAGCTCGAGGGCCATATCGCGCACCGCCGGCGAGAGCAGGGGCGCATCGTCGCCGCCGGAGAGGTGACCGGCCAGGCGCAGCGCGTGTTCGGTTGGCACACCAAAGAACGCCGCGAGCGCCCGGCACGCCTCCAGCCCCGGCCGGTGACCGCGCACGATCATCGAAATGGTACTCTTGTCTACGCCGGCCCGGCGCGAGGCCCCAGCCCACGAGAGCTCGCGGGCTTCGCACTCCTCGATCAACCACTGGGCGACGGGGGATGGCGTCTGTTGCTTCAAGATCTCCTCCGTATGCTACACCTCTGACGATGCATCATAGCACAAGCTCCCGACGGAAGCCAGTCTCTTTCATGGAAAATACTCGTAAGAACCACTTGACAACCGACGAAATAGGACGTATCATGGGATCGAACAAATGTGCTATTGAATATCCATCCATGCCCGAGAGGTGAGCCGATGAACTCAGTAAGGCCCGCCCGTCCCGCGCTGTTGAGGACAGAGACGCCCGCCCGCGGCGAAGACAGAGCACGCGCCTGACCTGACGGGTCGGCGTGCGGCGATTCGGCGAACGGCCTGCTTCACATCCAGCCAGAAGCCAGGAAGACGATGACGCATGCGAGACAAGAAACATCAGATCGCAACAGGCATTACCACCGATGACGCGGGACTCCAGCGTTCACGCAGGTGCTGCATCAGTGGGTGGCGCATGGCTGGAGTTGCGCGGGGACGGTCGCGCCTACCTGACAGACGTGCGGCAGTACAGACGTGCGGCAGTTCGCCGCCTAACTGGGTGCGCAGGGCCTGCAGACGACGGAGGCGACGCCGGCGGAGGTGCGAAGCTACCTGGCGCAACTGGCGACCAGCCAACAACCGGGTACCGTGCGCCGGAAGTTCGTGAGTCTACACCGCTACTACGTCACCCTACGGGAAGCCGATCGGGACCAGCAGGACCCCACCGAGGGCGTCAGACTTCCGCGTCGCCGCGGCAGGCGCCCGCGCCGGTCGCCGTTGACGGCGCCGACCATCCGGCGCCTGTTGGCCGCGCCGCGCCTCTCCACGGCGAAGGGCGTGCGAGCGCGTCGCGACGATGCTGGCGGCGCATGGGGTGCATCACATCGAGCTGGAGCCGGGGGACGCCGTGTGCTGGCATAGCTCGCTGTGGCACTACAGCCCGCCCAATCGCAGCGACCAGGGGCGCATCGGCATCGCGGGCGTCTATACGACGCCGGAGATCATCGAGCGGGGCAAACCCTACTGGTCCAGCCTCTTGTGGGCCATGCGAGAGGGCCAGCCCTGCCCGCAATTCCCGCCGGAGCCGTATCCCCTCAACCGGCCGCTTGAGAAAATGCCGGAGTTTCCACCGGCAGAGGCGTAAGTCTGCGTTTTGACACCGACTTCAACCCGATTCAATGACAGGAGCCTTTTATGCCACCGGGCAAAGAGATCTCCCCCGAGGATGCCGCCGGCCTGATCGCCGATGGCGCGTTTGTCGCCATCCAGGGCTCGGGCGGCGGCGTCGGCGAACCGACCCTCCTCTTGCGCGTCCTGCGCGAGCGCTATCTCGCGACCGGTGCGCCCGGCAATCTGACCCTGTGTCACGCGACCGGGCTGGGCGATAAGCGCGAGATCGGGACCGACCTGCTGGCGCTGCCCGGCATGGTGAAGCGCGACATTGCGGGGCATCTGGGGATGGCCCCGAAAATGGCGCAGATGATCTCGGCGGAGCAAATCGAGAGCTACAATTTTCCGCAGGGCGTGCTCTCGCAGATGTACGGCGCGATTGCGGCCCGCAAACCGGGCGTCTTCAGCAAGATCGGGCTGCACACCTACATTGACCCGCGGCTCGAAGGCGGGAAGATGAACTGCATCACGACCGAAGACCTGGTCAAGGTGGTGCAGTTCGAGGGCGAGGAGTGGCTCTTCTGGCCGCGCTTCACGGTGAACGTCTCGCTGGTGCGCGGCACCACCGCCGACGGCAAGGGCAACATCACGTGCGAAGAAGAACCGGCGATCCTCGAAGGGATTGACATTGCGCAGGCGGCGCGGGCGTCCGGCGGCATCGTCATCGCCCAGGTGAAACGGCTCGCGCAGACGGGCACGCTCGACCCGCGCCAGGTGCGCATCCCCGGCACGTGCGTGGATTACGTCGTCGTGGACCCCCAACAAAAGCAGACCTGCCTGACCGAGTATGAGCCGGCGTTCTGCGGCGCGCTGCGGATGCCGCTCGACGCGCTGGAGCCGTTGCCGCTGGACGTGCGCAAGGTGGTGGCGCGGCGCGCGGCGCGCGAGCTGTTCCCGGGGGCGATCGTGAACCTCGGCTACGGCATCCCCGACGGGGTGGCCGCGGTCGCCGCGGAAGAGGGGCTGCTGGATACGCTGACGCTGACGGTGGAGCAGGGGATTGTGGGCGGGCGACCGGCGTCGGGCGTGATTTTCGGCGTCGCCTATAACCCCGAGGCGATCATCTCCGAGACCTCGCAATTCGCCTTCTATGACGGCGGCGGGCTGGACCTGGCGTTCCTGGGGATGGCGCAACTCGACGGCGACGGCAACGTCAACGCGAGCAAGGTCAGCGGGATGCTGGCGGGCTGCGGCGGCTTCATCAACATCACGCAGAACGCCCGCAAGGTGGTCTTCTGTGGCACGCTGACGGCCAAAGGCGTAGCGTGCGCCGTCGGCGAGGGCCGGCTCACCATCGTCAAAGAGGGCAGCATCAAGAAGCTGGTGGAGCGGGTGGACCAGATCACGTTCAGCGGAGCGTACGCGGGGCGCAACGGCCAGAAGGTGCTCTACGTGACGGAGCGCGCGGTGTTCGAGCTGACGCGCGAGGGCGTGCTGCTGCGCGAGATCGCGCCGGGGGTGGACCTCCAGCGCGACGTGCTGGATCAGATCGAATTCACACCCCTTATCGCGCCCGACCTGAAACGGATGGACGCGGACATTTTCACGGACTAGGAGCGCCCATGCAAACCCATATCGTGCTTGAGGTGCGGGAGGATGTGGCGTATCTCACGCTGACGCCCGATGCGCCGGGCCAGCCGCCGACGCTCGATTATTCGGCGCTGCACGAATTGGCGGGCCGGATCGCGGAAATTGGCGCGGCGACCGGTTTGCGCGCCGTGATCGTGCGCAGCGCGTCGGAGAAGTATTTCTGCGTAGGCGCGAACATCAACGCGCTGGTGACCCTCGACGCCGACACGATCACGCCGTGGGTCGAGCGCGGCCATGCCATCTTCAACGAACTGGCGGCGCTGCCGCTGCCCGTCATCGCGCAGGTCGAGGGGTTCTGCCTGGGCGGCGGGCTGGAGCTGGCGATGGCGTGCGACCTGCTGGTCGCATCGTCCGCGGCGCGCTTCGGCCAGCCCGAGGCAGTACTGGGGGTGATCCCCGGCTGGGGCGGCACGTGGCGCTTGCCGCGCCGCGTGGGGCCGGCGCGGGCCAAAGAGTTGTTCTTCACCGGCAGGACGGTCGCCGCGGATGAGGCGCTGCGGATCGGGCTCGCGGATTTCGCCGGGGAGCCGGAGGCGCTGGCGGCCTATCTGGCCGAGTTCATGGACGGTCTGCGCCGGTGCAGCCCGCTGTCGGTCGCGCAGATCAAGGGCATCGTGGACGGCTATGACGCGGCGGGGCTGGAAGCGATGCTGTGGGCCGAGGCCGAGGCATCGCGCACCTGCTTCGCGTCGGCGGACACGCAGGCCCGCATCGCGGACTATCTGGAAAGCCGCAAAAGGAGAAGAAATGGCTGATGCATATCACGGTCGCGTGTTGCACGTTGACCTTTCCGAGGGTAGCTGTTGGCCCGAGGTGGTCGGAGAGCAGATCTATCGCAAGTACCTGGGCGGCGGCCCGCTGGCGAGCTACTTCCTGTTCCGCGACCTCCCGCCCGGCGTTGATCCGCTGGGGCCGACCAATCGGCTGATCCTGATGACCAGCGTGATCAACGGGCTGCCGCTTTCGGGGGCAAACCGCTATAGCGCGGTGGGCAAATCGCCGCTGACGGGCGGCTTCGGCGAATCGGAGGCGGGCGGCTACTGGGGGCCGGAACTCAAACGGGCCGGGTTCGACGGCATCATCGTGCGTGGGCGCGCCGACCGGCCCGTCTATCTGTTCATCCACGACGGCGAGTACCAGATTCGGGACGCCGGGCGCTATTGGGGGCAGTTGAGCGGCGAGGTGCAGGAAGGGCTGGAAGAGGAGCTGGGCGACCGCGGCATCCGCGTGCTGCAAACCGGCGTCGCGGGCGAGAACCGCGTGCGCTATGCGGCGCTGTGCAACCAGTTGCGCCATTTCCACGGGCGCGCCGGGCTGGGCGCGGTGATGGGCAGCAAGAACCTCAAAGCCATCGTGGTGCGCGGGCGCGAGAAAATCGCCCCGGCAGACCGGGCGGGCAGCGCGGCGGTGCTCAAATGGTATCGCGACAACTACGACAACTCGGAAGACGGCCTGCACCTGACGGGCACCGCGGGCGGAGTGGTCGGACTCGATCAGGACGGCATCCTGCCGACGCACAACTTCCGGGACGGCTCGTTCGAACACGCGCGCGCGATCAGCGGCGGAAGGATGGCCGATACGATCCTGGTGAACCGGGGCACGTGCTTCGCCTGTGGGGTCGCCTGCAAACGCGAGGTCGCGGTGGCGGAGCGCGGCGTCTCGCCCCGGTATGGCGGCATGGAGTATGAGGTGATCGGGGCGCTCGGCTCGCTGTGCGGCGTGGGCGACCTGGCGGCGATTGCCGAGGCGTCGCAATGGGTCAACCGTTACGTGATGGACGGCATCTCGACCGGCGTCTCTATCGCGTTCGCGATGGAGTGCTAT
The DNA here is from genome assembly GCA_038214535.1 of Anaerolineae bacterium. Lineage (GTDB taxonomy): Bacteria > Chloroflexota > Anaerolineae > CG2-30-64-16 > CG2-30-64-16 > JBBQRS01. Next base: position 19,275 of record JBBQRS010000058.1, read on the forward strand.
GAAAACGGGTTGCTGATGCCGGACGATGTGGATGGCGTCGACCTCCGCTGGGGCAATGCCGACGCCGTGATCCAGATGATCCACAAGATCGCGCGGCGCGAGGGGTTCGGCGCGGTGCTGGCCGAGGGCACGCAGCGCGCGGCCGCAGTGATCGGCCGGGGCGCGGAGAAGTATGCGATGCACGTCAAGGGGCAAGAGCTGCCCATGCACGAGCCGCGCGGCAAGGTCAGCGTGGGGCTGGGATACGCGATCTCACCCACCGGGGCCGATCACCTGGAGGCCGAACACGACCCGGTGTACGAATCTTTCGGGCTGGAAGATACCACCGGGCTGGGCGTGCTGGGGCTGATCGAACCGCTCGACCGGCTGGACTTCGGGCCGGCCAAGGTGCGCGCCTTCTTCTACTCGCAGATGGTGTGGAACCTCTATAACAGCGTCGGGATGTGCGACTTTGTCAGCATCCCGATCGGTAAGCTCAAGCTGGAACGACTGCGGGATTATGTCAATGCGGCCACCGGCTGGGACATGAGCCTCTTCGAGTTGCTGAAGGTAGGCGAGCGCGCCAACACCATGGCTCGGTTGTTCAACTTGCGCGAGGGGCTGACCGCGGCAGACGACGCGCTGCCGGATCGACTGTTCGAGCCGCTGCAGAACGGCGCGTTGCAGGGCCGCGGCCTGGATCGCGCCGAGTTCGCGCGCGCGCTGAAGCTGTATTACGGGATGGTGGGCTGGGATGCGGACGGCATGCCGACCCCCGCCCTGCTGGCCGAGCTGGGGCTGGGGTAGGCGCGGAGGAGCAGAGGGGCGGAGGAGGAGAGGGTGGAGTGCGCATCCTCAGATGCGCCGCCGGTGGCGGGGGAGAAAGGCAAAACATGCAGAGTTATCTCGTATATGCGGATGGGGGCGAGGTGTTCGCGCGCGGGCGCGCGACGGGCGACCGGGTGGCACAGGGCGCGAGCGCGGCCGATGTGATCCAGGGCGTGCTGGATGTGCTGGGGGCGCAGGGCGGCGGCGAGCTGCTGATCGAGTGCGGAACCTACGCCATCGAGCGCCCGCTTCGGCTGCCCGCGATGGTCGCCGTGCGCGGGGCCGGGCGAGCGACCGTGCTCAAACTCGATCCGGCCAACGCCGAGGGGATCATCTTCCTCGCCGAGGGCGTGCAGGGCCTGACGCTGGCTGACCTCACCTGCCAGGGCGACCCTGCGGCGGCAGAGGGTGCGGGCGTGGTGCTGGATGAGTGCGGCGACTGCGAGATTCGCGGCGTCTATGCGCGCGACTTCGACAGCTACGGCTTCCTGCTGCGCCACAACTGCTTCATGAACCGGCTGCTCGATAATACCACCTCGGGCAACCGGCGGGCTGGCACAATGATCCGCGACACGGGCAGCGGTCGTGGCGGCGACTGGACGCCGAACCTGATCATGGGCTGCACGAGCATCGGCGAGACGGGACATGGGTTCGAGTTGTCGTTCGCCCTCTGCACCAACCTCGTGGGTTGCCAGGTCTACCAGCCGGGCGGCCACGGCTTCTACTTCCATTCGGAATCGAACAGCACGTGCCTCACCGGCAGTCGCGTCTATCAGGGGTCGCAGAACGGCATCCTGGTGGAGAATTCTCACGAGCTGAACGTGTCGAGTAACATCATCTGCTGGAACCAGGGGCACGGCATCGAGCTGCGTTACGTGGTGTGGGGCACGGTTTCGGCCAACAACTTCATTGACAACGGCGGGCGCACGCAGCAACGCTACGGCATCTACATCCACACGGATACCCACTCGGTTGAGGTAACGGCCAACGCGATCTTCAACTGGGAGGGGCACGAGGCGATGCTGGGCGGGGTCTATGAAGCGGAGGACTGTGCGCACAACCAGATCAGCCACAACACGGTCAACTACTACACCGGGGAGGCCGTGACGAGCCTGGGCCGGGGCAGCGTGGCGGTGAACAACCTGGGCGTCGCCGAGAAATACGTCCATCCAGGGCCAGCGTCCTTCCCCACGCAGGGCCTGCTCTACACGCAGGGCGAGTTCACGCGCGAGCGGGTTCAGGATTTCCTGGGGCTGACCCGGCGATGAAGGGCGTAATGTTCGTCGAGCGGGGGCAGGCGGCCTTCATCGAGGAGCCGACGCCGGTCTGCGGGCGCGACACGATGCTGCTGGAGACGCTCTACTCCGGCGTCTCGAACGGCACCGAGCGCAACTTCCTGATGGGCGGCAACTATGGCGGTCACTGGCCCAGCCGCATCGCCTATCAGCTGGTGTCCAGGGTGGTTGAGTGCGGCCCGGAGATCACGCGCTTCAACGTGGGCGACATCGTGTACACCGGAACGTACCCGGGCCACGTCCCGTTCCACCTGGCGCGCGAGACCGATCTGATCGTTAAGCTGCCCGATGGGTTCAACGTGCCGAGCGCGGCGCTGCTGGGGGTCGCGTCGGTCTCGTTCCACGATGCGCGCCGGGCGCGCGTGGGGGTAAGCGACAACGCGCTGATCTACGGCGGCGGGCTGATCGGCCAGTTCGCGGCGCAGGCAGCGCGGGTGATGGGCGCGCAGACCACGCTCGCCGACCGGCATGACGACCGGTTGCGGCTGGCCGCCGAACTGGGCGCGGACCGCGCGCTCGATCCGACAACCGCGGAAGGCGCACAAACGCTCGAAGCGCACGCGCCCTATTCGGTGGTCTTCGAGTGCTCGGGCGGCGATGTGATGGATCGGATCATCGGGACGCGGGAGCAGGCGGGACTGATCGAGCAACGGGCGCACGCGCGCGTGGTGATGGTCGCCGGGCGCTTCGATGTGCGCTACAACTTCAACGCGGCGGGGATGGCCGAGGTGGATATCCTGCACACGCAGCATTTCGACCAGGATGACCTCGAGCAGGTGGTGCGCCTGGCAGCGAAAGGGGCGATTCGGATACGGCCGCTGATCCGCGAGATCGCGCCGTTTGATGACGCGGTGCGAGTGTTCGACACCCTGCGCGACCATCCGAGCCGGTTGCTGGGGACGGTGTTTGACTTTACGGGCGGCGCGGGATGAGTTTACCCGTTGGTAGTGACGGCTGACGCCGTCACTACCAACGGGAGTCAGGGAGGAGTAGCGATGACCGATCAAGTTCGTTATGGGGTGCTGGGCGTCGCGGGGATTGCCCGCAGTGCGCACATACCGGCCGCGGCGAAGAGCCGCAACGCGGAGATCATCGCCATCGGCAGCCGCAGCCTGGCGCGTGCGGAGGCGTGCGCGCGGCAAGACGGCATCCCGCGCGCCTACGGCTCGTATGACGAGCTGCTGGCCGACCCGGATGTGCAGGCGGTGATCAACGCGCTGCCGAACAGCATGCACTGCGAGTGGACAATCAAGGCGGCGGAGGCGGGCAAACACATCTTGTGCGAGAAGCCGCTCGCCATGACGGTCGCGGAGGCGGAGCGCATGGACGCCACCGCGCGGGCGCACGGCGTCCTGCTGATGGAGGGCTTCACGCCGCGCTTCCTGCCGCAGCACCAGTTCATCCTGGAGCTGATCGACTCGGAGGCCATCGGCCCGGTGCGGATCGTGCGCTCCGAGCTGACCTATACCCTGCGGGATTGGATGAACGACACGCGCGCGAAAGCCGATCTGGGCGGCGGCGCGCTCTTCGACGCCGGCTGCTATTGCGTGAACGCGATCCGCGCGTATATGGGCGCCGAGCCGGAGAGCGTGGAGGGCTTCGAGCGGATCCGGGCTGGCAACGGCGTGGATGCGACCTTCATCGGGACGATGCGCTTTCCCGATGACCGGTTCGCGTATCTGGCGACGAGCATGGAAGCGCCGTTCAGGGCGTGCTGCGAGATCATCGGGGAGCGCGGGCGCATCGAGGTTCCCGGCCTGTTCGACGGCAAGGTAGTGAAGGTCGTCCTGGCGGACGGCGTGATCACGCGCGAGTTCGGGGAGGTGGATCGCTTCCAGTTGCAACTCGAGCATTTCGCGGATTGCATCCTCACGGGCGCGCCGCTCTGGTTCACGGTCGAGGATGCGCGCGGCAACACCGTCGCCCTGGTGGCGCTCAAAGAGGCGGCGCGCACCGGCGCTGCGGTCGCACCGGCAGGATAAACCACGGAACAGACGGAATACACGGAAAGAGAAGAGGCATCGTCTGTTTCCGTGTATTCCGGCGCGGTGAATCATTCGTAATTCCTAATTTCCAATTCTTAATTTTTCGAGGAAGGGCGCACCATGAGTTCAGGCTTATCGCAGAATGTCGTCGTCTTGCACGATGGCGACCGGTTCAAGGTCTACACCGATTTCACCCGCGAACTGGTGGGCGAAGCGGCCCGCGCTGACGAGGCGATTCAGGGCGCGGTGGACGCGCTGGCCGGGCTCGGCGGCGTGGCGACTCTGGGTCGCGGGATCTTCCCGCTGACGCAACCCGTCCGGTTGGCCGACAACGTGCATCTGCGCGGGAGCAGCCGCGGCACGCGCTTGCGGGTGACGCCGGAGAATCGGGAGGGCGTCGGGCTGATTTGCAGCACGGTGCAGGGCGCGCGCATCTCGGACCTCTCCATCACCGGCGGCAACGCGGAGGCGTCGGTGGCCGGGATCGTCGTGGAAGACGCGATGAACTGCCAGGTGCGCGACGTGTTCGCGGCAGGGTTCGGCCAGTACGGCATATGGGTACGCAACAACTCGTTCCTGTGCGAGGTGAGCGGCAGCACGCTGGCGGGGAATCGCCGCGCCAACCTGTATATGGTTGACATGGACATGGGGCGGTATGGCGACTTCGTGCCGAATCTGGTCTCAAACTGCATCATCTACGGCGGCGGCAAAGGGATTGAATGCAGCAAGACCATCGTGTTGAACATCGTGGGGTGCGCGGTCTATCAGACCGGCGACGTGGCCTATCACCTGCATTCACGCAGCAATAGCGTCGCCGTCACCGGCTGCCGCAGCTTCCAGATCATCGGCCCCGCGGTGCTGGTGGAGGACACGCACGAGCTCAACCTGACGGGCAACATCTTCTGCTGGCACACCGATCACGGCGTCATCATCCGCGACTGCTTCTGGGGCACGATCAGCGGCAACAACGTGATTGACTCGGGCAGCTATAACACCGGCGCGAAGAATTTTACGGAGAAAATGGCGGATGCAGGCGCCGATGCGCCCAACATGAACGGCATCCGGCTGGAGGGTGCACGCGGCTTCAACGTCACAGGCAACACGATCTTCAACTGGAGCGTGTGCCCGCCGATGCGCGATGGGATCCACGAGGACGCGGACAGCTTCAACAACACCATCACCGGCAACAACGTCAACTACTATGAGGAAGAGGCCGTCCACGCAGAAGGCAAAGATACGGAGGTGCGGAACAACGTGGGCTATGGCGACCGGGCCTACGATGGGATGAGTACCGAGTTCATGCAGACCTTCAGGCCCGACCTGACGGCACGCTTCATCGAAGAGCAGATGGCGTAAGGAGCCGGGATGCAGATCATCATCAAGCCGGCGGGCAATCTGACGCGCATGAAGTTGGGCCAGGGACTGCGCACCGGGCCGGCCGCGCTGCCCGCCGGTGCGACGGTGACGGACGCGCTGGCCTGGGCGGGGGTTCCACCCGACACACCGCTGATGATCACGCTCAACGGCAGGTTGGCGCAGCCGGACCAACCATTGCAGGATGGCGATGCCATCGGCCTGGTGCCGCCCATCAGCGGCGGCGCGGGCGCGGCGCAACGCTGACCGGCCAACACGGATGGCCGACGCGGATTCCCCGCGCGTCGCGCGCTCGTAAGCGCGCCCCGCCACCCCCCACAGACTACCAACACGGATCCACGGATTCCACGCGCGTTGCGCGCTGGCGCGGTTCACCTGCCTCCGCCGGCGGTTCGAAACCACCATCCTGCCCTATGAATCTGCCCTGTAACACTCCTGTAACCGAAACACAAGGACAGCACAAGCTGCGGGCGGTATCTTTATCCTCGCCGGCCAAAAATCGCTACACTAAGACGCTTGATGCATATTGATGCGGGCGATAAGCGGCAGTTGACAGCATAGGGAAGGTTCCAGTAAGAGTATGGCATCTCTTTCGCAAGGAGTTATGCTATGGAACTCGATCTGGAAACCTTCCTGATCACATTGTACGTCATCACGGATGACTGGTACCAGAAAGTCATCCGGCCCAAGCTGCCGGCGTGTGGCGGGCCGGTACCCAAGCTAGGCGACAGCGAGGTGTTGTGTCTGGCGCTGGCCGCTCAGTGGCGCAGCGGCGTCCCCTGGAGGACCGAACGGGGCTTTGTGCGCTATGCCTTGCAGCACTTCCGGCCGTTCTTCCCCGGCATGACCAGCCAAAGCGCCTTCAACCGCCGCGTGCGGCGGCTGTGGGGCGCCTTCATTCTGTTGCCGCAGGCGATCAGTGACCAATGGCTGCACCTCCTGCTCGTGGTGAGTGCTGCCGGTCTGCCGCCTGGCTGGACTTTGGCGGCCCGCAATGTGCAAGAGCGCTGGTTAGCCGAACTGCTCTTGAGCGCCCGCGCCGGTCAGGCGCAGTTGACCGGACCGCTGACACCCACCGGCGCGCCGCAGGTCGCACCGCCAACGGATTGGCTCGGCCCGACGCAGGGGTGTGGTCCCAACCACCAGCGGCTCATGATTGCCGATCCCGGCTTTGACGGCGAGTTTTGGCTGGCGCACTGGGCCGACGACTATACCGCCCAGATCGTCACCTTACCCAGCGAAGCTGATCACCCCTGGTTCAGCGCCCTGCGGCAGGTGTTCGAAACGGTTTTCGCCAATCTGTGCGACAGTTTTGGTTTGCAGTACCCCGGGGCGCATGCCACCTGGGGACTGATCACACGGATCGCTGCCAAGTTAGCGGCTTACGCAGTCGGCATTGATATCAATCGGATGCTGGGACGCCCGGATTTCGCCTTTGCGACCTTGATCGGCTGATCTGGACGTCAATCCATATGCATCAAGCGTCTAATAGACCTCGCCATGGCTGCCCACATTCACGAGGATGATTTCCTCCTCACGCAGCTCCAGTTCGAGGGTGATGCGATACTGCAAGTTGATGGAGACGGCGTGCAGCCCGGTCAGACGCCCCTGCAGCGCGTGCAGCCGCAGGGAGAGGTGGAAGGGATCGATCTCCAGCAGGGCCAGGGTCCGGCGGTAGCGCTCGCGCATCTCCGGATGGCGCTGCAAGAACCGTTTTTCGATCTTCTCGTAGCTTTCGGTGAAAATCAGGCTATAGGGCATCCGTCAACTCGCCCTCGATGCGCGCTGCATGCGCCTCGGCGCCTTCCTGGCGGTAGCAGCCGGCTGCCACGTCTTCGCGCGTCTGCGCCCAGGCGGCGGCGATCTCGCACTCGCGCAGATAGTCGTAGTGCGCCAGTTCCATCACCACATAGCGCGGCTTGCCTCGGACGCTGATCACGACCTCCTGCGTCTCCTGGAGCAGACGCTCGATGTCGGAGATCCCCTTGGTCTTGAGATCGTTGGCCGTCACAACAGTCATCATTCACCTCCTTCGGCAAAAATACGTTTGAGAATACTGTGAACAGTACGATTATATCACGATTGATAATGCTGTCAAGCAGCGGAGTGAATCCAGTCGGTGGACAGAGAGAGTGAATCGCCCGAGAACTGACCACGCACGCTGTTAATTGTCAACCGCCGGCGGGGAGGACCAGCCGTCTCAGAGGCAGGCGTTCCTCCTGATCTAGATTGGAGGCTTTCCTGGTCTTGCGACTGACAACCGGTGTCCTGGCTTTATGACGGCAGGTACAACCGGCCAAGGCCTCCAGTCCATGCCTTTGGGGTCTTTACGGTTCACTATGGGACGGTTCATGAGCCGCCCCAATGACCTCCTTGGTTGCGTCAAATCCAGGTCGAACCGCAGCCCGCCGTCGACCTCATCCACCTTGGCCGGGCTCGGGCGGCCGCTGATGCGCAACGCCGTCTCCCCTGCTTCTCCTGGAATCCAACAGGAACAGGGATTCGGGCATGTTGTGAGATTCCTCGGGACCATACGATCATATTATGATGCGGGTATCAAGAAACACGGGGAGACAACGCTATGACTGTTGGAACAGTGACCGTCAAGCTACCCAAGGACCTTTATGTCCGACTGGATACGCTGGTGAAGCAAGAACGCACCGACTTGGTGGAGCTCCTAAGTAGGTTGCCACAAGTTGCTTGAAGAACGTCAGGCCGGTACGGCGGCCTGGGCTTGGCGGACAACATACGAGTTAATCAAGCGCAGAATGGCCTGCGGCGTCAGGCTTGCCAAGTGCCGCTCGATGGCGGCATCCAACTCAACGAGCAACTTGAAGCCACGATTGGCCGAGATGGCATCTTTGAGGTGCCACCAGACCTTCTCAGTCGGGTTATACTTGTGCCCGGCATAGCTGGGCAGATACACGAGTTGCAGCCGATCATGCGTGTTGAGCCACTGCTGCACGGCCTTGCTGGTGTGAATACTGCTATTGTCGACCAACAGGTAGAGGCGGCCTTCAGGATAGATCGTCAGCAGATCGCTCAGCACGGCAATGAACTCGGCGGAACGTTTGCGGTCGGTCAGCCGGTAGTGCCAAGCGCCTGCAGCAGTTCCAAATGTGAGTCCCCTGAAAAAAGGGTAGCGCAGACTCGCGTTTTCTTAAGAAATGGCTACAATGGGTTGCAGGGGCCGCTTGGCTCCCAGGTAACGATTTAGCCCTGTCTGGGCGGTAGGAACCACAGCATGTTTCGTGCCAACAAACGCCATCAGCAACCAGCCTTGATTAGCAATGTCAATGAGTTGCCGGACAAACAACGGCGGCGCCTGGAAGAATCGTGGGCCGGCACGTTTCGGCAAGAGTTCTTCAGTCGGCTCAAGGAAGATGCGTTCGCGGGGCTGTATTCCGACCTGCCTTCGCGGCCGAATGTGCCGGTGAATGTCCTGGTCAGCCTGGATATCCTCAAGGCGGGCTACGGCTGGAGCGACGAAGAGCTGTACGATCACTTTCTGTATGACCTCCAGGTGCGGTACGCCGTCGGCTATGACAGCCTGACCGAGGGTGACTTCGAGTTGCGCACGCTGTATAACTTTCGGCGGCGCCTCAGCCAGTACAACCTGGCACACGGCGCCAACCTTTTGGCCGCCGCCTTTGCGGATATCACCGATCAACAGCTCACGGCTTTGGCGCTGCGGACCGGCCAACAGCGCATGGATTCCACGCAGATCGCCTCGAACATCGTGATCATGAGCCGGCTCCAACTCACCATCGAAGCTATTCAACGCTTGCAGCGCCTCTTGAGCGAACCCGAGCAAGCCCGGTATGCCGCACTGCTGGCGCCTTATGGCGGCGAGCCGGCGGGGCACTACGTCTACCGCGTCAAGGGCTTTGCCGCGACGGAGGCCCAGTTGCAGCCGGTGGGCCAGGCCCTGGCCGAGTTGCTGCAGGTGATGGCTGCGGACTATGGTCAGGCGCCGGCCTACCAGGTGGCGGCGCGCCTGTTTGGCGAGCAGTACCGGGTGACAGCAGACACCGTGCAGGCCAGGGCGAATCAGGAGATCAGCGCCGCCAGCCTCCAGTCGCTGGACGACCTGGAAGCCACGTATCGCGAGAAGAACCGCGTCGGCTACAAGGGCTACGTCGCCAATGTGACCGAGACCTGCGACCCGCAGAACCCCCTGCAGCTGATTACCGACGTGCGCGTGGCGCCCAACACCACCGAAGATAGCACGCTGCTGACCGAGGCGCTGCCGGAACTCAAGCAGCGCACGCATCTGAACACCCTCTACACCGATGCGGTCTATGGCAGCCCGGACGCCGACACGGCCTTGCGGGCTGCGCAAGTGACGCTGATCCAAACGGCGATCCGGGGGCGCAAGCCGCATACCGCGAAGCTGCACCTGGCCGATTTTGTCATCACGCAGGATGCTGAGGGCGTCCCACTCGAGATCACTTGTCCCGAGGGCCAGACTGTGCCGGTCATGCCGGGGGGCAAGTCCCCACGCTTCGCCGCTCAGTTCGCCCTGCCCACCTGCGCAGCCTGTCCCTTGTACACCAGCGGGCGCTGTCCGCCCCAACCGGACAACCGCCGCCGCAGCTTACGGTTGACCTTCAGCCTGGCTGAAGTCGCGAAATCCCAACGTCATCGCCGCAGTCGCGCTGAACACCGGACCGGCAGCAATGTGCGAGCCGCCGTGGAGTCGACCGTCCGCTCGCTTAAGCATCCCTTCCCGGCCGGCAAGTTGCCCGTGCGCGGCCTGTTCCGCATGACCTGCCTGATCGTCGCGTCAGCCGCCATGACCAACGTGCGGCGCATCCAACGCTCCCGGCTGAAAACCCGCCCCGACCCTGCCGAACGACCGCCAAACCGCCAAGAAGTGCAACGCAGCCATGAATCCGCCCTGACAGCGCCCTTTTCTGACGCCTTGGCCACAGTTCTGCGCCTTGTATTCCCGCCATGCGCGGCCCACACGCTGAGTTACGATTGCTAAACAGCCCCTTCTTTCAGGGGACTCAC
>JBBQRS010000059.1:0-29631 GCA_038214535.1 Anaerolineae bacterium
CGAGACCGCCAACAGCCAGCTTGCCAGCATGGGCATACAGCAGTTGCGTGCACGCACCAACCAGGGCTTCGAGATCAAGGTGCATGCCTCACTCATCGCGCTCTGGTACAGCCAAATGCTTGCTAATTAGCAATTACGGTAAGTATATCTTCAATACTCTCGGTAAACATCACACTGGTTCCGGGCCATTCTGTCAACTGAGTTGACAAAGCGTAGAGGTGATGGATTCTCTCAACTCTTTTGAAATGAGCCGTGCGGCTGCCTACGATGAAACCATGTTCGGTCTTGTCGAAAGTGGCTTTGCCGTCCATCATGGCGATCACATACTTCTCAAACAATAGCGATGCCTTTGCTATTTCCTCAAGCCCGATTTCAGCTAATGCGCGCGCGTGGGCAGATTTCGAGGATGAATGGCTTGGTTCAACTAACGATGAAGCTAATTCCTTGGCATTGTTTATAGCTTTGATTATCCCGTCACCGAGATCTTCTCTCTTTCTGGAATACATTTGCTTTATCCTCAACAGCGTTATGCGGTTTTAACCTGAGCTTGCTTTGTCTTACTACTCAGACAGGGAGGATCCTCTTCACTTGAATCTGAACCCTAATTAGTGTCGCGGCTTGTTTTCGGAATTTATGATAGCTCACTCTGGCCGCGAAATAGATATGGTAGAATCTTGTTGTGCATCTAATTCGCCTTGATCGAACGCTGGTCGCTAACCGAGGGCGAGAAGGAGAATGGCATCCCGCTTAGCCCAAACGCGGTACCGCAAAATCTGACTTTTGACTCCGTTTTGATTCTAGTTGCCGGAATTCTACCTCAAGTGGACTGAAATGACTATCGTAGCGCGACGTTCGCCTGGGTGAATGGGACAGGACACCCTGGCGTAAAAGTAAAGGAGCAGACATAATGTTTAGTCCTCACTGGATTTCAACGCACAGGGGCAACCTGGGCAATGTGACTGATCGCGATATCTTCGTGTCATGGAATCCCGGGATGTTTAAGACCCTTACGGTAGATACCCGCGTTCCGTATCTGGAGGATGTGCCACCCAGCGCGCAATTCATCCTTGTGCGTAACCATCCGATGAGCGAGGATGGGAATCGGGGACAAACCGCAGATTTTTCGGTGGCGCCGCCCATCGCGGAATTGCCTCCGGCGGCAATCAGCCTGGATGCGCCGCCGGGCGCGCGGCCGCCGCTGTTCGATGTGCAGGCGGATGCCATGCCTCAAGCATCTGCGGAGACTCCGTATCAGCGGGGCCTGCGCCATGCGGTTATCTGCGACGAGATGGCGCGCTATTGCGAGAGCAAGGGCGTCCCCCGGAGCCGGTTGCGCTTTGAGGGCCTCAATGAACCGCAATTGTGGTCGGGTGAACCACCGGTATGGACAGCCGATTATTATCGTGGCTTTTTGGTGGGTCTGCATAGCTACAATTTGCTCGGCGTGGTCGGCAACTTCGGTGTTGGGTGGCCGGGCAACGGCGGGGTGCAGGATGCGCCGGTGGATTGGAGGTTTTTCCAGCCGGTGATCAACGAGTTTCGCGCGGGTGATTATCTGGGCCTGCATGAATATTGGGCGCTGAACGGACCAGGAGAGAACTGGCGCTGGTGGGCCGGGCGTTTTTTGCAATGCCCGTTCAAGGTCCCGATCCTGATCACCGAGACGGGGATTGATACGGGCGTGACAGGCCAGTGGTATGGCGGTTGGCGCGACCTGCCCGGTGGCAGCGAGAAAGAGAAGGCCGTGCGCTACTCGAATGAACTGGTGTGGTATGCGCAGCAGTGCCGCAATGATGGGCGCGTGCAACAGGTGTTTCCGTTCACTTACGATATTGGGTCGAGCGAATGGGAAAAGTTCGATATTCGCAACCAGCCGTTTCTGGAGGCGTTCTTCGCGGTGAAGGATCAGGTGAGGAATCCACCGCCGCCGCCACCTCCACCCCCGCCCGGCCTGGAGAATCAGATTCGCAACCGCGCCTGGGATTTGCAGGGGATTCCATATAACAAGGACGCGGCGCTGGCGCGCTATGCGCGTGAGAAGGGACTGGGAAACCCGGTGACGGTGGAGTTCGATGTCGCCGGTCAGCGGGCACAAGGGTTCGCCCGGAAGATTGTTTACGCGCCGATCGGGCAATGGAGCGATATCAAAGAGATGGACTGGTAGCGCGCTCCTGTGCGCTACCCGCGGAAAACGCACGACGAACGGGCGCGGGTCAAGCTGTGCCTTTGTTCCATGAGCCGATCTCGATGAGATTGCCGTCGGGATCGGCGATCATGGATGAGCGCATACCCCACGGTTCATCGCGCGGCGCGTAGACGGGACGTCCGCCCGCGGCGACAATGCGCGCGTATTCCGGGCCTACGTCCGCGAAGCGCGGGAAATCAATTGCCAGCTCGAACGTGCCGTTGACGCCGGACGGGTAGGTCGGCGCGGCGCCGAGCAGTTCGGGCAACATACGGCGCGCATACATGGAGAAGCGCACACCTTCGCTCTGAAATTCTACATGCGGTGATTCGCCGTCCCATTCGGCGGCAAAGCCCAGCACGTCGCGGTAGAACGCGACCATCGCGGGCATATCGTCTACGAATAGGCCGATCATATCTATGCGGGTGCTCATAGGGTAGCCTCTCGCGCCTCAGGTATAGACGCCGTGTTTCTGCACGGCGGCGATCATCGCTTCGACATTGGTCATGGATGTGTCGGCCTGGATGATGTGGGCGGGCGAGCACATGTAGCCGCCGCCTCTGCCGAGTACCTCGATTTTGGCTTTAACTTCGGCTTCGATCTCTTCCGGTGAGCCGAAAGGCAGCAGTTGTTGTTGATCTATCGCGCCCCAGAACGATAACCGGTCGCCGAACCGCGATTTGAGTTCTTCGGGATCATGGCCGGGCACATTGGGCTGCACCGGGTTGAAGACCTCCATGCCGATCTCGATCAGGTCATCCAGGATCGGCGCGACGGCGCCATCGCTGTGATACATGATCATGACGTGCGGGTTGGCGCGCTTCAGTTCTTGCCACAGTTCGGCCATGCGCGGCTTGAAGAACCTGCGCCACATGCGCGGCGAGATCAACATGCCGCCCTGTGCGCCGAAATCATCGCCCGTCCAGACGCCGTCTACGCCAAGCTCCACCAGTTTGCGACCCACCCTAACGCTGTATGCCAGCACGTTGTCGAGCAGGACTTCGATATATTGCTCGCCTCCGCTCATGTCCACCATGAATTTCTCCATGCCGGTCATGTGCCAGGCCATCTCGAAGAGGGTCAGCTCCAGGTCGCCGACGATGAAGAAGTCGTCCTTGAACCGGGCGATGTCCCGGATGGCGTCTGTGAAACGACCCTCGGCGAGCGGGTCGGGGAAGGGGAAGCGCCGGATATCCTCGACCGTCGTCGGGCCGCTGAACGGCATCCCAACGACGTCATAGTAGAGGATGCCGGGTTTCATTACCATGCCGAACTCATTGACGATGCAGCCGTCCGCGGTTTCGGGGTGCTCGTAACCCGAGGGTAGCCCCGCGCCGACGATGACGCAATCGCTGCCCATTGTGGTGCGAAGATCGTTGGCCGAGATGCGATAGGTCACATCTTCGTAGACCGCCCGGTTGTATTGCACGGGGATACCGTATTTGGCGCCGAACTGCTCCAACAGCGAGCGACACAGGTCGAATTGCACGGGGACGCGGTCGGGCAGACCGTTGCGGGTGAGCGCTTTGGTGACGCGTTCTTTAGAGTTCATGACGATCTCCTGAAAGCTGCAATGTATCTAATTCGGGGATGGAAAGATGCGTGTGTGCGAAGATCATCCGGTACACTGCCAGCAGCGCCGGCGCTTGTTGCAACATGATTTTCTCCGCACCGGGGCGCATCCCCAGCTTTTCCGCGCCCATCGTGACCGAGATGTAGAAGCTGTAAAGACGCTTGAGGCCGGCGGCGACTTCAAAGAACTCCAGATTTTCCACCGTCTTGCCGAGCAGGCGTTCATATTCCGCAAGGACGCGGGCGCGCCAGGCTTCGCTCTCGGCAGACCCGATGAGCAGGAGTGTCCAGGCGAGATCGAAGCGTGTGTCTGAGATGTCTATCTGCGTCCAGTCAATCACACTGGGTGAGCCGTCCGGTTGGATGAGGACATTGTTCGGGTGAAAGTCCCAGTGAACGGGTCCGGGCCAGGCGGCGCGCACATCGGCACGGCGTTCCATCAGCCAACTCAGTGTGGGCTGAAAGCCGGGGGCGGGATACTGGTCGAAAACGGTTTGCCAGTGGGCCTCTTCCCGCCAGATCAATTGCTGAGGATCGGACAGGTCTGTACCGGACGGCCCCTCGGCGAAGGGCCGCCAATCGAGCGTGTGCAGTTGTACGAGCAGACCGCAGAAGAGGGTGAGCAGGCCGGGGCGGTCGGCTTCCGGCCCGCGGAACAGCAGGGGCCAGAGCAATTGCCCGGTGATGCGCTCCATGATGATAAACGGCGCGCCGATCGGGGAAGCGTCGCGTTCGAGGAGGAATACTTCGGGGACGGGGTAGGCGGCGCGGCGCAACAGCCGCATACCGCCATATTCTCGCCCGGATTTTTGATACGCGTCACCTCCCGGATAGACGCGTAATACCAGGGCCGCGCGCCGGCGCTCGGTCGGTAGGCCGTGTTCGAGATCGAACGCGTAGACGTCGCACTCCCACCCCGCGCTGATGTTGGTCAGGTTAAGGACCGCAGGATCGGTCCATGCTGGACTACGCGCCGCCATATATTCGCCCAGCGTCCCCTGCAAATCATACGCCGACTCAGACATAGACACCATCCACTATAGGGCGACCTCGGTCGAGACGCCGTTGACCTCCACGGTGTAAGCTCCGGGATCGAGCGCGTTCTCCGGTTCGATCATGACGGTCTCTTCGAAGGGGACGAGCGCCTGGGTACACATCATGTCCGCGGGCCGGATGGTGGTGATGGTGACGATGAATGTGTTGCCCTCTTGTGTCCAGGATGTTTCATCAATCGAGGTGCAGCCATCGGGGACGGCGCCGCGCGCGATCACGAGCAACGATGTGGGCGCGCCGCTGAGGACCTGGACTTCGACGCTTTGTACGGCGGCGAGACCTGAGGTCATGCCGGAGTCCGACGAGCCGGGGGGCTGCGCCTGTGTGGGGGTGAGGAGCTGTTGCGCGAACGCGGAGATGGCTGCCAGGTCGTCGTCGGTCACAGATTTGGGGCCTTGACCCTTGAAGGAGACTTCGAGCGTGAGGCTATCGGCGACCGGGCCGTCTGTGATTGTGCGGTCGAAGGGCTGAAACTCGGTGAGCCAGGTGAAGAACTGCGCCGCCTGCGCCGCGGTGAGGACGCCGGTTTGCGCCGTTTCATCGTCGCAGGCCCGCACGTCGGTCTTGCCGTCGGCGTAGATCGTCAGATCGTCGCAGAAGCCGGCGACGCCGCCCTCGCGATGGAGGGTGAGCGCGACGGCGTCCGGCGCAGGCTGTGTGGCAATGGGGCGCGGCGTCGCTGGTGGGGGTGTGGCGGGAACGGACACACACGCGCCGAGGATGAGCGTCAGGCCGATCAGGATGAGAAGGTGCTTTCGCGTCATGGCTGGGTTTCCTCCTGTTTTTGGGTTACCCCGTACGTTATACATGTACAATGACCGATTATAGCACATCCACGACGCTGCGAAGACGCTGAAAGCGGGTAAACCCGTATTGTGATTGACAGCACTTCCTTGTCGGTCTACAATCGAAAGAGTCTTCTATGCGTTCCCGAAGCCGGGGGATGCAACACACGATAAGGAGCAACCAAAATGATGTATGCAGCGACAGATGCGCGGTACGACACGATGCAGTATCGGCGGAGCGGACGGAGCGGCCTGATGTTGCCCGCGGTCTCACTGGGATTATGGCACAACTTCGGCGGGGTGGACACGGAGGAGAACGCGCGCGCGATGCTGAGGCGGGCGTTCGACCTGGGCGTGACTCACTTTGATCTCGCGAACAACTACGGGCCGCCGCCCGGCTCGGCGCAGGATACCTTCGGGCGCATCTATAAGCAGGATTTCGCGCCGTACCGCGACGAGTTGATTATCTCCGATAAGGCGGGCTATCGGATGTGGCCGGGACCCTATGGCGAATGGGGTTCGCGCAAGTGTCTCATCGCCAGCCTGGATCAGGGCTTGAAGCGGATGGGGCTGGAGTACGTGGACATCTTCTACAGCCACCGGTTCGACCCGGACACGCCGCTGGAAGAGACGATGATGGCATTGGACTACGCCGTGCGCAGCGGGCGCGCCCTCTACGCAGGCATTTCATCTTACAGCCCGGAGAAGACGCGTGAGGCGGCCGGCATCTTGCGCCAGTTGGGGACGCCGTGTGTGATCCATCAGCCCTCCTACAGCATGTTCAACCGATGGGTCGAGGACGGGTTGCTGGATGTGCTGGCGGAAGAAGGCATCGGCTGCATCGTCTTCTCGCCGCTGGCCCAGGGGTTGCTCAGCAACAAGTACCTCAAGGGCGTGCCGGAGGGGTCACGCGCCTCGAAGCCGCACGGCTTCCTGCGCCCGCAACACATCACCGATGAGAAGATCGCAAAGGTCGAGGCGCTGAATGCGATTGCACAGGAACGCGGGCAGAGCCTGGCGCAAATGGCGATCGCCTGGGTGCTGCGTCATCCGGGCATGACCTCGGCGTTGATCGGGGCGAGCACGGTGGCGCAGGTCGAGGATTCGGTGGCTGCGCTGGACAATCTGGCCTTCAGCGCGGAAGAACTCGAACGCATCGAGACGATCTTGCGCGCTTAAGAAAGGATCGCGACATGGCAGATTTGCAACGCGTGCAGGTGAGCGACAACCGGCGCTTCCTGGTGACCGAGGATGGCGCGCCATTTTTCTGGCTGGGCGATACAGCGTGGGAGTTGTTCCACCGGCTGAACCGGGAGGAGGCGCGCCTCTACTTCGCGGATCGGGCGGCTAAACGGTTCACCGTGATTCAGGCGGTGATCCTGGCGGAGTTGGCCGGGCTGACCGATCCTAATGCGTATGGCGATCTGCCGCTGGCCGACGGCGACCCCGCGCGCCCGGTGGAGGCCTATTTCCGGCTGGTGGATGAGTACGTGCAGTTGGCCGCGGCGTATGGCCTCTATGTGGGGTTGTTGCCGACGTGGGGTGATAAGATGTATCCCGCGTCGGCGAAGAACTCTGAAGCGATTCTGGATGCCCCGCGGGCGCGGGCCTACGGGCAATGGCTGGGGGAACGCTATCGGGATCAGACGAACATCCTCTGGGTGATCGGCGGCGACCGTCCAGCCGTGCATGAGGATGTGGACGATCGCCCGATATGGCGCGCGCTGGCCGAAGGGATTGACGCCGCGACGGATGGCGTCGCGCTGATGACCTATCACCCCAGCGGCGGGCACAGCAGTTCGGAATGGCTGCAAGCTGAGGACTGGCTGGACATCCACATGATGCAATCGGGGCACGGGGCGGGACGTGATGTGCCTGTGTGGGAGGCGATCACGGCGGACTATCACCTGACGCTGGTGCGCCCGGTGCTGGATGGGGAACCCAACTACGAAGATCACCCGGCGAAGCCGTGGCCGGCCTGGGACCCGCAGAACGGATTCTATCGGGATTATGATGTTCGCAAACAGGTGTATCGCTCGGTGTTTGCGGGCGGGTGCGGCGTGACCTACGGGCATCACGACATCTGGCAGATGTATGGGCCGGGAAAGAAGTTGCAGAATCAGCCGCCGGGTTATGAGGAGTATTACTGGTTCGAGGCGCTGAGCCGGCCGGGCGCGAGCCAGGTGCGCCGGCTGCGCGCGCTGATGCTCTCGCGGCCTTACCTGACCCGGGTACCGGATCAGAGTTTGCTGGCCTCTGATCCCGGTGAGGGCGGCGCGCACGTGCGGGCGACGCGCGATAGTGAGGGCAGCTACGCGTTCGTCTATCTGCCTCTGCCGTTGCCGGTGACCGTGACGCTGGAGCCGTTGAGTGGCGAGCGGGTGGTCGCGTGGTGGTATGATCCGGTGGCGGGCGCGGCGACGCGCATCGGGGACTTCGCCAGGCAGGGCGCGCTCACCTTCACGCCGCCGGGTCACCGTCCGGACTGGGTGTTGGTGCTCGACGATGCGGCGCGGGGGTTTGGGCCGCCCGGCGCGTAACCTCGCACGGTTGTGAGGTTGGGGTCTGTGTCATGCTGAACGGAGTGAAGCATCTCGGCAACGTAACCGGAGATGCTTCACTCCGTTCAGCATGACAGTGCATCACCACGTATCTATCCTTCGTAGTGACGGCTTCAGCCGTTGGGGAGCATAAAAACGGCTAAAGCCTTCACTACAAAGGGGCGGCGCACAGTTTTCCTAAGTATCTATCCTTCGTAGTGACGGCTTCAGCCGGTGGGGGCTGTACAACCGCTGAAGCCGTCACTACGAAGGGCAAGAGTTGTGTAAAGGAGGTGGGAGTGCAGGTAAAGTCGAGAGAGCACGCGGTTACGTTTGATCGCTGGGATTGGGTCCTGGCGGGGGGCGTGTTTGTGGCGGGGTTGGCCCTGTACATCAGGACGCTCGCGCCGAGCGTGCTGCTGGGGGATAGCGCCGAGTTCCAGACG
This sequence comes from Anaerolineae bacterium, assembly GCA_038214535.1. Lineage (GTDB taxonomy): Bacteria > Chloroflexota > Anaerolineae > CG2-30-64-16 > CG2-30-64-16 > JBBQRS01. Next base: position 8,582 of record JBBQRS010000059.1, read on the forward strand.
CTGGCCTATACCCTGGGGATGGCGCACAACACGGGTTACGCCGTCTACTTGCTGCTGGGCAAGGTGTTGACTTTATTGCCGATCGGGGAGGTGGCCTGGCGGGTGAACCTGCTGTCGGCCAGCGCGGCGGCCGTGACGTTGGCCGAGGTGTATCTGGTTGCGCGCCTTGTGAGCGGGCGGCGCGCCTATGGGGTCGTGGCGGCGCTGGCGCTGGGCGTCAACTATCTGTTTTGGTGGCAAGCCATCATTGCGGAGGTCTACACACCGGCGGCGGCGTTCGCGATGGGGGTGCTGCTGCTGGTGATCTTGTGGGATCGGACGCGCCGCGGTGGGTTGCTCATCGCGGCCGGGGTGGTCGGCGGGCTGGCGTTCGGCGTCCACGCGCTGGTCGGCTTGATTGCGCCGGCCATCGTGATCTACTTGCTGGCGGCAAAGGCAAACCGGCGGGATTGGTTGCGCGCGGCGGGCGGGGCGATCACGGGGCTGCTGGGCGCGGCGGCGGCATATCTGCTCATAGACTCGCGCAATTCTCAGGCCAGCATCATTCACACGTTTCGCGCCCACGCGAACGCTTTTGGGTTGGAGCGCGCGGATTTTGATTCTGCGCTGACGCGGATCTCGTTCATCATCACAGCGCGGCAATGGAGCGACCAGATCCTCAACAGCTCACCGGCGCGCATGGTGGAGGGTGCAACGCAGTACCTGGGCGCGACCCTGGAGACCTTCAGCCTCCTTGTGGCAGGGCTGATGCTGGTGGGCGTACTCTATTTGCTGATTCGACGGCCACGACGTGAGGGCGTGTTGTTGCTGCTGGCGTGGCTGGGCATGTTCCTCTATCTGACGAATTATCACGTCGGGGATATTCAGGTGTTCTACGTGCCGAACTATGCGATTTTGAGCGTGTTTCTCGCGGCCGGTCTGGCGGGTATCGAGGACGTGATTCGGTCTGCGGTCGAGCGATTGACGCCGCGACCGGATGGCGGACGTTGGATCCTTGTGCTGGCGCAAGGCGGCCTTGTGCTGATGGTGCTTCTCTCGCTGGGGTCGCAACGCGAAAATCTGATTACGTCGGTGCAGCGTGGGCGCATCACATTTTTGAAGCAGCAGGACGCCGGGTGGCCCTACCCGGTGAACGATCCGTATGCGCCGCGCTTGCGCGCGCGCCGGCTGGCCTCGATGATCGAGGCGCCGGATGCGCTGGTGCTGTTGCCGTGGGATCGGCTTTATCCGTTCTGCTACGTGGCGCACGTCGAGGAGGGCAAGACGGGAACGACTTGCGTCGAAATCATGCCGTATGGGACGCACGGCGTGACCCGGTCGCTGCGTGAGGCGCTGCAAGAAGCACTGGACGTGCGCCCCGTCTACCTGGGGAACGAGTTGGGCGAACTTCGTGGCGAGTTCAGCTTCCGGCGCGTCCCCGGCCCGGAGGAGCTGTACCGGTTAGAACGGCGCTAAACATGCGCGGTCATTTGTGCGAAACTTGCAAGCGATTTATACTTTGAATCTATCCGATCGTACCTTGACCGGCGCGATGCGCAGTTTTCGGATCTTATTACCATTCAGGGGAGAGACAACGATGGCTGATGTGGAACGGAGTTTGACGGCGGAGGATCTGGCGCTGCTGGGCAGGGCGATGGTGTTGGCGGGCGGAACGGTCGCGGTTGCGCGTTTCAGCGGCGCGCTCGGCACGTTTCGGGAGTTTGAGACGATCATCGCGGAGGTGGAAGCCTTGCAACGTGAACACTCGAATAATTCGGTGTTGCAAGGCCTGCCGATGGATGCGATGCGCGAGGAGGCGCTGGCGTTGGGCCGGGATTATGATGCGGATTTGGTTCAGTCGGCCTACCAGGATTTCAAGATGGCGGCGCTGAACCGGTTGAGCCAGGCCAATGAAGTGCTGATGCAGAAGGCGACGCCGGAGCAGGCAGAGGTCTATCGGCAAGGGGTGTTGCGTGTTTGCGAACGCGTGGCCCGGGCGCGCAGCGAGGGCGGCTTCCTGGGGTTCGGCGCGACGCCGGTGGATTATCGCGAGGCGGCCGCAATTGAAGAAATCGGCAGGGTATTGGGTGGGTGAGCCTGGCGAACCCGATGAACGGAAATTGGCGCGTATCTTCCAGGCTGAGTTAGGGCAATTGGAAGCCATGCGCGGGTTTGTCGAGCTTGTGGCGGCGGAGTTGGGAGCGTCGGAAACGGCCGCGCATGACGCGGCGCTCGCAACCGATGAGGCGACTTGCAATCTGATCGAGCATGGCTATCGGCGCGAGGGCGGGCCGATCGAAATCTGCGTGGAACGCGTTGGCGGCGATCTGCTGATCCGCATTCGTGACCGCGCGCCGAGGTTTGATCCGACGGTTTATCCTGCGCCCGACTTGACCGTGCCGCTGGAGCAACGCAAGCCGGGCGGCTTCGGCATCTACTTGATGAAGCAGGTGATGGATGAGGTGGTATACCGACCGATGCCAGACGGTCGAAATGAGTTGTTGCTGGTGCGCCGATCCGCTTTCACCAGCGAAGGCGCATGAATCGCGGGATGGTGTGAGGAGCGTGGATGATGGAAATTGTGGTATCGCAACGGCAGGGCCGGGCGCCCATTACGGTGTTACAGCCATCTGAGCGTGTGGACGGATCGAACCATACGGAGTTGATTGCCAGGGCCCAGGAGGAATACACTGCCGGGGCGCGCGATTTTCTTCTCGATCTTGGCGAGGTGACGTATATGAGCAGCGCCGGGCTGATTGCGTTGCACGTGATCGCGCTGCTCACGCTGCACGGGATTGTGCCGGGGGAAGAATCGGGCTGGGAAGCATTCAGGGCGCTCGGGCGTGATGTGAAGGGCGGCTATCAACCCCATCTTAAGTTGCTCAACCCCCAACCGAAAGTCGAGAAGGTGCTCAGCGTGTCGGGCATGGATCAGTATTTGCAGGTCTTCACAGATTTACAGGCGGCGCTGGACGCGTTCTAGGCGTTGCTTCCGGCGATAAATGGGCGGCCTTCGGCGCGGCAGACCTCTTTGATGACGTCGCGACCGGAGGCCGCCGACATTTGCACGTTGCCGCCGGGCTCGACCCACTGGCCGATCATGTAGAAATTACCCAGATTCGGCAGGGTCTTGCTCATGCCCAGGCCCGTCATCGTGAGCATCTTGCGCATGGACATGGCCCATCCGGCGAACGCGCCCCGCCAGTTGCCGGTATAGCGTTCATAGGTGATGGGCGTCGCCACGTCCACCGTCTCGACCCTGGCGCGCAGGCCGGGGTAACGCACATCGAGCGCGCCGATGATCTGGTCCGCAACGCGGTCTTTGGCCGCGTCGTAGGCGGCATGATCCGCTCGCAGGCCCTTCCAGAACGCATAATCGGCTTCGCACCACACGCTGAGCACCGTCTTCCCAGGCGGCGCCAGGGTCGGGTCGAACGCATAGTGTTTGAGGACCAACCGGTCATGCAGGATGCCCGCCAGGTTGAGGGGGCGGCGTAAGGGGAAATTGAGCATCGGCGGCGCGTCCGCGAAGTCTTGCGCCACGCCTAACGCCACCTGAAGCAGCGATTTGGAGGGCTGCATCTCCTGATAGCGGCTGCGGGTCGCCTCGTCCGTGTAGCGGGCGTCCAGGAGATCGAAGAGCGTGCTGTGACCGTCGCAGGCGGAAATGACGATGTCGCCGTAATGCTGGCGGCCGTCGGCCAACTCGACGCCGATGGCGCGGCCGGGTCTGCCGTCGTTGGGGCTGTGCTCGACGAGGATGCGGCGCACGCGCGACTTGTAATGGATCTGGCCGCCCGCCGCTGCATAGCGCGCGGCCAGAGTTTCGGCCAGCGCCAGCGAGCCGCCGATCGGATAGCCGGATTCGCGGTCGTTCATCTCGGCCAGCGTCGCCAGGGCGAACATGGCGGGGAAATCGGGCGGGGTGAGCGGAAAGAACGCGGGCAGCGCGGCGCGTAACAAGGGGTCATGGAAGCGTTGGGCGAATTCGTGCAGGGGCACCGTGATCCACTGCAACGCAGGGATTGCGACCGGCAGCATCTGCCCGCCTAACTGCGCCCATTCGAGAAGGTCGGCGGGCGTCAGATCCAGCGGCAAGGCCATGCGGGTGAACTGGCGGATGGCCCCGGTGAATTCACGGATGGGCTTTGCATCCACCGGCGAGAGCGCGAGCATGTGCGCTTCCAGGCGATCCACGTCGGCGTAGAGTTTGAAGGCGCGCCCGTGGCGATCTTCATAGCGCGAGAATTCCTCGTAGTAGTGGATCGGCGTATCGTGGAGGATGCCCAGCTCTTCCCACAACGCATGAGTGTTGGATTGCGGGCTGGTTCCGTTGAGATAGCGGACCGCGCCGTCGAAGACGTACTCTCCGCGCCGCCAGGAGGTGCAGAGGCCGCCCGGCAGGAAGTGGAGTTCGAAGATGTGCGATTCGTAGCCGTTGCGCCGGGCATAGCAGCCTGCTGACAGACCGGCCATGCCGGCGCCGATGATGAGGATTGTTTTGGCGCGCATTGACGGTGCTCCCGCGGGATGATTTCAGAATATAATACGTCAGGGTGCGGCGCAAGTCGCGCGGGCTGCGGGGTGCATTTCAAGGTGGGGGCGAGATTGTCACCCTGAGCGGGTTAACTATTCAAAGCAGGTCACGCTTGGTCTCTAGCGAAGGGTCTCGCGTCGCAAGGCGAGACCCTTCGGCCCAAAACGGCAGGCCTCAGCATGACATTGCGGTAGTTTGCCTCGAAAATGAAATGTACCCTGGGGTGCGGACGGGCTTGACCGGTTGGGCAGGTTGGTATAGGATGGAATGGAGAGGTATGGTTTTGGCGTGATAGAAAAGATCACCGATCGGTTCAATGCGTGGTTCGCGCAGGCGGACCGGCGGTCGCACGGCGTGCTGGGCGTCCTCGGCGCGACGGCGAAGCGGCTCGGCCTGGTGGGCGCGCCGCAGGCCGCCGCGAGTCTGGCCTATTACGCGCTGTTTACCCTCTTTCCCCTCTTGATCCTGGTGGTGGCCGTCGGCACATCGTATCTGCGCAGCGACGTGGTGTATGAGGCGGTAGCCGAGGCGCTGAACGGCGTTTTCCCCGTGGTTGGTGAGGAACTCATCCGCAATAACCTGGAAACATTGATGCAGCAACGGACTTCGGTCGGGATATTCGGGCTGATCGCGTTGATGTGGTCGGCGTCGAGCTTCTTCGCCGTGTTGGTGCAACATATCAACCTGGCCTTCCCGACCGCGCGTCCCGGCAATCTCATCCGGAACCGCCTATTTGCCCTGCTGATTGTGCTGTTGGTCTTGCTGCTCTTCATGGCCTCGTTGATCCTGAGTGGTCTGACGAGCGTCTTGCGCAGCATCCAGATTTTTGCCTTCTTACCGTCTGAGACGATATGGAAGACGATATCGCTCCTGGCGCCGTGGGTATTGTCTTTCTTGATGTTTGCGGCGCTCTATCGCTGGGTGCCGACACAGATGGCGAGCTGGCAAGCGACCTTTGTGGGCGCGCTCCTGGCGACCGTGGCGTGGCAGTTGGCTGCGATGCTGTTCGGCTGGTTTGTGTCCAGCGGAATGCTTAACTATGAGTTATTGTACGGTTCGCTGGCGGCGCTCATGGGTTTGCTGGTCTGGATTTATCTGAGTTGCTATATCGTGTTGTTGGGGGCGCATCTTGCGGGGTCGGTGGATGTGCGGGCGCGACGGCGGGCGGCCTCGGGCGGCGAAGCCTGATAAGTTTCGGCCCAGCCAGTGCAGTATGAGGGCAGAAAAAAAGCGGGCATGGCTTTGCGCCATGCCCGCTGTGTTATTCGAATGCGCGCCAATCAGGATGGCGGGGTGGGTGACTTATGCGCCTGTTCGGCGGGCCGGCCTTGCGGGCGACCGAGCACACGGCGCGCCGCCGGCACCGGTGTGGTGTCGTTATAGCGATAGTAAGCGTAGTAGGACTTATGCGCCATGGGCACGTGGGTCAGCACGGCGCCCAGGACGCGCGCGTTGACCTGGCGCAGGCTCTCGACGGCGCGCGTCGCTTCGTCGCGCCGCGTGCTGCCGGCGCGGATGATCAGGAGGACGCCATCCACGAGGGTGGCGAGAACCGTCGCATCGGACGCGAGGTTGACGGGCGGGCTATCAATGACCAGGATGTCGGCCAGTTCTTCGGTTTTGTTGACCACCTGTTTCATGCGCTGCGACCCCAGCAGAATGGAGGGGTTGGGCGGAAGCGGGCCGGTCGGCAGGACGCGCAGGCCGGGCACCGCGGTTTCGAAGAGCACGCTTTCGGGGTCAATTTCCGGGTCGCGCAACAGTGTGGTCAGGCCGACGTGATTGCTGAGCTTGAAGCGGCTGTGTATCGCCGGACGACGCAGGTCGGCGTCAATCAAGATGACCTGTTGGCCGCGTTGCGCCAGGGCGGCGGCGAGATTGGCGGCTGTCGTGGACTTGCCTTCGCTGGCCGTGGGGCTGACGATGAGCACGCGCTTGATCGGCTGATCGGGCGAGGTGAATTCGAGGTTGGTACACAGGACGCGATAGGATTCGGCTGCGGGCGTCAGGCTCTGCCGGATGATGATCGGTTCATCGTCGCCGGATGCGCCTTCGATCAGCGGTATGGAAGCGAGCGTGGGCAGCGCGACGACCTTTTGCACTTCTTCCGTCGAATGCACGGTGTCATCCAGATAGTCCATCAGGTAAGCGGCAACCACCGCCAGCAGGAAGCCGAGCATCGTGTTGAGTAAGATGATCGGGATCCGATTGGGGTCAACCGGGCGAGTGGGCAGCTCGGCCTGCTCGATGACGCTGATCTGGTTGACCGCACCGCTCTGGAGGTTGTCGAGCAGGCCGCCATAGTTGGCGCGCAGGTCGCTCAATTTCTGTTGCAGAACCACGATGTCGTTCTGGGTGTCTGAAATTTCCCGCGCGCTGAGCAGGGTGGCGAGTTCGTCTTGCTTGCGGCTGATTTCGGTCTTGGTATCTTCGATGCCGATTTCCAACTCGGCCAACTGTTTATTGACGAAGTCCTGGCGTTGTTGCTCCTCCGGGTTGAGGTTGCTGGGGCTTTGCAGGACGAGTTGGCGCACCAGTTCATCGGCGACGGCCTTCGTGCGGGCCGGATCCGTGTCTTCGACGGTGAGTTGAATCAACTGCGTGTTTGGGACGGTGGCGACGGTGTAATCGGGCAGGGAGTTCAGGCCCAGGGTCCGCATGGTTGCGGTGCGGATCGGTTGCCGGCGCAAGACTTCGGCATAGGTGTTCGCGAGCTGTTGGGCCAGGGCGAGGTCGTTGTTGGTCGGGTTGGCGGTTTCGATGGCGCGACCGATCAGCACGGTGGTGCTGGCTTGATAGGTGGGCACAATGCGCCCGGTCGCGATGATGCTGGCGATCATCGCAATCAAGGGGGCCAGCACCAGAAGCCACCAGCGTTGGCGTAGTGGGCGAATGAGTTCTTTTAATTCCACAGAGATTCGCGCTCCATTGAGGGTCCGGCCACCATGATTGGGTTTGCATACCCGGTCAAAAGTGCGCCCGGTTGAGTGCGTTGCGTCGTCAATGGCCGGACATAGGAAATCACGGAGTCATTGTACCCTTTCGGTGTGACGTGTGTCAATAAACATATTTCGTATCTGTCCGAAAACGGCGCGTCGTTCTTCTTTGTAGTGACGGCTTCAGCCGTTGTACTGGCCCCCAACGGCTGAAGCCGTCACTACAAAGAAGTCGCATGAGCATTCGCGCTGCAAAACCGATGGGCTACTTGACCCAGACGGGGGAATAATCCTCGTAAGACGATGTGAAGAGGGGCCGTGGGTTGCCGCCATCCGCGTCCATGATCCATGTCTGCCGCCGACCGGTGCCGCGGTTCGACGTGAACACGATCTGCGAGCCGTCAGGCGAATAGGAGGGGTGCTTGTCCCACTCCCAGTCGTTGGTCGTCAGCCGGCGCATCCCGCTGCCGTCGCGATTCATGACGTAGATTTCATCATTGCCGGCCTCTTGCGAGACGAAGGCGAACTGGTTGCCGCCGGGCCGCCAGGCGGGGTCGTAACTGTCGTCGGCGAATTCGGTGATTTGTGAGCGTTGATTGGTCTTATTGTTGATCAGGAAGAGTTGGAACTTGCCGTCCGCGTCGGCCTCGACCGACAGTGACAGGGCGCCGTCTCCGGTATTGGTGCGTTTTTCCGCCGCCTCGGCCCGGTTGAAGACCCAGGATTGCGTGACAAAGCCAAGCTGACCGGTGGCCGGATCGTAGACCCAGATGTTGCTGCCCGCCAACCCCACGGGAGAAGGACGGTCGCTGAGGAAGAGGATCTTGCCGGTCACTTCGCGCGGGGCCGCGTCGGGAACCGGCGTGGCGGTCGGTCGCGAGAGGTCCTGGTAAACGATCAGGGGCACCGCGGTCGGGTAGGGCGTGAAGGTCGGTGTGATTGCGCGCGCAGGTTGCGGCGTGAAGGTGCCGGTGGTCATGGCGACTGCGGTCGCATAGCGCGAGAGGGCGGATGCGGTCGCGGCGTTGAGGGGGCGCGGCGTGGCCGTGACCAACACAGGCGTTGGCGTCAGGGTCGCCAACACGGCATTGTATGGCAACGGCGTCAGCGTGCCCACGGCGCGGTTTCTGGCGGCGACGGTGAGCATCATCACGGCGGCTGTAGACACATTTTCGGGCATCGGCGTCGGAATGACGATGAATGGCGTGACGGCGTTTTCGGGCGTCGGGGTGTACGTGCCCGTCGCCAGGGCGACCGCGGTCGCGTACCCTGCTTCGGCGGTGGCGGTGGCGTTGTTCGCTGCCGGCGGCGTGCCGGCGACTACCGGCGGTAGGCTGTAGAGCGAAGCGATGGCCTGGGCCGTTGCAATGTTTTGCGCGACCGGCGTGGCAGTGAGGAAGCGCAGCACCGGGGTGGGCGTGCCGCCTTCGGCCGCGACCGCGGTGGCCGTCAGGGCGTTGGCGGCGGCGGTGTAGACGTTCTGCGGCGTCGCAGGTTGCATCCCGATGATGATCGGCTCGGTAGGCAGCGGCGGCGGTGTGTCGGGCGGCTGGTCAATGTAGATGCGCAACTGCGGGCGCGAGCCGCGCGTGGCGGGGCCAAAGCCGCTATCCCAGGCGAACAATGTGTCGCCGCCGCCGGTCGGCCCGGTGAGACGCACCCAGAGTTCGGTGGAGCCGTTGAGCAGTTGTTGCTCGATCCAGTCGAGCGTCGAGGGATCGAGTTGCCAGGTGTTGGCGCCGCCCGCCGTCAGATCGGCCGGGAAGAGCGTGGGCAAGAGGCTGGCGGCCGCGGGGGCCGTGGATATCGCCTGATAGTCGGCGGCGCGGAAATCGGGCAGCGCGGTTTGCGCCAGGATTTGCGCCGACCAACTGCCGCCGCTCGCGGGATCGAGGCGGTCCTGGCGCAAACCGACCAACTCCAGGTCGGCGGAGAGGAGAGGCGCGCCGCGCGGCACGCGGCTGAGGTCAAAACGCACGGCGGAGAGCAGCGCGCTGTTTTCGGAATAACCGGCGTACAAGAACGAATCGCCGATGTGATTGCGGATATTGTCGTTGCTGTCCCACCAGATGATGTCCACCCCGCTGGGCTCGCTGGAAATCAGCCGCCCCGGCGGCTGCTCGGTCGGCTGGGCCGGTGCGTCGGGCGCGTCGGGCGCAGCGGTGGGCTGTCCTGGTTCGGGCGTCACGGCTTCCAGCGTGGACGTTGGGCTGGGCAGTAACGGGGGCGGCGTGATATTGGGCAGCCGTCGCTCAAGGGCGCAACCGGACAGGAGTCCGGTCATTAGCAGCAAGGCAAGCCAGAGCAGCGGGCGCTTGCCTGCTTGTGTTATTCGCGATGTAAAGCTCATTGGGTTCCTGTTGTAGGTTGAGATACTTTTTGTATGATCACATCATAAATCCAATCCACCGCAGCTTGCAAGTCATCCACGATTGCAAACTCACCGAGATTGGAAACCATTGCGGATTGGAGCTGGGCGACGCCGCGTCCGGTGCGCACCATGATGGGATAAACGCCGGCCGCGTGAGCGGCCTGGATGTCCGAAAGGGCGTCGCCGACCAGGAAGCTGTGCGCGAGATCGAGCCGGAGGTCCTTGGCGGCGGCGAACAGCAAGCCGGGCGCGGGCTTACGACAGGCGCAACCGGCTTCCGGCGCATGGGGACAGTACCATACGCCATCCATACGCCCGCCCGCGGCCTGCACCGCGCTGATCATGCGCGCGTTGATCGCTTCGACGGTTTCCTGCGTCGCCAACCCCCGGCCGATGATGCTCTGATTGGTGATGACCGCGATGGGCCACCCCAGTTGCGTCAGATGGCGCAGGGCGCTGAGCGCGCCGGGCAGGAACTCGAACTCGGCCCAGGATGTGACGTGATCGGGACGGTTGGCGTTGATTACGCCGTCACGATCCAGGAAGATGCCCGGGCGCATCGGTCAGATGGCCCCGGTGATCAGGGGGCGACGCGCGGCGGCCCGCCGGGTGCGGAGCGGCCAATCCCGCTGCGCCTGTTCGTACTTGGAAGGCGTGCCGATATCCAGCAGATACGCGTCGTCCGTCAGGGTCCAGCCGTAAATGGACTTGCCCGCAGCGAGCAGGGCGGGAAAGAGATGCAAGCCGAAATCGTAGAACGTCGCATCCGGGATTTGCTCGACGACCCAGGGTTCCATCACCAGCACGCCGGCCGCAGCCAGGTCGGTGAAGACCTCTTCGGGCCGGGGTTTCTCGACGAAGCGATGGATCCGCCCGCGGGCGTCCACGTCCACCAGGCCCACCTCGGTCGGGTTGGGGACGTGATAGAGGCTCATGGTGATGGCCGTGTGGGGGTCGCGGATCACATTTTCGTGATGATAGGCAATCAGCGCGGCCAGGTCGAGGTCGGTCAGCACGTCGCCGTAGACGACGACCAGCGGCGACGCGCCGGCAAAGCCGTTGAGTTTGCGGACCGCGCCGGCTGTACCCATCACGGGGTCTTCCAGCGAATAGGTGAGCCTGACGCCATGCGCGGCCCCATCGCCGAAATGCTCGGTGACGACCTGCGGCAGGTAGCTGAGGTTTATGGCAATGTCGGAGATGCCGTAGTGCTTGAGCCAGTTGACGGTATATTCCAGCATGGGGCGGTCGGCGATGGGCAGCATCGGCTTGGGCCGGTCAAGGGTGTGGGGCCGGAGCCGCGTGCCTTCACCGGCGGCGAGAATCAACGCGCGCGGCGGTGATACGCTGCGCTGCGAGATGGCCGTGATGCGCGCCTTGAGCGCGGTGGAGAGCATGTGGCTGAGGACCAGGTGAATGTCTTCTTGCTGGTAGATCGCGCCGATGGGAGAGAGGACGCAAATGTCCACCGCACCGGCCATCTTCCCGCCGTTATCGCCGGTGATGCCGATGGTGGTCGCGCCGATTTCGGAGGCGCGCCGTAAGGCCGTCAGCACGTTGCGGCTGTTTCCGCTGCATGAGAATGCCATCACGACATCGCCCGGCCGGCAAAGGCCGTGGAGTTGTTCGGCAAAGACGTGATCGTAATCGGAGTCGTTGGCCCAGGCCGTAATCAGGGGGACGTTATCGGCGAGCGAAACGGCGCGCAGGCGGCGTTGGTTGGGGACGATGGTCAGTTTGTTGAGATCATTGGTCATGTGCGACGCCATGGCTGCGCTGCCGCCGTTGCCCATCAGGAATACGTGGCGCTCTTCGCGCCAGGCGCGCGTCAGTTCATCTACGACCTGTTCCAGGCGCTCATGATCAATGTGTTGTAAGGCAATATTGATGGCTGCGATGTAATCGTTGAAAAAGCTTTGTGTGTGGTCGGGAGTACCCACGAGTTTTCTCCTCCATTGCAGGTGCGAGGCGATAGGCTGGATTGCGCTATGTTCGGGCCTGGCGCAGCCAGCGCCAGACGCGCGTTGTCGAGATGGCGACCGACTGGAACAGGATTTGTAGATCGAGCCAGGGAGTCCAGTTGCGGATATAGTATAGATCGAAGTTGCGCTCGTCTCCTTGCGACCAATAGGTCCAGACGGACCAGGGACCGATCATCCCCGGTTTGAGGGTGCGCTGGTTGCGGGTGGCGCGTTCATCGCGCGAATCGCGGTCGGCGGGCTGGGCGCGTGGACCGACGAGACTCATCTGTCCGGCGACGACGTGGAAGATCTGCGGTGCGCGCTCGAGTTCGGTTTGTTCGAGCCAACGGCCGTGCAATGACGGCGCGCCATCAGGCCGCCGGGTCCGGAAGCAAAGCATGTTCAGGACGGCGCCATTGGGCAGGAGCACCGGGTTGCGCTCAAAGACCGGCAGATCGCGATCAGCCAGCTTGATGAAGAGCGCCAGCAGGCCCAGGAAGGGCAGCGTCAGCAACAACATGGGGACGCCCAGGCCATAATCGAGCGCGGCCTTGACGGCCGCGTCTGGGCCGACAAGCCGGGCGTCATGCACGGTGAGCAAGGGGACGAACTGGCGATTGGTGACGGCGACGCTGGTGGACATGATTTCGTAGAAGCCGGGCGAGAGGCGCATGGTGTAATCGCCGTCGCAGTTGCCGTTGATGATGATCTCTTCGAAGGTCTCCCAGGCGATCGCGTTGGGCACGACCACAACTTCGTCCACCTCGTGCTGGCGCACAAGATCGTGCAGGTTGCGGGGGCGACCGAGGACCTTGACGCCGCCGCCGACATCCGTGCCGTAGGCCTTGAAATCATCCAGGAAGCCGACGATCTGGATGCCTGACGTGGGCGAGCTGGTCCATTGCTGGGCCATGGCGAGGCCTTGATCGTTCGCGCCGACGAGCAGTACCCGGTTTGTGAGGTAGCCATGCCGGCGCAAGCCATAGCCGATGCGCCGTGAAATGAAGCGCTGAAGGAGCAGGAAGGCAATGCTCAACGCCCACGCCGTGATCAGCCAGCCGCGCGAAACAAGGCTGAACTGGTCTCGCCAGAGGAATGAGAGCAAGACGATGGCGATGACCCCGGCGGTGCAGGCTTTGAAAAGTAGTTGATATTCTTTGGTGCCGCCCAGCAGGTTGTCGCGACGATAGAGGCCGAAGAAGGCGAAGAGCGCCAGCCAGATCGGCAGGCTGTAGAAAGAGAGTGCGCGATAAGCGCTCAGGTTTTCGAGGCCATAGTAATCGAGGATCCCGCTGGAGATCCGAAAACTGTGGGCCAGCCAGAGGCTGAACAACACGGTCGCGCTATCCAGGACGGCGAGGTACGCGATGAAGGCGCGCCATTCGCGCCGAAGCGCGGGGCGCTCGCCTTGCGATAGCGCCGCAGTGGAGCCTGTTTTGGCGCCGGCCTCTGCGCCCAGCGGGACGGAGACCGGTAGCGTTGAAGGCATCAGCGATTTATAGGGGCCGTTACCGGCCATAAAGGCAGCTCCTTTCCTGGCAGAGGCAGTCGCAGTCCGGCATTGAACAAGACACGTGCGCCGTCATACTCGAATGTGTACTCCATGCGCCTGAAGTCACCGGCTTCACGTAGCGCCGCTTCGACGCGGCCCGCGGCGCCATCTTCACAGTAGAGCATCAGGAAACCGCCGCCGCCCGCGCCGGTGAGTTTGCCGCCCAGCGCGCCGTTGGCCTTCGCGAGGGCGTAAAGGTGATCTACCTGTTCGCTGCTGACGCCGCGCGCAAAGCGTTTTTTGTGTTGCCAGGCTTCGTCGAGCAGCCCGCCGAACCGGTCCAGGTCGCCGCGCAGGAGGTAGATGCGCGCCTGGGTCGCCAGTTCGCGCACGGCGCTCAACGCTTCGATCACCTCGGGGTCGCGCGTTTCGCTCGATTTGCGTTGACGCGACAGGATGTCGGCGGAATTGCGCGCGGAGCCGGTGAAGATCAGGATCAGGTTGGCTTCGAGGTGGGCGATGGTTTCGGGCGGCAGGTTCAGCGGCTCGGTGCGGATGCCGCGGCTGCTGAAAGAATGCCAGTTGAAGCCGCCGGTTGACGCCGCATATTGATCCTGGACCCCGATCGGCATCCCCAGCCGCTCGAGCTCGATTTCGCACGCCAGCGCGGCCAGTTCCGCCCGGTCGAGGTGGCGGCCGCAGGCGACGGTGATGGCCTTGGCGAGGGCGACGGTGACGCTGGATGAGGAGCCGAGGCCGGTACCCGGTGGCACTTCCGAAGCAAGGAAGACGGAGATGCCGTCTTCGATGCCGAAGTGCTGGAAGACGGCGCGCGGCAGGCTGAGATCGCCTTCCCAGAGCAACGGCTGGCCGCGCGGATGGCGATAGAAGGTGCGATAGTCGGAGGACGTGATTTGAAGCGGATGCCCCTGATTCACCGATAAGATGGCATAGACATACTTGTCAATGGACGCACTGAGCACCGCGCCGCCGAACTCATTGTAGTAGGCGGGAAGATCGGTGCCGCCGCCAAAGAAACTCACGCGCACGGGGGCGCGGGCAATTAACATTCAGTATGCGCCCTTTCCAAATAATACTGCCGGCAGGGTCAGAAGCAGAATTTTGATATCTTGCCAGACGTTGCGGGTACGAATGTACTTGACATTCAGGAGCACGCGCTCTTCATAGGGCAGATCGGCGCGCCCGGATATTTGCCATAGCCCGGTGATGCCCGGTCTGACGCTCAGAAGTTCATCGGCATGGGCGCCGAAACGGACGAGTTCGGGCGGTGAAATCATCCGCGGGCCGACCATGCTCATCTCGCCGCGCAACACGTTGCCGAGTTGGGGCAGCTCATCAATGCTGAAATGCCGCAGCCAATAGCCGGCGCGGGTGACGCGCGGATCGTCCGGCAGCTTGCCGTCACGCTTGAGTTGCGCCAGCAGTTCGGGCCGGGCCGCCAGAATGGCATCGCCATCTACGCGCATGGTGCGGAACTTGAAGGCGTCGAATGGGGTCCCGTTCAGACCCAACACCCCGCGTCGATAGAAGACCGGTCCGGGGCTATCGGTCTTGATGAGCAGCGCGATGAAGGGCGCGAAGGGCAGCAGGATCAGCAGGCTCAACCCGGAGACGAGGATGTCGAGGGCGCGTTTCAGCCCACGGTCAAAATCACCGGCCGGGTTGGCCGTGTCCACTGGCGACAACCGCTTATCTGCCGACACTTTCTCCATAAATTCCTTCGATACGAGCCGCAATGGCATCCCACGGGTGGTGCGTTTCGACGTATTCCCGCCCGGCCTGGCCGATGCGCCTGGCAAGCTCAGGCTGCGCGAGCAAGTGGATGATTTGATCGGCGGCCTGGGCGGCGTCATCGAAGATCAACAACTGCTCGCCTTCGATGGCTGCAAAGGCCGCTGTGGCGCGCCGGGCTGCGATCACCGGGGTGGCGCAGGCCATGGCTTCGAGAATCTTGTTTTGATTTCCCGCGCCATACACAATGGGCGCCACGCTCACGGCGGCATGTTGCACGTATGGGCGGATATCAAGCACACTCCCTGTAATGGTCACGTTGTCCGGGTACGGCGCCGCCGCTTTATAGAGCGAAGGATCGGGGTCTTTGCCCACGATCCACAGGTGGGCATCGGGACGTTTGTGCCATACCTGCGGCATGATTGATGAGAGTAAGTGTAGTGCTGCGGTGATATTTGCATGATAACTCATCTTGCCGGAAAACACCAGCGCGGAGACGTCACGCGTTTCGATGCCCGGCGTGAAATAGGCGAGGTCTACGCCGTTTGGGACGACCTCGACGATGGGCGCGCGCGCCGCGACCCCCGGTAAAGCCAGCAGGGCTTGCCGATCAAGCGCGGAGGTGATCAGCGTGCGATCCACGCGGTCGCGCACCAGGGCCTCGAAACGTTGGGTGCGCGCGAGATCGAGGCCGGTCAACAGGCGCCAGCGAGGGTTGCTGCTGCTGGTTGCCGCCTGCGCGAACAGATAGGAGATACAGTCTACGCTGTCCCAGATGACCGGGACGGGACAGCCGGCGGCTTTGAGGTGCAACGCGTAACGCGCGCCGCGCAGGTGCTCGACGTGTACGATGTCGAATTGACCGGCGGCGGTGGTCGCGGTCAGTTCCTCGGCTAAGGCCGGCAGCCAGGCATAGGCGGCCTGCAACGACATGCCGGCAGGCAGCGCCGATAGCGCGTTCCAGATGGGCCGCCAACGCGGCGCGGGCCAGGCTTTCACCTGCGCGCCCATCCGCATCAGGCGGGCGGCGTCTTGTTGCTCTTCCGCGCCCGAATATTGCGTGAATACGGTGATCTCGTGCCCGCGGTTGAGCAGCGCCCGGATGATGTTATAGGGCCGCGCGCGGATGAGATTGGGCACGTAGGGCACAACAAAAGCGATTCGCATTCGCTACGCCTCACGATCCATGATGCGTACCATGGCGATCACCCCGCCGAGGAACAGCCACCCCAGATAGGATGATTTAAAACCCACCAGCCCGACGTTGTAAACGAAGGGTAAGATCCAGTCGCCGAACATCCCCGCCACAACGATCGTCGCGAGACCGCCGATCGCGCCGTAGATGTAGCCGCGTGCAAACCCTTCGGGCGCGCGGCGGCCCGCCTGCCAACTGAAGAGCCCCATCGAGACCAGGAACCACAGATACGCCACAAACCCCAGGATGCCGGCCTGCGCGACCAGATCTACGTATTGATTATGCGAGTTGAACTGAAGGCCGTAGTAGCCGGAGATCGGGAACAGGGGAGTGTACCAGTAGTAATTGGCGGGGCCGAGACCCAGGATCGGGTTCGCTTTGATGATTTCGACCAGGATTTGCCAGGCCTGCATGCGGGTGGTGTAGCTGTACGCATCGGCGCTCAGGACGCTTTGCAGCGCTTGCGGGGCGAACAGCAGTCCGCCGCCGAGGATGACCAAAAAGGTCCAGCGCGAGCGAAGGACGATGATCACCAGGACCCCGACGAGCGCGGGCAACCAGCCCGACACCCAACCGGGGACGCTGACGTAAACCGAGTAAAGCGCAATCGCGGATAGTCCGGCAAGGCTGATGCGTAAAATCGGATGAAGCCGGCGATTGAAGACGGCCTGGCCCAACGCCAGCGCCGGAAGCCACGCGAAACACTGGCTGCTGATCGAGCCGGGTTCGTAGAGGCGCAGGAGGTAGGGTTTCAGAGGCGGGATCAACACGCCAACGGCGAAAACTCCACCCAGGAGCAAAAAGACGCCCACCAGCGCGATCAGCCCGCGTTCCTCTTGCATCTGCTCGGCAGTGACGAAGAACACGCCGACCGAAAGCAAGACGAGCGCCAGCCCGCCAAGTTGCGCGGTGAGGGGCGCTTTGCCGGCCAGGGGCATCCAGTTGCCCTGACCGACGAACAGCGCGACGATGAAGATGGCCGACAGCACCAGGAGGGCGATTTGCGGCCGGGTGAGATGCGACGGTCTGCGAGTCGGATCGGCGATGATGGTCGCGATCCACAAGAGGATGATGCCCATTGCCCACACGAACGGGGCGCTGATCTCCGAATGCGTGCCGGTGCCGATGCTGTATGGCACAAAGAAGGCGATGGGGATCAGCAGGATCGGGCCGAGCGCGGGCCACCGCAGCAGGAGCAGGATCACCATGCCCAGCCCAATCACGCCCAGGCCCAGCAGTGTGAGCATCGTCGAGCCGCTGAGCGCGACCAATGCGACAATGAGCAGCACGGCGAGCGAGATGGTGATCGCGGCCAACCGCGCCGAAACCGCCGGGATGATCGGTAAACGTCGGATCATGGCGCCTCCACGTGCGCGGGCCGGTGCGCCCCGGCCTGTGCGGCAGGGTTCGGCTGCGGCCCCGGCGAGATCACGCCGTCAACCAGCGCGAGAAATTGCGGCGCGATGGCCGCCCAATCATAGCGCCCGGCGACCAGACGCCCGGCTTCTTCCGTCAGGGCGCGGCGCAGGGCCGGGTCGCGCAGCAGGCCGACCGTTGCATCCGCAAATTCGGCGGGGGCGTCGGCGATCAGCAGGTGCCGGCCCGGCTCGGCATCGAGACCTTCCGCGCCCTTGGTGGTCGAGACGACCGGGACGCCCAGGGCCATCGCCTCCAGAATTTTCAGGCGTGTGCCGCCGCCCTGAAGCATGGGCACAACGGCGGCCCACGAACCGGCAATGCGCGGGCGCACGTCGGGCACGAAGCCGGTCAACGTCACGTCGGGCGCGGGCGGCAGCGGCAGGTCGGCGTGGTCGCCGGTGATGGTGAGCGTCGCAAGAGGATATTGGGCCTTGATCCGCCCGTAGACTTCACCGACGAACCAGGCGGCCGCGGCGTAGTTGGCATGATAGGTGAACGCGCCCGTGAAGATGAGGCTGCCCGGTGCGGGTTGGGCGGTTATGCCCGCGTAGTCGGGAAGATGCACGCCGTTGGGGATGATCTCGACGGCGCGGTAACCGGGCGCGATGCCGCGGACCAGGTCTTGTTCCTGTCGCGAGGCGACGGTGGCCGCCGCGTAATGGTTCAGCAGGCTGCTGAGATAACGGCTGTGCTTGGCCCACGTCAGGCCATAGCGGAGCCGATGGGCGATGTCGCTTGCGCCTGCGTACTGGCCGTGCATCAAGCCGAGTTCGATCTCCTCGAAAATGGCGGGGTAGCCCGTGAAGCAGGGCGCGTAGACGGCCGTGTCGAACTGGGATGCGATCACGGCGTCAAAGGCTCCCCGCGCGAGCTCGCGTTCGATCAGGGATGCGAACTCGGCGGACCACGTTTCGACGACGGAGCGCGGGCGCGGGTTGAGCAGGGCCAGCCGCGCGCTCATGCGGTCGGGGACGAACGGTTTGCGGCGCACGACGTGTACCGCGCGGCAAATTTCCCGCAAACCGGTCGCGTCAACGGGTTCGTCCGGTTCGGCGAAGGTGATCAGCGTCACGTCATGCCGGGCAGCGAGGATCCGCAGGAGGTTATAGACGCGCAGCTTCGAGCCGTTGGTCGGCGGATAGGGGAACCAGCGCGAGAGAAAGAGCAGTTGGCTCATGTGGGGCGCATCCCCCAGCGCCCGCGCAGGAAATCCAGCGTGCCCTGCCAGAGGGCGTCCCGATGCGGGCGCATGTGCTGCCAGCGCGGCTTGACGGTCCAGCTCGTCAACGTGCGCGCGGTTTGCAACCACGCGCCGGCCCACGCTGCGGGCGGGGCCTGGTGCAGCGACATCATCAAGAAGCGATTTCGGACATTGTAGTAAGTGACCGATGGGCCGGGCTTGTAATTGCGCTGGACGCCTTTGTGCCAGAGGCGCGCCTTTGGCTCCTGGATGATCTTCCAGCTGTGGCGGGTCGCCCGGACGCACCATTCGGTCTCTTCAAAATAATAAAAGAAGCGTTCATCCAGTGCGCCGAAATCACGAATGGCGACGGCGCGCACCAGCAGAGCGCACCCGGAAAGCGCGGGCACTGCATGGGCCAGGGTGAACTGACCGTGGTCGGGTTCGTCCTGCCCCAGATGCCGGGAATCCCAGGCGCGGCTCAGCGTGACGCCGGCGGACTGGATGACCTCCGGTTCATCGTAGTGGAGCACCAGCGGCCCGACGAAGGCGATGTGGGGGTCGCTCTCGCCCGTGGCGACCAGGCGCTCGATGCAATCGGGGGCCGGCACGGTGTCCTCGTTGAGCACCAGGACCCAATCCGCGCCGTCGGCCAGCGCGGCGGCGATGCCGACGTTGTTGTTCCCGGCATAGCCCTTGTTCTCGGTGAGCGCGATGATGCGAACTTCAGGGTAGGCGGCGTGAATCGCCTCAACAGAACCGTCCGTCGAGGCGTTATCGAGGACGATGATCGAAAGCTCGCGATCGGTGTTGCGTGCGAGCGACGCCAGACAGGCCAGGGTGTCCTCGCGCCGGTTGGTGTTGAGGATCACGGCGGTGACACGCGGGTTCATGCCAGCCATGCCGGGGGCAAGTTGCGCATGATCTCGATCTCGTCGAAGCGGCGGCCCGCGCGCGCGCCGTGGATGCGAACCCATTGCGCCATCCGCTGCAAGCCTTCGTCCAGGGAGTAACGGGGCTGGACGCCGAAGACGGCGTTGAGTTTGACATGTGACGAATACGCGTCCTGCACCTCATTGCGCGCCGCCAGATGGGTGATCTCCGGCGCAACGCCCATCGCGCCGGCCACCGCTTCGGCGAGCGCATGGACGCTGTACGCCTGGTCCGCCCCGATGTTGAAGACCTGGTTATAGGCGGCGGGCGTCTCCGCGGCGGCCGCGATCACCGGCGCAACGTCGCCAATGTAGCTGAAGGCGCGCGTCTGTGCGCCGTCGCCGAACACCGTCATTGGGCGACCCTGTAGAATCTGATTCATGAAGATGCCCACGACATTGCGATAGCGGTCGCCGATGTTCTGACGTTCGCCGTAGACGTTGTGGGGGCGGAAGATGACGTAGTTCAGGCCAAACATGCGCCGGCTGGCCTCCAACTCCTGCTCGACGGCGAGCTTGGCGATGCCGTAGGGGTCTTCGGGGTGCGGCGGCGTCTCTTCGGTCATGGGCAGTTGCGGGCTGGCCCCGTAAACGGCAATCGAGGAGGTGAAGACGAAACAGCGCGTGCCGTGATTGATCGCGGCATTGATGAGGTTGACGCTGCCCAGCAGGTTGTTCTGATAGTTGAACCGCTTGATGAAGTGGCTCAGACCTTCGGCGGCGTACGCGGCCAGATGGTAGACATGATCAAACTGGTATTCGTCGAAGAGACGCTCGATCAGCGCGACGTCGTTGATGTTGCCCGTGACGAGGCGCGCGTCGGCGGGCACATTGTCCGCGAATCCGCCGCTCAGGTCATCGAGCACGACCACCTGATGACCGCGGGCGAGCAACTCCCCGGCTACGTGCGATCCGATGAATCCGGCTCCGCCTGTTACGAGTGTCGTCGGCATGGGGTCCTCATCCAAAGATGTAACGATAATAGTGGCGGGCCGGCGTGCGATTGACCAGCCACATCAGGCCGAGCGGAATGATCAACCCGACGGCCACCAGGAGAGGTTGCAGGATGATCTGGTGGCCGAGCACCGCCGGCATGAAGTGATAGAGGCCACGCGCGAAGTTTTCCATGCCGATCATGTGGATCAGGTAGATGCCGTAGGTGCGACTGCCGAGCGTTTCGAGTGAACGCGCGAAGGGCAGCGTGGCCTGGCTGACCGCGAGAATCGCGAGAATGAACGCGGCCGAATAAAGCACGTCCACGAACGTTTCGCGATGGGCCAACCATTCCGTCGAACG